>JAKQXH010000107.1 GCA_029561555.1 Candidatus Omnitrophota bacterium
TGACCATCCTCTCAGACCAGCTACTCGTCATAGGCTTGGTAGGCCGTTACCCTACCAACTACCTGATAAGCCGCGGGCTCATCTCTCAGCGATAGGCCCCCTTGCGGAGGTCCCCACCCTTTTCTCCCATTTCCCGAAGAAAACGTAAGCTTATCGGGTATTAGCCCTCCTTTCGGAAGGTTATCCCCGTCTATGAGGTAGATTACCCACGTGTTACTCACCCGTTCGCCACTCCCCTTCCGGAAAAGCTAGAAGGAGCGTTCGACTTGCATGCCTAATCCACGCCGCCAGCGTTCGTTCTGAGCCAGGATCAAACTCTCCATAATAGAGAGTCGTCTGCATCACTGGGTAGCGATGCAGAACAAAGCTTTACTCGTTGGCTCACCGCACTATTGGCCTTATCAAAGAACAAGACTACATAAATATCAAACCGTAGTATCAAACCGTGTGATTAATTCGAAATGAATTAAATGTAGAGAAATAAAAAAGCACTCCTTCCGTCCTGAAGAAGGAAGTGCTTTATATTCTGTCAAACGGTCATTTCAAATGAGGGTGAGATTCTATTCAGCTTTCCCAACCATGTCAAGTATATTTATTATTTTCTTGCACTTTTATCGGTATTATTTTACGCGACAAAGATAGCCTTTTCAAGCCTCAAATCTTCTTTTTATATCTATCAGGCACACCAAAAAAACACAGTTTCCACTGAAGAGATTAAAAAATCTTAAATCATTGCGGTTAAATAAGTTACGATAAAATACAAGATCGTCTCCGCCTATTCAACCGTTACCGACTTGGGCCGGAAGGCTCCTGCTTCCGGTACTCCGCAAAAACCTTGACGGTTTTTGCTTCGCTAAATTATTCCACAGTTACTGATTTCGGCCGCAACATTCATCGTTGCGGCACTTCGCGTCAATCTTGATGAATTGCCGCTTTGCTAGATTTCTCGGCTGTACCGACAAAATTCATGAAAAGAAAAATCAAGGAAGTCGGCACTGCCCTTCGCAAATCTAACGAAAGACGGTTTTATCTTTTATTCAACCGTTACCGACTTCGCCAAATTACGGGGCTGGTCAACGTCACGGTCATTGAGGCAGGCGATATGATAAGCAAAAAGTTGTAACGGGATGACGGTCAAAATGGGAGAAATCATTTCCTCCGTTTGAGGGACATAAAAAACATAATGAGAAAGTTTCTGGATTTCTCCGTCTCCCCGGGAAGCAATGCTGATGACGATTCCTTTTCTGGCCCGAATCTCTTCGATATTGCTGATCATTTTTTCATACGTGCAGGAAAAAGGGGCCAAGCAAATCACCGGCTGAGTCTGATCGATCAAGGCAATCGGTCCGTGTTTCATTTCGCCGGCGGGATACCCGTGCGCATGCGCGTAGCTGATTTCCTTTAATTTAAGCGCTCCTTCCAACGCATTCGGGAAATTAAATCCGCGGCCGAGATAAAGAAAATTTCTCTTCTGATAAAGTTGCTGCGCGCAACGCAAAATAACTTTCTCCTGTTTCAAGACTTCCCGTACCTGCGAAGGCAGTTTCAGGAAATCTTTCATGAAGCCATTCGCCCGCTTCGCCGGTAAAGCGCCCCGCAATTGACCGAAATAAACCGAAAAGAGAGCCAGCACCATCAGCTGAGCCAGATACGCTTTTGTGGAGGCGACCCCGATTTCAGGCCCGGCATGCGTATAAATCACGCAGTCGGCTTCGCGGGCGATCGTGCTGCCGACCACATTGACAATCGCAAGCGTGAGAGCGCCCCTCGCTTTTCCTTCTCTCAACGCGGCAAGCGTATCGGCCGTTTCTCCCGACTGAGTGATCAGAATAATCAGATCGTTTTCATTGATTGCGGGATTCTCGTAGCGAAACTCACTGGAAACCGCCGTCCGGGGAGACAGGCGGACGCATTTTTCCACCATGTAACCGCCGACCAGCCCCGCATGATAGGCCGTTCCGCAGCTCACGAAATGAACGCGCTGAATTTTCTTCAAGCGTTTTTCGACCGACGCATTGATGTTTTCGAACAGAACACGCCTGCTTTTCATCAGCGCTTTCAAAGTCGTTTCGATCACATGGGGCTGTTCGTAGATTTCCTTCAGCATGAAATGCGGATAGCCCTCTTTTTCGGCCTGGCGGGTATCCCATTTGATGACCGAGATTTCTTTGCGAAGGGGTTTCCCGCTCTCAAGCTGGAGGACGGAGACCTTATCCTTTTCCACCACCGCCAGTTCATTGTCATCCAGGTAAATTACGCGGCGGGTATGCGCCAGCAATGCCGGCACGTCGCTGGCGACGAAATTCTCTCCGGCACCGATCCCGATCACAAGCGGGTTGGACCGTTTAAAAGCAAAAAGCTTTCCGGGTTCATGCGCGGTGATCATCACGAAAGCGAAAAATCCGTTCATTCGCCGGATCGCTTTCCGGAACGCCTCCAGGACGTTCCCGTTGTAATATTCTTCGATCAGATGAACCGCGACTTCCGTGTCTGTCTCCGAAGAAAACCGGTGCCCTTTCCGGATCAGTTCCCTCTTCAGTTCGGCATAATTCTCGATAATCCCGTTGTGCACCAGGAAAAACTTTCCGGTGCAATCCCCGTGAGGATGGGCGTTTTCGGTGGACGGAGCTCCGTGCGTGGCCCAACGGGTATGCCCGATTCCCAAATGCCCGGACACCCCCTTGGTTTTTGCCAATTTTCCCTTAAGGCTGATCAATTTGCCCTTTTCTTTAACGGAAACAAGCTTCGCACAGCCTTCTTTTTCAAGAACGCAGGCGATCCCGCTTGAATCGTATCCGCGATATTCAAGCTTTTCCAAGCCCCCGAGAAGGACTGATACGATTTCTTTCGGCCCGATGTAACCGACGATTCCGCACATAAAAATTCTCCTTAAAAAATAAACTTGGGCTTCATTATATTGAGGGAGAAGGAAACTCCAAAGGAATTTTTACGCGGCGCGCGCAATTTCTTTCTTGGCTCGCATTTCGGCGTACTGCGCGTGAATAAAGGTCAGAAGTCCCGCGCCGAGGCTCCAACTATTCGCGGAAGGATCATAATCCGCTCCGATCAGACGGTATCCGCGGCGGCGAACCGATTCGTCTTCGTTTGAAGCGATTTCCCGCAATAGCCCCACGGCCTGAAGCCTGTCAATCCCGGCCTTCCCGAAAAATTCGAGATCCACCCCGAATTTCTCGAGCTCAATCGGAACTTCGAAATTCCGGAAATCCTCCCGCAAAATCCCGGATTCGGCGATTAAAAGCCCCCGGCGGTACTGAACGGGAAGCTCCCGGCGGATATCGACGGCGGAAGAACCGGAAAAAACGTCTTTCACGAGGACTCCTCTCGGAATGAGATTTTTCATCAGCTGAGACACCGCTTTGGGTTTCTTGCGGTCAACGACCCCCTGCCCCATGCCGTCCCACAAAATCATCACGAAATCCCCCCGCTCCAGCATCCGGGAAAAATTCCGGATTTCAGCCGCCGAAGCCCCTCTGACCGCCGAAATATCCATTAAAATGGCTATATTGCCCCGCCGTCCGGCCGAATCCGTCCGGAGAACATCGGAAAACCGGGAGCCGTTTTCGTTAAAAAAGCGTGCCGCAGGATCCGTTATTTCGGGGGCAAACGCTTCCCCTTCCGCAAAAGCGATCGCCGGTTCGAGGATCTCCGTGAGAAGCAGTGAAATATCACGGGGATAAAACGGGCTGACAAATCCGTCAAAAACGGAAACGACCGTCATGGCTTCCGCCCAAACCGATATCCCGCCGTTTAAAACGGGAAGAGCGGTCGCAAGCGCTGCGGGAAATGAAACGGATACCGGTTTCCCCGACACGGGGATTTCAAATGTAACGGCCTCTCGTAAAAACGTCTTTCCCGGCTCCCCCAGTGACTGTCCCTTGGCCTGCCCCGTTATTTTCTCCAATGCCTTTTTCCCCGCCCTGCTTTTCCGGTTCCATTCCGGATGTTTCCCGACAATCTCGGGGCCGAAAATTCCCATCAACGCTTCCGGCAAGCCGTCAAAACTGTCGCGTATCCCGTGATACAAGTCACCGCGCTTCATCGCGGTCAATCCGGAATAGCTAAAATCAACCGGCTGGCCCGTCCGCCGAAGTTCCTCATAGAGCTCCCAAAACGCGGCCTTGAGAGATTCCGGAGTCCACCGCTTGTTGTGTGGCACATTCCCCAAACGCGCGCCGCCCTTCGCTTTCGCGAAATGCAAATCCTCGATCCGGATACCGTAACGCTTCAGGATCTTAAACAAACCCGTATAATTCGAGTATCCGAGCTTCCGGGCAACCTCCGCCGCGCGCGCCTGTGTCCCGCCGGCATTCATCCTGGCCGCTTCCACCAAAGCGAGCAATTCGTCCCTTTCAAGATCGGCGCCGACTCTGACTCCCGATTCAAAAACAGAAATTCCGTAGGCCCAGGCCGTTTTGACGAATAAAATAAAATCGGAATAACCCGATTGGGATGCGATCCGCTTCAGGGACAATCCGTCCCCCGTCTCTTCGATTGCCTTCCGGACAGACATTTCAAACGCGTCCCGCTCGTCCGGTTTGATCCACAGCCCCAAATCCGATATCCGGATTCCGTGATCCGACAAATCGGACAAAAATTCCTCATGGGTCTGATATCCCAAAGGCCCCGTGAAATCTTCGACCGAAGCGCCCCCGCCCAGCCGCCGTCCCGCCTCCCGGATCAAGCCTTCCAATTCTTCCCGGCTCAAATCGCCACGGACCACTCCCTCACGAAAAACATCAACTCCATGACTCAATGCATCCGAGAAAAATTCTTCCGGTGTGCGACAGGCAAATTTTTCGGCCGCAATCCCGATCGGAACGCTTCCGCCGGAATCCCCGACCAAACGGCGAAGCCTCCGCAGAAATTCACCGCCGGCCAGCTCCTCTTTCAATACCCCCAAAGCGTACAGGTCCGTTCCGAATCGGCCGGCATCCCGGAATAATTCATCCGCGTTCTCATATCCCAGCCATCGGCTGACCGGTCCCAGAAAAGCCTCTCCGCCCAGATATTTCACGGCGGCTTGAACCGACGCCTCAAATCCGTCTTTTTCCGTCTCCCCGCGTCGTGCCCCCATCAAAAACACATTTACCCCGGTTTTCCATGCGTCTTCCAAAAGTCCGGCGCCGTCCGGATACCCGGATCTCAAGGCCAACGTCTGAAGGTCAGGAGCCCCCCCGGAGCTTTCAATTAAAATATTCAGTACGGACCGGTATTTTTCAACGTCCAACTCTCCTCTCGACACCCCGGCTTCAAACAAACGGATATCTTTCCCTTCCGCATCTCTAACCAAACTCTCTGCGTCCGGGTACCCCAATTTCTCGGCCACGACTTTCAGAGAAGCCTCTTCGCCGAATACCCGTACGGCCGTATTCACCAAAGACCGTAAAACTTCCGGGGCGTATTCTTCCCGCAAAACGCCTTCCCCAAAAACATCGATTCCTTCGCCCCAGGCCTTCTCTAAAAATTCCGCCGTCGTCTCGTACCCCAAATTCGCCGAAACGGGCTCCGCAAAAGCCCGTTTCCCGAATTCTTCAACCGCGGTTCGGACCAAGGTTTTCAAAAGCTCTCCGCCCGCTTCCATCTCCACGCCAAAGTGAAACACATTGACCTGTTTCCGCCAGGAATCCTTCAAAAACTCCGCCGGGGATTCATACCATAAAGCGGCGGAAACCGCGCTAAGAGCGGCCGTGCCGCCATGTTCTTCAACCGCCGCGTTGAGCATCGCCCGGAACCCGTTCCGGGAAATATCCTCTCGGCCGATTCCGGATTCAAAAACATTAACACCTTTCTTCACGACCTCAATCAGAAACGCTTCCGTCGAATCGAATCCGAGTTTTCGCGCGACGCGCTTCAAAACCGGTTCCTTGGCCGTCTGGCCGGCCATTTCCGTTACCAGCATTTTCAAATCCGCGGCGTTCCAATCTTCCCTCAAAACACCGAGCGGATACAATTCCACTTTTCTTTTCCACGCGTCCCGGAGAAACTCTTCCGGCGTTTCATATCCGAGCCGGACTCCCACAACCGATAAAGCGGGATCGGGACCGGGACATTCCGCGGCCGCCTTCACCCATGCGCCGAATTCCCGGCTGCTCAATTCGCCCCGGCCCACTCCGGCCTTAAAAATATCGATTTCTCTCTGCCACGCGTCCCGCAACAAGGTCAGAGAATCCTCATACCCCATCCAGGAAGCCATAGCCTCAACCGTTGCGGATTCTCCTAATTTCGCCGCAAACCATCGAACCCGTTCCGTAAATTCACTTTCGGAAAGCTCTCCCCGGTTCACTCCCAAAGCAAAAACTTTCGTGCCCTTCCCGAAGGCTTCCGTCAAAAACTCCTCCGGTCCGGGGAATCCGAGTTTTTGAGACACCTTTTCGAGAGACGCTTGATCGCCAAGCGCTTCCACAGCTCCGGTCACCCGTGCCCGAAAACTCACGGAGTGTTTCCTCGGGCCGGACCTCCTACCGGGACTCAGACGGGCACGGTTCTTGTCTGCGTCGGCCAGAAACTCCTCCGCCGTTCCGTATCCGAGCCACCTCCCCACTTCCAAAGCGGAGGCGCCGGGCCCTAATTCTTCCTTGGCTGTTTTCACCAGTGCGCGAAATTGAGTTTTCGTCAGTTTGCCGCGGGGAATACCCATTTTGAATGCGTTGATTTTTCTGCCCCATGCCTCTTTCAAAAATTCGGCCGGGCTGTCGAATCCCAACCATCGGGCCGCCGTCTTCAAGCCGCAATCGTCCCCCAATTCGGCGACCGCGGCTCCGATCAAAATCTCAAATTCCTTCCGCGTAAGCGTTCCTCTCAAAACCCCGTCTTCGAAAACATTTTCGTGCTTCTGCCACGCCTCCAACAAAAATTCCTCAACCCGATCGTATCCGAGTTTTCTCCCTACCGCTTTGAGCGTTGCCCGGTCTTTCAGGTTTTCGGCAGCCGCTTTCACGACCGCCGAAAAAGTCTCCCGACTCATTTTCCCTCGCGGCACACCCAACCGGAACACGTCGATCCGGTTCTTCCAGGCCTCTCTCAGAAAATCCAACGGCGCATCAAAACCCAGCCGCCCCGCAACCCACACAAGAGATACCCGTTTCCCTAATGTTTCAACCGCCTTTTCCACCAAAGCGGAGAATTCTTCCGGAGTCCAATTCCCTCGTTTGACTCCCAGCTGAAAGACATTAACCTGAAGCCGCCAGGCCTCCTCCAAAAGCCCGGCTCCGGTCGGATATCCTAACCGCACGGCAAATATATCCAGTGTTGCGGCTTCTCCCATCTCCGACACCCCTTGCCGCAGGAAATCCTCCAACTCTTTCCGCGTTCGCTCATCTTTCTGTACTCCCAATCCAAACACATCAACTTTTCGATCAGAGGCCTCCGTCAAAAACGCTTCCCCGCTGTCATACCCCAATCTTCCGGCCACGGATGACGCAAACGGTTTTTCAAGACCCTCCACCGCAGCGGTAACCAGCTCTTCAAAATCTTTTCGGGACATCGTCCCTCGAGTCACGCCCAATTCAAAAACATCCGTGTCCCGCCGCCAGGCTTCGCGGAAAAACGCTACGGCATTTTCGTATCCAAGTTCTAAAGCAACGGGTTTTACTCCGGTATCGGCCTTCGGATGTTCCGTAACCGTCTTCACCAAAGCGCTCCATTCCTTCAACGTCAAATCCCCCATTTTGACTCCGCATTTTTTGAACGCGTTCAGATGATGCTTCAGCGCGGCTTGCAAAAACTCCTCCGGCTTTTCATATCCCAAAAGCTCGGTCACTCCCTTGATAAAAGCGTTCTCTCCGAGTTTCTGAACGGCCGCCCGCACCAGCATCTCAAATTCAGCCCCGCTCAATTCGCCTCGTTTGATTCCGAGTTTGAATACGCTGACGTTTCGATCCCAAGCGGCTTTCATGAATTCAATCTTCGACTCATAACCCAATTTTTCGGCCGCCGTTTTGAGAAAAGCATAGGCACCGAATTCTTCCGAAACGGTACGCGCCAGTTCAGTCCATTCTTCCCGGCTCAGTGATTCAGGCGATATTCCCAATTTGAAAATATTCACGTTCTTCTTCCACGCGTCCTTCATCAGTCCGGCAATCCCTTCATATCCCAGCCACTGGGCCGTTTCCGCAATCGATGCCGCTTCTCCCTGGCTTTGAATGACTTGTCTCACGAGAGAAGCAAATTCCGTGGGCGTTAAATTCCCTCTCATCACTCCGAGCGTGAAAACATTCACTCCCAGCCTCCGGCTCTCGGTCAGAAACTGGCCGGCCGTCTCATACCCCAATCGCACCCCGACTGCCTTGCAGGAGATATCGTCCGGATAAAATTCCACGGCCAAACTCACGATTGATTGATGCTCCCCGGCAGTCCACTCCCCTCTCGAAACACCCGCGCCAAAAACGTCCAGCCCGTTTTGCCAAGCTTCCCGTAAAAACTCTGCCGGCGCCGAATGTCCGAGCTCCGCCGCAACCGATTTCAAAGAAGCTTCCGACCCTAATTTTTCAACGGCTTTATGAAATCCGGTCCGAAAATCTTCAGGCGGCACGACAGGCTCAAGGTTCTCTTCGTCCGCTTTCGCAACCCCCTCGCCGGCAGATGACTCCTCCCCGGCACCGGTTCCCGCATCGGCCGTCACAACCGCTTCCGCTAATTCCTCGGGTTCTTCTTCCTCCTCGTCGTCCCGGTCAAAAATCTCAAGGCCGGGTTCCGGAGCGGGCAGGTTGACATCCGACCGGCTTAATCGCTGGTGCAAAGCCTTCTGATAGGACATGTCCCCTGAAGCAATCAAATCGCGATCGGCGTGATCGGCAAAAAAACGACTGAGAATAATCAAATCCACGAAATCGGTTTTATCGGCAAGCGGTCTCAGTAAACCGATAAATTCCTCCGTCAGCGCTCCGTTTGCGGGAAATCCGAAAAGTTCCACCGGATGTTCGGTTTCCGAGGCTTCGAGCATTTCCAGAAAAACCCGGAGTTTTTTCTTTGATCCGACTTTGGAATTCGTTAAAACGCTCATCAGGTTTTCATAGGTAAAAATCAGTTTCCCGTCATCGGCGAGATAACACGGAATCACTTTTTCCGTTAAAGCCGTCCCTCGCTGCAGGGCTTCGTTGTTCCGGGCTTTGATCTGCGCATTCGTGCCGGCCACGGCCGCTTTTCTCTGCTTTTCCTCGCGGTCAATATCGGCCCGCAATTTCGCGTCAAGCGAGCCTCTCCCCCTGCCGGTTGATTTCCCCAAACTTGAAGCGGAAGCCGGAAGCCCCCTCTCCTGGCCTAACGATTGGCCCTCCAGCTGCTCATCTCCCTCCAATTCAAAAATAACGTCGCCCATTCTCTCCGGCCGGACATATTGGGCGCCGTTCCAAATCAACACGGCAGGTTCCGGCTCAAAATCCGTATTTCCTTCCCGGCGACAATGAAACTCCAATCGGAATTTCCCGTCATTCATCCCGATCATTTCCAAATCGACCCGATCGACTCTCTCACCGATATTCAAGGAAATCCTGTCCGGCAGAATACCTCCCGTCGGGACCGGAAAGGCCTGTTGTAACCGTTTTTTAATTTTATTGATCAATACGTCCACGTTTTCAATGCGAACCCTGACCGCACCTTCAACTTGTTTGAAACCTTTTCGAATTTCCTCGATTTTAGAGTCTTTAAGCGTTTTATATGCCTTCCCATCCCATAAAATAACCGCCGGATCTTTCCGAAAATCCTTTTCGCCCCGCTTTCGATAAGTAATCTCCAAGCGGAAGCTCCCCTTTCCCGTTCCGATAATCTTCACTTTCCCCGCCTCAGTTTTCCCGCCCACACCAATGCCAACCCCCTTGCCGCCAACATTCCGGCCGTCCGGCCGCGGGAATGACTTGAAAAACCGGCCCGCTTCCGAATCAAACAGGCAGCCGACCTCTTCGATCTCGCCGTCTTTTTTCACGCCTTGATTAATCGAATCAAAAATTCCGACAATCGCGTCCCGCACCGACTTCCTCTCGTCTTTTTTCTCATGCATCCCATCTTCCCGGACGTATTGCGTTCCATTCCAAATAACCAAAACCACTTTCTCCGAAAATTCCGGTGCCCCTTCCGTTTCCGCTTCCGTTTTTATCTTTTTGCGGCAGGTAAGTTCCAGGCAATACCGACCTTCTCCCTCACCGGTTATTCTTAAACGGACCGAATCCAGATTGGTCCCGCCTCCGAAACTAAATGGTTCTTCCCGCTCATAGTCTCCGGGGCCCGGAAACCCCTTTCTGAACGTCCCGCTCATTTTATCAATCAACACGTCCGCATCGCCGACATCGACTTCCCGCGATTCACCTTTTTCAAGAGTCGCAAAAGCTTCCCGAATCGCCTGAACGGTAAAATCCCGTAAAGTCTTATACGTGGCGCCGTCCCAAATGATCACGGCCGGTTCCTTACGGAACGCGGGCTCCCCTTGCTTTTGATAGTAAAATTCAAGACGATATTTTCCTTCTCCTAAATCAGTAATTTTCAGCTTAACCTTGCTTAAATCTCCCTCTAATCCGAAACCAAAAGACTCCCCAAAATTTCTGCCGTCCGGTTTCAAGAAAGCTTCTTTTAATCGTCCGTCCTTCTTATTGATAAAAACACTCACGTCCTCGATTTCTTTTTCCTTCGCTCCGCCTTTGATTTCATCGTAAGCCTCGGCGATTTTCTTCGCAGTCCAGTCCCTAAGCGTCCGGTATATCTTCTCATCCCAGATAACAACCGCGGGGTTTTCCCGGAATTTCTTCTCTCCTTCTTTCCGGTAATAAAAATCAAGCTGATACCGCCCGTCCCCTAAACCGGTTATCTTTAAGCGAACCGCTTCTAATTTTTCGCCGGCGCCAAATCCGATTCTTTTTCCGGAAACCCCGCTCCCGGGACAAGGAAAGACTTCGGACAACCGCCCTTGTTTCAGGTCTATCAAGGCCCGGACATCGCCGAGATCCACGGTCTCTCCCGTCCCGACTTTTTCAAATGCAGCGATTATTTTTCTGCTCAACGCTTCCTTTTCCCGGCGGTCATCCCCTTCCCGAACATAACGGCCTCCGTCCCAGATCACCACCGTCGGCTCCTCGCGGAATTTCGCTTCTCCTTCCGGCCGGCAGAAAAATTCGAGGCGGAATTTCCCTTCCGCCAGTCCCGTAATCCTCAACCGGACTTTTTCCAAGTTTTTCATCCCGCCGAAATAAAACGGTTTTCGGACATTCCCTCCGCCCGGGCAAGGGAATCTCGCCATCAAGGCGCCGTCGCTTACCAGTGCCATGATGTCCTCTATCGTTTCATCTTTGCCTTCGGCATTCGAAAGGCGTGAGAAAGCGTCCGAAATCTCCCGGATCACAGCCGCTTGCTCGGGGCTGACACTGACTCCCAATGAACTTCCGATTACCCTGGCTTTGACTTCATGCTGGTATGCGGTAATATTGCTTCCGTCGGCCCGATAAACGGGCGCCGAACCGTCTTCCTCCTTTTGCAAATAATGATTTTTTCTCAGCCGAAACTGCGGTTCCGAATACTCCTCCTCCCCGTATCCCCCGGTCGACCATAACGTTACGGGATTTAAAACGGACTTACTCGCTTTCACCGCAAGCAAAGGGGTCTCCCGCATTCGGGCCGCTTTAGTTTCCCGCAGGACTTCAAGAATTTCTTCCTCAAAATCATAACCGCCTTTTCTTTCCAAAATTCTCTCCAAAAACAAAACCGGTTCCCCGTCCTCCGGCGCGGCCTTCCCGGCCCGGTCTTTCTTGTCCGTCTTGACTTTCGCAATCGCCACCGCCTGATACCGCCCGTTTGCTTTCACGATCACAAGCATCTTGTTCCGGCTCCCCAAATCATCCAGCAAAGAACGCACCAATTTAGGGTCTCCGTCCAACTCAAAACAGTTCCGGAGTTGAGGATCCAACATTCCCCGCCTCATGATCAGAAAAGGATCGGACGTGACAATAATCTCCACATTCCGATAACGCCTGCGCATTTTCCGCCTACTCAAGGTCATTAAATTCCCTAAATCCGTCAGAAGATTTTCGATCAAGGGAGAAATGCCCGCCTCATCAATTCTTTCCTCCGTCCGTTTCAGTAGCGCCGCAACTTTTTCCATCGAAAAGCTATCCGCTTCGTCCCGAACCGACATTTCGTTCAATTCCATCCAAAGGAGCGCCGCTTCCCCGGGTTCATATTCTTCGTCAAGACGCTTCAGCGTAACGGACCGTCGTTCCGAAGGTCCGATTCCCAACGACCGTAAAAATCCGTTTTCCGCGGCAGTCAGCGGTTCGCTCTCAAATATTTTCCGGCGTATCGTTTCCAGTCTGCTCTGGCGCCCGCGTAAAACCTCCAAGAATGCCGGATCAGCCTGATAATTTTCAAACAAGCGGGCGACGGGACTCCCTTCCATTTCTTCCAAAATTTTCCCGTCCGACCGGACCTCTGTCAGCAATTCCGACAAAACCGACCGGATTCTCTTCTCGACTTTCTGCTCCTCAAGCACAAAATCCCCTAAACGCTCCCATCCCGGCGTATCCCGCGTCACTCTCGTTTCCTCGGTCCAAACGCGCCAGAAATCTTCTTGATCCGCCATGAATTCGACCCGGGCCCCGTAGCGCCGCGCTCCTTCCTGCCGGTTCCGCCACGCCGGAAAAGTTCCGTCAAAGACATGTGAAAGGGCCTCTCCGAAACGTCCGATTTCGCGCCGGAAAAGCTCCTTCCGGTCCCCCTCGCGAGATTCCTCTTCGCCCCGCTTCAGAGAAATTAAAAGGCCGTAGACATTTTCGATCTCTTCCGCGCCTAATTCCCACAAACGTTCGGGGGCAATTTCCAAACCTAAAGCTTCTCTAAAATAATTTTGAAGAACCGCGGGACTTTTCTCCTCGATTATTTTTGCCAATCCCGGAAAATCATTGCCCGAACCGCCAAAGACCTCCCCAAAAGAATCTTCCAGCAAAGGCGCAATCGAAGCCAGTTTGCGCAATAACGCAAGCCGCTCTCCTAGATCAAAACGCTCGTCCTCAAGGGCAGGGAGCCAAGCAACCGGAATCGTTTGAATCGCAGCCAGGCAGGATAAGAGTTCCTGAAATCGCATTCTCAGATTCCCCCCCCGCCGCGTGATTTGTTCGGCAAGAGTAACGAAACTTTCTTTTCTCCGCTCGGGGTCCTCGGCATCCTGCAGAAAAATCAATCCGGCCATCAAGACATAGTCCGGGATAGACTC
Organism: Candidatus Omnitrophota bacterium; assembly: GCA_029561555.1. Classification (GTDB taxonomy): domain Bacteria; phylum Omnitrophota; class Omnitrophia; order Omnitrophales; family Omnitrophaceae; genus JAKQXH01. The sequence goes on from JAKQXH010000107.1 coordinate 13,211, forward strand.
GCTTCCCCACCGGTAATTTCGGACCACCCCGGAAAGCGTTGCGGCCGTTTCATCCGTCGGCGTGACGCCTTCCGTTTCAACCGCCCCCCGATAAGTCTGATTTAGAAATCCGGGTAATCCCCGGTAAATTTTCCGGCGGAGATAACGGTTTGAGATCCCCTTGAGCGAGGCAAGAATCTTGAAATCTTCCGGATCGAAATTTTCCTTTTCTGCGATTTCGACAATGGCCCGAACAAGCGGCGTTAAGTCTTCCCGCAAGACATGTCCGTCATGCGCCAACTCAAGAATGGCCCGCCTCTGTTCCGGGTCGGCAACCGCGTAAAGCCCTCCCAGTTGTGCCGCAATTCGAAGTGTTCTCTTCCGGGCCCCCGTCAATCCCCTCCCTCCGGAAAAATCGGCAAGCAGATCCGGAAAAAAAGCGCCCGCAGCAGGGGGAAGCCCCTTCTCCTCTTCCTCGGGAGAAAGGTCGTCTCCCTCATCCCAAAAAGTTTCCGGAACTTCAAAAGGCCCCTCCAAAATGCGCTGATACCGGAGCTGCTGGGCCTCTAACCGCCTTTTGTGAATTTGAGTGACCGTCCCCGCCTCGTAATATTCCCGGTCTTGACCGGACAAACCTTCTCCGAACTTCTGTCCGTATTTCGAAATCATGAAAATGACATTGACGGTCTCCCGAGGATGATCCGGGCGATTGGGGCCAAATGCCCGCGCCATGGACTGATACATTTCCGTAAAAGTCTCCGGCATTTGCGCATAAATCCACGCGTCCGCCCGGGAGAGATCGATCCCGACTCCCGCGCGCACATTGATCACCATAATCCGGACACCCGGATCTTCCTGAAAACGGTGTCTCTCATAATTTTTAGCGGTAATCGGGCGGCCGTTTGAATCTCTCCGGATTTCCCCGCTCTCATCCCTTGCCCATCCCGTAACCCGGCCATCAATCCGCGCCACGCCGTATCCGCCGTACCGCTTCAGGATATCTTCAACCATAAAAACATTCTGCGCGGCGATCACGATTTTTCGCTCCGGATCAGCGAGTTGCTCCCGAACCACCTCGTCCAGCCGCTCCCAGTAAGTGCCGTCCGGATCAAGCCCCACGTGAGGAGGGTCCGTTTCAATCCACCGCAAAAATTTGATCTTGTCTGGAATATTCAAGTCTTCATGCCGCAATATCTGCGCCGGCTTTTCCCGGTCGGCCACACGACGGACCCTGCCTGTCCGTACCGCCGGGTTATACGTGTCCGCCACAAAATCCTTAAAGCTCCGGACAATATCCAATGCCTGCCGGGTCATTTCAGGAGACATTTCCCATTCGCAATCAACCGGCGGGGTCTTTCTCGGAATCGCCAGAGTACCTGCCGGAGTCTTTCCCTCCTCGTAAATTTCCCAAACATCCTCCCGGTGACGGCGAAGACTTAACGTCCCCAACTCCCGATTCAACAGCCGAAATCCTTCGAAACTGTCCGTAAACGTGTGTTTGAACACATACCCGCCGTCCGCCCGAGCCCATTCCGGCGGATTGGCCGAATCCTTGAGAAGATAATGAAACAACGCATAAAGTTTGTGGGGGTCCGTACGGTAAGGCGTTGCGGTTAAAACCCATTTCTTTTTCGGATTGATTTTCTGAACAACAAAAGCCTGCTGCGCATTCAGCCGGCTTTCCCCCGAAACAAAATTTTCGGCGTACTGCCATTCATCCAAAATAATCCCGTCCAGCGCTTCCTGCAAAACTCCGAGCTCTTCGTCGCTCATTTGCCGAAGCGTTTCGTAACTGACATGGAGAAGGGTGTTTTTACGGCCACGGACCGCATCAAGCAATTGCCGGCGGTTAGAAGGAGAACCCCGCAGCACCACGACCGCTTGACGGTCCGTTCCCTTCAACCGCCCGATCGCTTCTTGAACTTCCCCCGCACTGCTGTCCGCCGACACAAATTCAACGCCAAGCCGGTCCGAGAAACTCTTACGTTCTTCTTCAAGCCATGTATCAATCACCCCGGCGGGGGACACAATCAGAGTCCGGTCATTCATCTCCAGCGCGGCCAGCGCCTGAATGGTCTTTCCGACCCGGGCTCCGTCCAAAAGCGCATAACGGTCATGCTGTCTCAACCGATAGGCCCCGATGGCCTCATGCGGTTCCAGAGGCGTTTGGATATGTTCCGGCCGGAACGCAGCGGCGACCAGAAATTCGTCCCGCACCCGTTCCTTTAAACGGTTGAGCAGAGGAAGATCCGACCGGCCGATTTTCGCTTCCAATTGCCGGATCTTTGTTTCCGGATCTTTTCGGTATTCCTTGTAAACCCAATTGATAAATACGCGGATGATAACTTCCTGGTCTTTCTCGTCGAGATTGGAAAACAAAGCCGCTTTTTCAAGCAGTGTCTTAAGAAAAACATCAACAAAATTAAGTCCGCGGTCCGGAAACCCGTGAAACCTCGTCACCTCCCCGAGATGAAGACTCCGGAACCCCCAGATCAGCTTTTCGAGCTCTTCCAAAGTAAGGTCCGCGCCGCGGAGAAAATAAGCCAGCAACTGCTTTAACTCGCCGGGATGATCCATCCCCAAAGCGAACAATTCCCTCAATCCCTGCTTTGTCACAAACGCATCGATCTCCCCGGGCGTAGACAAAATTTTCCTTTTCCAAACAACCGGATAATCTTTGAGATTTTTCCCGGAACGTGGCTCAAAAAGACCGTGCCGAACGCTCATCAGTTTCCGCCCCCGGTATACCGCAAAGAAATTTAACCCGGGAGGAAATCTTTCGAGGTTGATTTTTATCGGCCGAATCCCTTTATCGCGCGGAAAATAAACCTGCCCGGTCGTAAGCGAAAAATAACTGCCGGGATCGCCTTGCACAATCCGAATGCGATCATCGTCCGGCAAATCCGTCAGCTTCATTACGGAACGCCGTTCGCTTCTCCGGACCCCATGATCTTCCCCCAAAGACGCTCCGGTTTTCATATTTCTCAATTGATGCAAAACCGCGATGGCGGTCGCAACGCTCCAGGCCTGCGCGTCCGGCCCGCGGCGGGCATGAACACCGTCGTAAGAATCTCCGGACAAGAGCTCCGGCAGGCTGCGCTGAGGATTGTATTGAAGAATCGGCTCAAGATCTTTTCGTATCTGACTTTCGGCTTCTTCGGGGCTCATCATCCCGTTTTGCGCGGCGGCAAGAAAATAAAAGGGATACAACCATACCCAGCCCAGTCCGTTGTGATAAGCGGCGTTCTTATTCAATCCATCCCGTTCAGCAACCTCGAAATCATGCCGGTAAACGGCAAACGGTGCCGCTTCCGGAGCCAGACTTCGCAATGCTCCCGGGATGAGAAGCTTTGCCTTGATCGTCCCGAGAATTTCCCTCGCCTTTTCCCCCTCCGCCAAACCGAAAAGAACGGCAAAAAGCTGATTCGGCCTTACGGCCGGGTCCGCCCATCCTTTTCGGACGGAATCATCCGGCGTCATGACACCGTCCGTCCCGAGGATGTCGTACAAGGAATGATTTCCGGCATTCCAAAAATAGCGCGGAAAATTTTCTTTCATGCGGTCCGCAAGTGTCCTGGCCTCCTGAATCCTTTGCCTTTCCTCGGGCCGGAGCTTCTCCGTCAAATCCGCAACGCGCCGCAACGCGTTGAACCAAAGCGCCTGAATCTCCACGGGATACCCCTGTCTCGGCGTGAATTCCGTGTCCATCCACGTATATTTCTCCCGCGGCACGAGAATAAAACCGGTTGCGGGATCCATTTGAATACTTCTTTCGGCAATCCCGTTTCGTACAAGATCTTCCCCTGACATCCGGTAGCGGTCGACAATCTCCCACAGCACCTCAAGCAGACTCTGCCCTTCCCGCATGGGTTCCTTCAAAAAATCATAATCGCCCGTGGCGCGCACATATTGAAATACCGCTTCCGAAAACCAAAGCGGCGCATCGACGGTGTTCCGGTTGAATCCGCCGTACCAATTGATGACGTTGTACATGACGTCGCCGTCCGGATTTTTCCCGTCAATCCGTTTGCGGTGATCCGGGTCCATCCCGGGCCGTCCTTCCGGATCAATTCCGGCCCATCGCCGGATAAGTTCTTTCGACAATTCCTTTGCGGATTTCCGCCCCTCCGGAAAATCAACCGATTCCCCGCCCGCCGCCATTTGGATCAGCCCGAGCAGACTGATCGCAAAATCGCGCCCCCATTCCTGGTCCCCGAAATGTGTTCCGCGGCCGCCGGCATAAATGGCGGGTTTGTCAAACGGATCGAAAGAAATGAACTTCTCGTACCCCTGCGCCAACGCCTGATAAAAAGGATCCCGCGGTAAAGCGGAAGAGGTTCCGCCCAAAGAAGCCGCTGTCTGCCCGGAAATCTCCCTGAGAGAAAAAATATAGGCTTGTCCGGGTTCAAGTTTAAAGCGGAGGGCATTTTCTTCCGAAGAAAAATCCTGCCCGGGCACAAATTCGGTCTTCTCGCCGGTTTCCAAATTTGTCAGACTGAAAGAATGGTCCCGGGGAAGCCCGAGGCTCTCAAAACCGGCTTTGCCGTCGAAATAAACGGAACCTTCCTGACGCCGGGGAGTCACATTGATGACCACCAGAACGGTTTCGTTCTCCGATCTTCGGAGAAAACTCGAGACATTCGGCCAGTTGCTGTTTCTCAAAAAGGCCAGTGTGCCGGGTCTTGAAAAAACGGGATGTTCGCGGCGGACACGAAAAATCGCGCCCAGATCCTCCCGGATATCATAGCGCCGGCCGGAAGAGTCCATCGGACTCGGCACATCCCAATGCCAATGCTCATTCCCGGCTTCGTTGTAACGCATATCGTTGGGATTCGGCCCGCCCTGCCCCCACTCGTCTCCCTGCAGGAAAAGACCTATTTCCTGCGTGTAATTAACCAAACGTTGAACCGCAACGGTTGTCACTTTCTCCTGCTCAAGAGAACCGTCGGTGCAGGTGATGGCTTGGAACGCAAACGGAACTCTGGGAGTGTCATGCATGGTATTCTGCCCGAAATGATAATCATGCGCCGTCCATGTCAACTGCGCTTCAAGTCCGCCCAACCCGCCTTTCGCGGGGTATTCGATGCTGCGATAAAGCAAAAATCCATTTCTGGCCAGGTCATGCGCGTCATCGTCCGTCCCGCCCAGCTGTTCGGTAATCGGAAGAATGTCGCGGCCCCGGTAAATCTTTTCGTTCACCGCCCGGCGGATCTCCGGCGCGCTCATATGCGCCGCATCCCAGCGGAACCCGTCAAATCCCAAATCAAGCCAATAGCGGAAAATCCTCAGGATGGGTTCGTATCCAAACTGCCGGACCCGGTCATAATCCCAGTATCCCTGGCCGTGCCAGGTTTGTTTGTCTCTTCCGCCCAGTTTGTCGTAAACCGGATTTCTCACCTTTCCGTTTTCCCATTCAAAATAATCGGGATGATGGATCGCCAAGGCGCCTTGGTCATTTTGAAAAAACGGGAGATCAAAAAAAAGCCTCACACCCATTCGATGCGCAAATGCGATCGTTTCCTTCAATTGCATTAAAGCGACATATTGTTCAAAAATGTAAAATCCGTCCCCGGCCGTTTCCGAACCGACAAGACGGGCGTATTCGGTCGTTTGTCTTACCTGAGCGCGAATATTCTCCGGCGGAAGATTCTTCTCGCCGTCCGTTCGAAGCGCGTAAATCGCCTTGGTGTCCGCGTAGTTCCTGATATCCTGGAATGCGGGGCTTTTGAGGAAAGCTCGGAAGCCGGGATCCTCCCGCATGATCCGCTTGAAAGATTCGAATTTTTCCTCCGGAGTCCGGCCTTCATAAGGGACCTTCTCCCAATCGATATATGCCGGATTGATCCCGAACGGACTGATAGCTTCGTACGGACTGAACGTAAACGAATCCGTAAGCGGTAGCAGCATCAGCGCGTTGATGCCGATGCGTTTCGCCGGATCGGGATTTTCCTTAAGATCTTTCAGGTACCACATCAAATCGGTGAAAGTCCCGCTGCGGGCCTGAGACGTTCCCGGTCTTCGAAGTGTCTTGATGAAAGAAATTCCGACATTCAGTCCCTGCGTCGCCCATGCCGGAAAAACGCGGGCGGAAGATTTCTGCCAATCATGCCCCGCCCAATACGTAAAAGTTCTCGCTCCGTCTTTCATCTCCAAATAAGGCAGGAACAAATATCCTCCGGTCGCGCCGGCTTTCAGGCGGACCTCCCACACATCGAAATCCCCGTCCCGGCTTTTCCTTTCGAATTCCAGTCCGTCCTGTCCGGGCAATTCCGTTTCGACAGCAATACGGCTGATTTCCTCCCGGAGCCCCACCGGTGTCCGTACCCGGAGAAGGATCTCGCCGCCCGGCGTTCTTGTGACGACATTTCGAACTCCGTTCTCAAATTGGACCCGAATATCCTCAAATAACCTCCTTCTGACCCCTACTATAAAATTTTCGCCGGGATTCCCCGCCCAATATCTTAAAATTTCACCGGTTTCTCGGATTTCAACGAAAGGCATAAAAGCATAGTTCCCTTCCTTGGGATTCTCAAAACGGGCTTCCCAGACATCAAAATCCCCTTCCTGTCCTTTTTTTTCAAAAATTTTATCTTCCTGGCCGGGAAAATCGGTATACATTGCCAGCCGTGCAATCCTTTCTCTCAAACCGACCGGGACCTTAACCTTAAGAACAATATCTTCCCCTTCAGGAATCGATAAAAATTGTCCGATGCCGTTTTCAAATTGGGCGCCGATATCCCAAAAATGCATATTTCGGACTTGAGCAGGGAGTTCGGGTGATTCGCCTCCCCCGCCGAGACTGGCGGCTTTTACTTCCGGATAATTCCGAGCGCCTTCCGCATGGCTTTTCGAAACAAAATTCCCTTTCGAAAGAACTGCCCGGACTGCCCGACGGATCAATTCATCCTCGCCTTCTAAGCGTTCAAGAATCTCCGTAGCTTGCAAGGCGTCGGGAATCGCGAGACTTTGGGCCGCGAAGGCCTCCGAACCCGTCATCCGCGCGAAATAATCCTCGCTTGAGATTTCCCCTTCAATGGCAGGTTCAATCTCGATGAAGCCAACCCCCTGCTCTTCAAACGCTTCCGCCAAACCGGTCGAGTGAAAGCCGCCGGTAATCAAAACCGCGCTCGAGGCCCCTTCTTTTTTGATCTCGCGCAGCGTGTTCCCGGCAAGAATTGCGTCCCGCCTGCGGACGTTTTCATAAAATCGAATCGCTTGTTCGAAAATTCTCCCGGCCTTCGCATCTTCGAGCTCCGTCGTTGCGGAGTCTTCCGCGATCCCTTCCGACAGCCGGTCCGTCATTTTTGCCAATAACCGGGGAGAAAATGAATTCCGGTTCCCGCGGATTTTTTCCCAATCCTGGCGGACGAGTTCCAATTGAAAGAGATCCTGAAGCAATCGGGTTTTTCTGAAAATATAGACGAGTTTTTTGGCTTTTTGGCTTTTGGCCAGGCGGGCCAGAAGCACCCCTCCCAAACGTTCGGTCTCTTCGAATAGCCCCCGGGGATCGATTTCAAGGCCAAAAGTCCGCGTTTTCGCCCATTTCATGAGATCCGGATACGCTTCGGCCGAAAACGGGTGATCCCGCGTCGCCTCAAAAAGTTCCCCGAACAAAAACCGGACGTCTTTCTCCTTTTCCAGTTCCGACACCTTCGCCAGCAAATCCGGCCGGACGTTCTTCGACTCAAGCTCACGAACCAAACGGCTTTTATCGCGAAGTAAACTTTCGGGATCCGGATCTTTCAGGACCTTCTCAAGATAAATCAGCCTCGAAAGATTCGGCCACTTGACCTGCTCCCTGCGGATCACCGAATCCAGGCAGCCGGTTTCTTCCGCCGCCCGCGAAAGAAGCCGGACAAAATCCCTTACCGGCATTTCTTTCTGCCGGAATTTCCAATACGCCCGGAGAAATGCCTGCCCATCCTTGGACAGAAAATGCGTTGCCAGGGTTTCCAGGCGCTGATACAGGTTCCCGATAAAAACCGACGTCTCGTCGCGGGCACCCGCAATTTTCCGGAACGACAAAAAATTTTCACGATAAACGGCCTCCTCTTCCGCGCCGAAGCCAGTTATCTCACCGCCGCTCCGCAAAAAGCGGAGATCCGCCCCGTTCAAAATCCGGCGCTTGAACAGTTCGCGCCAAATTCTTTCGTTCTTCTTTCGCTCCGGAGAAAAACGGAATGGATCGGGATTAAGCGGGCCCGAGGCCCCTTCAAGATAAACATTCCGGATCTGGTAGGTGTCATGAAGATATTTTAAGATTTTCTCCGTGCTCCGCTGAGCCGATAAAACCCCGTGCGCATCCTGGATGTGAATAATAACCGGCAGGGATCCATTCGCTTTTCTCACGGGCGGCAAGATCGATTTTACTTTGCCCAAAGAAGGGGCCAATTGAAAATTTAGAAATCGGTCTGAATGAAAATCATCTCCGGTAATTTGAAACGCCGATACATCTATCGTATTTTGGAATGCGAATATGAACACCAAAATACCCGCCATGATTTTTCTAAAAGGTATTTTGAGGCTGTATTTGCAATGACGCCGGGGCATTTTTACCTGACTTTTTTTAAGTATTTTTATTTCTTGCGAGATAAATCCGTTAATGTGATTACTCATAGTGGGTTATATATAAATATACCCTCAAGATTCGGCCTTTACAAGACATAGAACTAGGTATTTGAGATTTGATATCATATTGCAAACAAAAGGTTTACGGAAAACTAGAATTGACAGTCTTAAGATTTTGGCATTATAATATTTTTTATGCAGGGCAGAAATCGGCGAAGACATTTTTTAATCGACAAACCGCTTCAGTTCCGTTATATGAGCTGGGTGCTTTTGGTTCTCCTGATTATTTCCACAACCCTGATCTTTGCCCTTCATTTTGGCATTTGGGGTTACGCGTTGAAGGAATTTTCGGATGAAAGCGTCCGCAACGCTTTGAAAATGACGTCCCGGCTCAACGATTATGAAATCGCCCGCTATCAACCGGCCGGGGAAGTCACCCTGCCGAAACTTGCACTCCTTCGCGAAACCGAGCTTTTCAGCAGCCGTCAGCGTGAGATCCTGCAGGGAATCCTTTCGGAAACCCAGAAGCGTACTATTTTCCTGGGAATCCCTCTTCTCTTCTTCATCGGATGGGGCAGTATTTTTATTTCCCACAAAATCGCCGGACCCCTGTATCACTTCAACCGGATTTTCAAGGAACTCAAAGCCAAAAACCTGACCGCACGGGTCCGGCTTCGGAAATACGATGAAGGGAAAAAAATCGCGGAAACCTTTAACGAAGCCGTCCTTGAGCTTGACCGGTCCGTTGCCAAGATGAAAAAAGCCGCCCGGGAAGCGGGAGAAGGCGTCAAATTGCCCAATGCGCTCACCGAAGAACTCTCCCAGTTTAAAACCACTCAAAATTAAGCGGATCGTTTCGATCTTGCTGCTGTGTGCTTTCTTCCCCCATTCCGGAATCCTCTTCGCAGCGGAAGAAACTCTTTCCGACCAGGAGCTTTTAAGAAAAATTCAGCGGGACTCAATTCAGTATTTCGTCGATTGCTCCGATCCCGGTACGGGGCTAACCCTGGATTCCACTCAGCCCGGCTCTCCTTCCTCCATTGCCGCAACCGGTTTTTCCCTCGCCGCACTGGCCATCGGCCAAAAGCAGGGCTGGCTCTCTTATCAGCAAGCCTATCATCAGATCCTGAAGACTCTGGAAACGGCTTTGAACGGCGCTCAGCATCAAAAAGGCTTTTTTTACCACTTCCTCGATCCCAAAACGGGCCGTCGGGTTTGGGGATCGGAAGCCTCCTCGATCGACACGGCCCTGTTCATCGCGGGAGCGCTTCTCGCGGGAGAATACTTCAAGGGGACGCCGATCGAAACATTGTCCCAGCAAATTTACGATCGGGTGGACTGGAAATGGATGCTGAATCGATCCGATCTGATTTGCATGGGCTGGAAACCTCAAACCGGCTTTCTCCCTTATTATTGGGACTCTTACAGCGAATTAATGATTCTGCAGGCTCTGGCGATCGGCTCTCCGACCCACCCGATTCCTCCGTCGTTATGGAATCAATGGAGCCGCTTCGAAGAAGAATACAACGGCGCCCGGATTGTTTACTCGCATACCGGCAGTCTTTTCACTTATCAATATGCTCAAGCCTTCATCGACTTTCGGAAACTGAACGACCAGGGGATCAATTATTTTGAAAATTCCAAAAACGCCTCGCTTGCCAACCGGCAATTCTGCATCGAAAACTCTTCCGAATTTTTAACCTACGGAAAAGACTCGTGGGGGCTTACGGCCTCTCTGGGGCCCGGCGGCTATAAAGCCTACGGCGCGCTTCCCGGACAGGCGTTGCATGACGGGACCGTTGCCCCGTACGGCAGCGCCGCCTCGATTGTTTTCACCCCGGAGGAATCGCTGAACGCGATTCGTTTTTTCTACGAAAACTTCCGGGATCAGCTGTACGGGAAATACGGATTTAAAGACAGTTTTAATCTGGGCAAAGACTGGTGGGCCCAGGAATACTTGGGCATCGATCAGGGGATTATGGTTCTGATGATAGAAAATTACTTCAGTGAAGGGGTCTGGAAACCGTTCATGAAAATCCCGGCCATTCAAAAATGGATACGGGCCTGCCGTTTGAACGCAGTGCCGCCGGAGGCCGGACTATCCTCGCCGGCGCCATCGGAACCCGTCTCCTGAAAGAATCTAAACAAAAAGATCTCTTTGCCCCAAAAAAAGTTGGCTAAGTCTTTCAGCCGCCTCCCGAATCGCTTCTTTGGTCAGAAGCTTGCCGCCGCGGATCATATCTCTCAGTTCTTGGATACGTCCCTCGTTGGGATCCGACAGAGAATAAGTATACTGTTTCAATTCTTCGATATACCGGGCACGGTTCTCTGGCGTGTCTTTCACTGTTCGTCTCTCTTTCTCTCCGCAGCCATTCTCGTACGTCTGGATTCCGGCTTCCCGTTCATTCGCATCAATCACTACGCCTTGCTTACCCATCGAAACTCTCCCGAATTTTGGCGTGACCTGTCACCTCCAAAATCGTCATCTTCTTCCTTGTGTATGAATCGGCTTTTCGGCGGCAAACTTTAGTCTCGGAATGGGAAGGAATACGACGGGAATATCAAAAAGAGAGAACAAGCACGGACACTTTCGGCCTCCGATCCTTCTATCGCAAACCTCCGGGCTCTGCGGAAGCGAAAAAACTATTTTCCGTTTTTTTCTATTGTCAACGTCTCCTCAGCGTCCCGTTTTCCGGGACCCATTCGGGATTTCACGCTTAAACCGAAAATGCTCAGACCTCAACGGCCAATTCACCCACTTTGCGCAAATGGCTTCGGAGCCGCAAAATCACTTTGGTGTGAATCTGGCAGACTCTCGATTCGGACACGTTCAGGACCTGTCCGATCTCTCTCAGAGTCAGGTTTTCGTAGTAATAAAGAATCACCACCAGTTTCTCTTTTTCGGGAAGATTTTCGATGGCTTTCGAAAGCAGTTCGGCCACCTCATTGCGGTGGAGGTAACTGAACTGATTCGTCAGGAGCGAGTCTTCGATCGTCTGAAGTCTGGAAATCGGTTTGTTCCCGTTTTCATTCTGCCAGACTTCGTCCAGCGACAAAAAAGTCGTTGAGCTCAATTCGCTGTAAAGATGGTTCAATTCCCCGACGCTGATCCTGAGCCCTTTCGCCAGTTCGTCGTCCGTCGCCATCCGCCCGTAGCGGTCTTCCAATTCCTTGCACTTCCGGTCAATCTCTCGCGCGCGCTTCCGGAGCAGACGCGGCGCCCAATCCAACCGGCGAAGCTCATCCATGATCGCGCCGCGGATTCTTGTGACCGCGTAGGTCTCAAACTTATTGCCTTGATTCACATCGTATTTCTCGATCGCGTCGAAAAGCCCCAGGATCCCGTAGCTGACCAAATCCCCAAACTCGATGCTCGCGGGCAATCCGATGGCGATACGCCCGGCGACGTATTTCACCAAATACAGATATTTCTTAATCAACCCGTCTCTCAAGAGGTCGCTGTGCGTCTTTTTGTATTCTCTCCACACTTTGACGTCTTCTCTCATTTTTCACCTCTCTCGTTTGTTGTTGGATGATGGTCATCCTGTTGTTCGAGAATTTTTTTGATCTGCATCAGCGTGTAATGCTTGGATTGCAGCACTTTGACTTTCTCAAGCCTTTCAAACACGCCTTCCGCATACAGACGATGCCCTGACGGAGTCCTCTTGGCTTCTTCGATCAATCCGGCCAGGGTGTAGTTGTGAATCGTTTGGCGCGACAACCCGCTGTACTGCATCACTTCCCCTATTTTGTAGAGTTTCTCGAGCTTCATCGATCGCTACCCCCGCTTTCTTTCTTCCTTCTGCATTTTCTGCATGAGCTTCCGGACATCTTTATTCTCTGGATCCAGCAAAGCGATACGGTTAAGCAAAATCTTGGCCTCAACAAAACGCTTTTCCTGCACAAGCTGACGGGCCGTTTCGAGCGACACCCTGAAAAGCTCCTCAAGCGGATTTCCGGCACGGGCCCTTTCCTCTTTTGCTCTCGCCTTGACTTCCTTAATAAAAGATCGCCTCGCGCCATCCATCACCCCCGATGCCTTTAAATTCCCGGGGTCAATCACAAAAATCTGCTCCAAGTCCGCAATCGCTTCGTCATAGCGATGCGCTTTGAGAAAATATTCCGCTCGCCTCAAATAAAACTTCAGGACGTTGTCCTGATCCACCCGGGTCCGTCGAGCCAAATCCTCTTCGATGGTTTGCAAAAAAACATCTTCCCCTCCCTCCAATTGGCTGTCCTGGACCGCTAACTTGGCAAGAAGCCGGGCGGCTCGTTTTTCATGCGGCTGCAAAGCCAGCACCTCCAGGCCCCGCCGTCTTGCTTTATCCGACATCCCCGCCTGCAGAGCGGCATCCGCCTCGCCGATCAACGCCTCGATTCTTTGATTAATCGCCCGGATCAGGCTGTCCTTTTCGATGGATTTGTTGCGAATCTCGAGCTTGTGCATCCGGAGATCGGATTGAGTCTGCCGAAGGGGCGAAAAACCGGTTGGGTGCGTTTCCGCAAAAAGCTTTCCCGGAAAGCCCGAGAGAGCTAACGCCAGCAGGAGAGCTGTGCCTAAAATGCGCGAAAAGCATTTTTGCGTCCTTCCCTCCCCGCAAATCATTTCTTGTGCAGCGCCCGGCTTTTTATGTATTTTCATAGATTACAAAATGTAAATTACATTTTGTAATGCATACTTTAATCTCGTTTAAGGGCTTGTCAAGCTTTTTTTGCGTCTTTTTTGCAATCCCCGGACACCGGTACAAAAACGCGCCGAAAGAGAAATCTTCGGGGAGTCCGTTTCGAAGAATTTAACCGATGACAGGCAAGATTTTTTTATGCGGCAGGGAAGACAAAATTTATTTCGATTGATTCCGGCCGAATACACCGGATAACCGCGCTTCTTGCCGCTAAAGTTCGCGGAAAAAAAGGCGATAGCATAGGTGGGAATACAATCAAAAGGGGGATTCCAACGTGACGTTTCAAAAGCTGTTCGATCTCAAATTTAAGAAGGGCATCCCGACCATCGAACTGGAGAAAAGATTCCCAAATCGGAAAAAAGAGATTTCAACGCTGGCCCTTCTCGAACTGCCGTCGAACATCCTGAAAAAAGTGGTCACGACCGACAAAGAATTGACCCGCCTGCTCGAGTTGAAACAAAATCTCTTCCGTTTTAAATACAAATTCCCCCGTTAACCTCCCGGGAAAACGAGGACAGAGCCTCCGAAAGGATGGGCTTTGCGGTTTTTGATCGGATTCGATTGAAATCGGCGGCAGGTCACAAAATCGGGGGGCCGGATTTAATTCAGCTTATTTTGAGGATTTTTTCCAGCTTTTGAACCAACGATTTAATATCGATCGGTTTCGTCATGAATTCGGTCGCGCCTTCCAACCGAAACATCTCTTCCATCATGGGCGCGCGTCCGGTCATCACAAAAACGGGAATGTCCTTGAGCGGTTCCTTCCCTTTGGATTTTTCCCCGTAACGGATCTCTTTCAGAGCGGTAAATCCGTCCATGTGAGGGAGAAAAACGTCCAGGATGATTGCGTCGGGACTCTCCTCCCGGGCCATCTCCACGCCTTCGTCCCCACGGGACGACATGATCACTTCAAAATCGCTCTCTTCCAACCGAATGCGAATTAACTCCCGGAGTTCGGAATCGTCTTCGATCACAAGGACTTTTTTCTTAGCCATTGCCTTTCTCCTCTAGCGTAGATTTTATCGGCCAAATGGGGATTCTGTCAAACGTTCATTTATAAAGATCGTTCTTCGCCTTCTACGCCCTTCCGCCCTTTGTAAGGGGAAAAACCTACTTTCCCGCGGATGAAAATCTCAAACGGATTTTTCTTCGCGAAAAACCATGGGGAGCGTGAAATAAAATTCACTCCCCTTCCCTAATTCCGACTCGACACCGATCGTTCCCCCGTGCAATTCAACCAATTGCTTCGAGATGGCAAGTCCGAGTCCCGTTCCGCGAACATCGACTCCGGGATGATCGCTTCGGACCTGTTCAAATTTCTCAAAAACCCGTCGAAGATTCTCCTTTGCAATGCCCACACCCGTATCTTTGACGCTGACCCGGACATTGCTCACATTTTCCGAACGGCAGAAAATGGTAATCTGACCGGGAGTGGGCGTGAATTTGATGGCGTTTTCCACAAGATTCATCAGAACTTGAACGATCCGGCCCTTGTCGACAAACACCTCAACCCCGGACAATTCCGATTCCCAGAGAAGGATGAGTCCTTTCTTCTGCGCGATCTGTTTCATGGAATCCGCGACTTCGCAAACAATGTCTACGGGATCGTAAAAATTTTTATCGAGTTTCATGCGCCCGGCTTCCAATTTCGAAAAATCCAAGAGATCTTCGATCAAGATCTTTAGCCGCTCGATGTTGTTCCTCAAAATCTCCAGCACACGGTTCCCCTTCGCTTCACCGGGTTTTACGGTCCCATCCGCGATCATGCTGATACTCTCGCGAACGGAATTAAGGGGCGTCCGAAACTCATGGCTGACGGACGCGATAAACTCCGATTTCAGGCGGTCCAGCTTTTTCAACTCTTCATTCGCCCGTTCGAGAGCCAGATTTTTTTCCCGGATTTCATTCTGAAGCCGTTCTTTTTCCTTCCGCTCGGCATATTTGTTTAAAGCCGCTTCCAGGGTCTTGGCAAGCGTTTTAAGGCAGAATTCGTCCTTGACCAAATAATCGTAAGCCCCTTCCTGCATCGCCTCCACCGCGAGTTTCTCGTCCCCCGCGCCGGTTAGCATGACAAACGGGATATCGGTCTTTTCGCGGTTCAACCGACGCAAGATTTCGAGGCCGTTCCCGTCCGGGAGGTTGTAATCGGCGAGAACCAATTGATAGGATTTTTCTTTGGTTTTGACAAACGCTTCCGCCAAATTTTTGGCGACATCGATTCTGG
The DNA here is from genome assembly GCA_029561555.1 of Candidatus Omnitrophota bacterium. Lineage (GTDB taxonomy): Bacteria > Omnitrophota > Omnitrophia > Omnitrophales > Omnitrophaceae > JAKQXH01. The sequence goes on from JAKQXH010000107.1 coordinate 28,664, forward strand.
CTTTTGAAAAAGCTCTCTGCAGGGTTTTGAGGACAAGAAAAACATGGTCCTCATTATCTTCGACCACCAACAGATTCAATATTTCGTTTTGATGCCCGTTTTCCATGCCTTTTCCCGTCGCAAGAACATCTCCCGTGAAATTAAACGGCTTCGCTTCAGAGAGATCCACTCTTATCTATCGGTAAAATTTCGAAACTCTCGAGCCCGATATTCATTTTACCGGCAAGCTACCGCGGGCCGGAAAATCCCGTCCCCTCTTTTCCCGCTTCGCCGATTAAGACGCCCTTTGTCTTTTCAGCCATCCCGCCGCATCGGCGGCATGGTAAGTGATAATCCAATCGGCCCCTGCCCGCCGGATCGCCGTCAGAATTTCAAAGACAAGCGCCTTTTCGTCCCAACCTTCTCGAGCGGCCCATTTCACAAACGCGTATTCCCCGCTCACATTGTAGGCGGCAATCGGAAAGCGAAAGGTCTGTTTCGCTTCATGGATCACGTCTAAATACGCCAGGGCGGGCTTGATCATCACCGCATCCGCCCCCTCCCGGATATCGAGTCCGATCTCCCGAAGCGCTTCCTCCCGGTTCCGCATGTCCATCTGGTAACTCTTCCGGTCTCCGAACTGCGGTGAGGAACCCGCCGCTTCCCGGAACGGTCCGTAAAACACGGACGCATATTTCGCCGAATAACTTAAAATGGCGGTCCGGCTCAGTCCGTTCCGGTCCAACGCCCGACGGATTGCGCGAACCCTCCCGTCCATCATATCGCTCGGAGCCACAAAATCCGCGCCGGCTTCGGCCTGAGAAAGCGCGGTCTTCGCAAGAAGTTCCAGAGTTGGATCGTTTAATATCTCGTAAGTTTTCCCGATTTTCCGGACTAATCCGCAATGACCGTGACTCATGTATTCGCAAAGGCAGGTGTCTGCTATGACAATCATCTCCGGGAATCTCGTCTTGATCGCCCGGATCGCTTTTTGCACCACTCCCCGATCCGAATAAGCCTGAGACGCCCGTTCATCTTTTCGCGCCGGAATACCGAAAAGAAGAATCGCCCGGACCCCCGCGCGAAGTAATTTTTCGATCGGTCGCAAAAGCCCGGAAACCGAATACCGGAACTGTCCGGGCATCGCCGGAATCGCTGCCTTTTGCGGGCCGGAATCCGCCGCAAACAAAGGCATCACCAGATCCCGTTCGGCAAGAGACGTCTCGGCCGACAGATCACGCAGTTTCGAAGTCCTTCGCAACCGCCGAGGACGGTACTTTAGAAAATTCACGGCATCGCCCTTTCCATTTTCCCGAAGGCAAGAGTTTTTTGAACGGCCGAGACCAAATCCGGGATCGTGTATCGTTTCGGCTGACAGGAAACCCGCAACCCCAACCGCCTGGCGGCTCGGCTGGTCACGGGACCGATAGAAGCCACGAGCGGTTTGCGCTTAAGGGCCCGGAAAGTTCTTTTCCCGACGAGCCGCAGAAAATTTTCAACCGCCGAAGGACTGGTAAAGCTCACGAGATCGATGCCTCCCGCCCGGAGTTTGCAAATCATATCGCGAGCGTCCGCCCGGGGCGGCCGGATGCGATAGACGGTTAACTCCGTGACCGCAGCGTTTCGTTTCTCCAGCCGTTCCTTCAAAACGATTCGCGCCCCTTCGGCCCGGATTAAAAGGATTCTCTTCCCCGTCAAAGGAACCCCTTTCAGAAAGGTATCGGCAAAAACCTCGCTGACATAATCGGACGGCATAAAATCCGCTTTTAGGTGATAGGTCTTGAGCTTTTCCGCAGTGGCAGGACCGATGGCTCCGATTTTCAGATGAGACAAATCCCGCAGGTCTTTTTCCCGTTCGAAAAATCTTTCGAAAAATCTTTCCACCCCGTTTACGCTGCTAAAAAAAATCCACTCGTACCGCTTCAGACGGTCGATTTCACGATCAACCGCTTCCCAAGATGCGGGAGGTTCGACTTGAATCACGGGAAATTCGATGACCCGCGCACCCCGTTCCGCGAGACGCCGGGACATTTCCCCTGCCTGATGCCGGGCGCGAGTCACCACGACAGTCTTTCCGGCAAGAGGGCCCGGCACATCTCTTCCCCCGCTCTTTCGCAGCCGGACGACCTCTCCGACTATGACGAGACTGGGAGAGGCAATCCCGGTCCGGAGAATTCGCTCTCCGATATTATTCAATTTCCCTTCGATCACTCTCTGGCACGCAGCGGTCGCATTTTCGACGACAGCCACCGGAGTCTCTCCCGGCAATCCATTTTCCCTCAGCTTTCGTATCACGGCCGGAAATGTTTTCGCCCCCATGTAAAAAACAACGGTTTTCCTTCCCGAAGCCAGTTCGCGCCAATCCATCGCCGGAGGTTCTTTCCCGCGGGCCTCATGCCCGGTCGCGAAAACAACTTGAGAGACAAACTCCCGGTGCGTCAGAGGGATACCGGCATAAGCGGCCGCTCCCAAAGCCGCCGTAATCCCCGGAATCACTTTAAAAGGAACGCCCGCATGCCTCAACGAAAGCATCTCTTCTCCTCCGCGCCCAAAAATAAAAGGATCCCCTCCTTTTAACCTTGCGACGGTTTTATATTTCCCCGCCAGGGTAACCAGTAATTTGTTGATATCTTCCTGAGGAAATATTTTTCGCCTTCCGCCGCGTTTCCCGGCCCGGATTTTTTCCGCTTGCGCCGGCGAAAAAGAAAGAAGTCGTTTCGAAACCAACGCGTCATAGACAACCGCGTCGGCCCGGCTTAAGATTTCCTTTCCTTTTAACGTCAGCAAGCCGGGATCCCCCGGACCGCCGCCGATCAAATAGACCGTTCCGAACTTCTTTTTTCTTTTCATAAGAATCCGAAAAATTAACCGTTTCTCCCGCGGATCTCCCGGAGAATAGCCTGCCCGCCGTTTTGGATCAACCGTTCAGCCAATTTTTTCCCCAGACGCTCCGCTTCGTCCTTCTCCCCTTCTATTTCTCCTTCAATCCGCTTCAGCCCGTCCGGAGAATAAAGCACCGCCCGGATCCCCAGCCGTCCGCCGGAGACACGGCTTGAAATCCCCAAAGGGACCTGGCACCCTCCCTCCAGTTCGGCCAGCAAAATCCGTTCGGCCTGAACGCTCAAAAAACTATCCCGATGATTCAGGGAGCGAACCATTTCGAAGGCAAAAGAATCTTTCGCTCTGATTTCAACCGCAAGAGCGCCCTGTCCCGCTGCCGGAGGAAATTGTCCCGCGTCCAGAAGTTCCGTAATCGCATCCGCCAAACCGAGCCGCTCAAGCCCGCAGGCCGCAAGAATCAATCCGTCCGATATCCCTTCCTTCAATTTTCGAAGCCGGGTGTCCACGTTGCCGCGGACGGAAATCACCCGGATATCTTTTCCGGTCGAAAGGATTTGCGCTTTCCGCCTCAAGCTGGACGTTCCAACCGCCGCCCCCGGAGGCAGATCGCGAAAAAAAATCCCGCGCGAAGAAATCCAGGCATCCCTCGTTTCTCCGCGCTCCGGAACCGCGCCGATCGAAAGCCCGTCCAAAAGTTTGGTGGGAAGATCCTTGGCGCTATGAACGGCGAGATCGATCCGGCCGTCAAGCAAAGCCTTTTCGATCCCGCGCGTGAAAAGTCCCGCGGAGGAGACATCGCGGCCGGAGGCCCCCGGAACCGGATCCCGGTCGCCTTCCGTAACAATACCCTTCAGCCGGAAATCGATTTCCGACCATTGAACCCGAAGCCGTTGCAATACCGCTTCCGCCTGCCGAAGAGCCAGCCTGCTTTTACGGGAACCGACCCAAATCGTCTTTTTCATTTTGGGAAAACTTTTTCGGGATCCAAAAGGGAGAGTCGCGCGTCTTGCGGAAAACACGGTTTTTCTCCGAATCCTTCCGCATTTTCAAAACACGCAATCCTCTCAAGCAAAATTTTAGACTTCACTCGCTTCAGAATCCGCCTCAGCGAATCGAACTCTTCCGGGGATTTCCGGCATACCGCTTTCCGAAGTTCTCCGTCGATGATCCGATCGCAATCTTCGCTGATCTTCCTCATGAACGGCGCAAACTCCCGGCGGTGAACCCAGCGCACGAATCCCCGAACCTGGCCCCCGACGATTTCAAGCGCCCGAACCATCTCACCGGAGCGGCAGAAAAGATTATTCTCGCAAACCTTCTGAAAATCCTCCAAATCGCAGAGAAAAACGTTTTTGATTTTTTTCACGCGAAGATCCGCGCTGCGGGGAACCGCAAGGTCCGCGATAAAAAGCGGCCGGTTTTTTCTTCGTCGCATCGCGGAGCGGATATCCGCGGAGCGGATAAGCGGTTTCGGCGCGGTCGCGGAACTGAAAATCGCGTCCGCCCGCGATAAATATTTTTCCCAGTCCCCGAAGGAAACGACGCCGGCCCCGTATTTGCGGGCCAATACCGCGGCACGATCGGCGTGCCTTCCCGTAATCCAAGCGCCGCCGGTTTGGCCGTCGGCCCATTTCTTGAGTGACAACTCCCCCGCCTCTCCCGTTCCCAGGATCAAGATATTCTTGTCCTGAAACCCGCCCAGTATTTTCCGGGCCTGTTCCACCGCAACGGAGGAAACGCTGAGGGCGCCTTCGCTGATTTTTGTCTTGTGCTTCACTTCTTTCGCCGTCTTGAAGGCTCTTTCGAAAATCGGGCGCAAAAAAGAAGCCAGCGTCCCGCAGTTTGAGGCCTGCCGGAACGCTTCCTTCGCCTGCCCCAGGATTTCATTCTCTCCGATAACCATCGAATCCAGGCCCGATGCGACCCGAAACAGGTGGCGGACCGCGTCTTCCCCTTCGAGAAAGTAAAGATGTTCGGACAACTGACGGGATTCCATGCCGTGAAACTGTCTCAAAAATTCCAGCACCTGCCGTTGTGCGGCCCCGCCGGACTCCCGGGCCACCCCGTAAATCTCCACGCGGTTGCAAGTCGACAGAATCAAGGACTCTTCGAGAAAATCCGTTTCCCGGAGCTTCTGAAGAGCCCGAGCCAGGCCGTGCCGGGAGAACGCGATTTTCTCCCGGAGCTCAAGCGGCGCGCACCGGTGATTGGTCCCGGACACAAAAAACCGCTTCAATCGCCCTTTCACGTTTCGCTCTCCGATTTCACGTTCGAACCCCGGTAAAGTCTTTCCTTTTTGAGAAGTTTCTCATAATATCGCCTGGCGGATCCGGAATCTTTTTTTCTGAAACAGGCCAAAAATCCCGGGGAAGCCAGTTCCCTGAAAAGTTTTTTCCGTTTCGCGGGGAACGGAACCGTCTCAAGGATCCGGCTTCGCCTTCCGGACATAAACTCCAGAAGTCTCCCGTATTCGGGCCCTAAAAATCCGTTCATTTTTTTCCGGATCGTCTTCGCCAGCTCCGGGCTCTTTCCTCCGGTCGAAACGACAACCTTCAGGGCGCCCCGGGAAAAAACGGCGGGAGAAATGAAATTCGAAAGGCGCGGGACGTCCGCGACGTTGACGAGGATTTTCCGTTTCCCGCATTCCCGGTAAATCGCCGTATTCAGCCCGGATGAGGAAGTCGCCGCAAACACCAGGACCGGCTCCCGCAGAAAAGGACGAACGGAAGGACCTCCTCGCAAGCGGACTTTCCGGCAGCAAATCATTTTTCTCCGGGCCAGCGCCGAAATTTTCGGAGTGACTTTTTCCGCGAAACAGGAAACGCGGGCGCCCGCCTTAAGAAGCGAGCGGATTTTCCGCTCGGCGACTTTCCCGCCTCCGAAAACCGCGCAAGGTTTTCCGTCGAGATTCAGAAAAACGGGAAAAGGGCTGATTCTCTTCCGACCTTGCATGGCATTTACTCTGTGTCGACGATCAGAGGCAATCGTTCAGATGACTTCACTTTTTTTATAATGCCGGTCATAAAAGTCCTCGAATTCCGCTTCGAGAATCAAAGCCGGGATCACCCGATGCCCCGTCACACGCTCGATGTCGACAATCACTTTCAGGTCAAACGGATCCAGCATCCCGACCCGGAGCTTGCCGTCGGAAAGTTCGAGCGGAAGAACCCGGTGCGCCCGCACATATTCGGAGGTGAATAATCGCCCCAAAACGGACGAAAACTCCCTGGAGACGAGGGGCTCGTACGGAACGCCCAGTTTTTTCTCAAGCATCCGGCCGACCTCATCGCTCCGCACCAGATTCATGGAGATCAAAACTTCCCCGAGCCTTTTCCCCGTCGCAAGATGCGTTTTCAAAGCCTCGTCAAGCTGTTCCGCGTTGATCAAGCCGGCCGATAGCAGAAATTGCCCCAGAGGCTCTTTGATTTCCTGAGTTCCGGGACTTTCGGGCATCGACGTCAGAATATCGCAAGCCTCCTCGAGACGGTCAATCTGCCGCCCCCGCCGGTCTCTCAAATAATTGCTCCCCGCCTGCGTTTTGAGATATTTTTTGACTTCCGCCGCAACCTGAGCGATTTCGGCAGGGCTCGCGAACTTATGGGACAGATTCGTGACCGCCGCGATGGAGATCGACATCAAGGAAACTTTCTCGACTTTGCCTCTTCGGTTCTTTACGAAAACAAACCCTTTGCGCCGGTCTTCTTCGGAATAATAAGTCGGAATAATACGGTCAAACTCCCGGAGACAGGCCCTTGCAAAATTCGGCTCATCCTCCGGATGCAGCATAACGATAAAATCATCCCCTCCCACATGGCCGACAAAAAGGTCCCCTTTTTTAGCGGCCTGTCTTGCGGTTTGAAGGATAATCCTGGCCGTCTGGCGGATCACGTCGTCGCCTTTATCGTACCCGTAAACGTCATTGAAAGACTTGAATTGATTGATGTCCAGATAGCACACCGAATAAAGCTCGCCCTTGGAGATTTTTTCCTTCAGATTTTTCTCGATCGCGATATTACCGGGAAGCCGGGTCAAGGGATTGGCCTGAATTCTTTCTTCCGTCCTCCTGATGTTCATCAAAACCCGGAGTTGAAGGATCAGCGGATCAAACGGACGGATCAAAAAATCGTCGAATCCCTGCTCCAGGCTTTGAATCAGTTCGGACAAATCCTCCTCACCGGCCATCATGATGATGGGAACATAACAATTCGATATGGTTTTCCGCGCCCGCTCGACGAGCGCTTCACGGCCGAGAGGTTCCATTTTGGAGGAAATCAGAATCAGGCTGAAGCTTTCGCTGTCTAACTTCTGAAAAGCTTCCAGGCTGGAGACCGCGGTTTCGACGGAAAAATCCCTTGCAACCAGACGGGATTCGGTCAACGTCAGATATTCGACGTCACGGTCTACAACTAGGATTCGTTTTTTTTCCGACTGCATGAATTCCCTTTTCTCCGCATTGCCGGAGCGCTCTAGCATTCCCGGAATGCGTATCCGGGCCCCTGCCCCGAACCTTTTTTGTCAGAAGCTTTCCCTCGAGGAGGGGTATTTCCCTTTCCGCACGTCGTCCCGGAACTTCCGGGCCGCTTTTTTAACCTCCGCCCCCAAAAAAGCGTATGTCCTGAGAAAGCGCGGGCGGATTCTATCCTGCAGTCCCAGCAAATCATACAGAACCAAAATCTGTCCGTCGCAGTGGGGTCCGGCACCGATTCCGATCGTCGGGATTTTTAACGCCGCCGTAATTTTTCGGCCAAGTTCCGCGGGGATACATTCCAAAACAACGGAAAACACCCCGGCCTCCTCAAGTCGACGGGCCTGGGTCAGAATCTTCTCGGCGGCCTGCGGAGTCTTTCCCTGGACCTTGTATCCGCCCAATTCAACCACGCGTTGCGGGGTGAGCCCCAAATGCCCGATCACGGGAATCCCGGCATCCCGGAGTCCCTTCACGACTTGAATCGTGTGCCCGTCCCCGCCTTCGATTTTGACGGCATCGGCACCCGCTTCTTTGAGAAACCGAAAAGCGTTCCGGACCGCTTTTGAAAGCGTGTCGCAAGAACCGAAAGGCATATCCGCCGCCAGCAAAGCGCGCGAAACCCCCCGGCCGACGGCTTTCGTGTGATGCAGCATTTCCCGCATCGTCACGGGAAGAGTCGAATCATACCCCAAGCAGACCATCCCCACCGAATCCCCCACGAGAAGCAGATCGATTGAATCGTCCAGGAGCCGGGCCATGGAAAAATCGTATGCCGTCAGCGAAACGATTTTTTCTTTCCCTTTCTTCTTCTGGATATCCCTGACGGTCAAGCGCACGGTTTTTATTCCTTCTGCCAGTGATAAGCGGAAATCAGATTCTTCATCAGCATTAAAACCGTCAACGGCCCCACGCCTCCCGGAACCGGCGTGATAAACCGGGCTTTTTTCCGGGCTTCTTCAAATTCGATATCTCCCACGATTTTTCCGTCCACTTCCGTCGTCCCCGCATCAATGACAATCGAACCGTCCCTCACCCATTGCCCGGGAATCATTCTCGGCTGTCCGCAGCATGCGACGACCACATCGGCCAACCCCATCAATTTTTCCATCTGTTCCCGCGAAGTCCCCGTATTGCAGACAATCGTCAACGCGCGGCGCTCCCCCAGCAGAAGCTGGAGCGGACGCCCCACGATCGTGCTCTGCCCGACAATCACCGCCGCTTTTCCTCTCATCCCGATCCCCGTTGCATCGATCAAAGCCAGGCAGGACAGGGCCGTCGCCGGAATCAGACGGCCTTTTCGCATCACCAGAAGGCCGAGATTCTCCGGATGAATCCCTTCGACGTCTTTTTTGGGATTCAGGCAGGACAACACCTGAGCCTGATTGATTCCCTCGGGCAGAGGATCCTGAACCAAAATTCCGTGAATGTCCCCGCGGGCGAAGCCCAATTCCCGGACCCGACCGGACAATTCGGACTGAGAAATCCCCGCTTCCAGCAAAACGTTCTCAAATTCAATCCCCAGAGATTTCGCCGTTTTTTCCAAAGCCTGACGATACCATTTGCTCGCCGGATCCTCTCCGACGGCCACGCAGGCCAAACGAAGGGTTTCCCCGTTTTTCGCCTTAATTTCGGACACTTCCGCCAGGATTGTTTGTCTAATCGCTTCCCCGACTTTCTTCCCCTCAAGAAGAATCGCTTCCGTCATATCCCCCTCACTTCGCGGAACCGGAGTCGAATTCCGCTTCCAATTTCGAAAGAGTTGCCATTGCTTCGGTTTGCGCGGTTTTGTCTTTAAAATAATCCACATTGATCTTCGCGGTATGGTAGGCCCCCCGAAACGCCGCTTTTAAAAATTCCCCGCTCAGAACCAAGTCGCTCGAGATAGATCCTCCCACGAATTCCCCGAGCGCCTCCTGTAGACGCTTCGCCTCGACCAGAACCGCCGCAAAATCCTTCTGAGACACATAAGCCGCCCGTAACGCGCTTGAAATACTCTCGCCCCTTCCGGGGTTCTCCTTGTTTAATCCGTAAGCCTCGACCACTTTCTTATAGGAAGCGACATCGTCATCAATACCCGCAAGCGCCGTGCTTTGGATCTCTTCCAGCCTCGCCAAAATCTTTTTCAACCGTACCTCATCCTTCCGTTTGAGGACAATCCTCCCGACCATCAGCGCTAAAGCAATTCCCAAAGCTCCGCCGAGGCATGAGACGCTTCCGCCTCCGGGGTATGGTTTTTCACTGGCCAATTCCCGAATAAAATCATCCAACGGCATGTTTCGATACATTTTCTTAACTCCTTTGCTATCAAAAAGATAAGAAGTTTTTTCAGTATACCGGTAAGCCGGTGAGGTGTCAAGCCGAGCACCCGGGCGGAGAAAAGGCCCTATCCGAAAATCTCAGGGCATTAAACCTGGGTTTTGTTTCAGCTTGTAATTGAGAATTCTTTCCGTAATCCCCAAAGCTTTCGCGGCCTTGCGGCGGTTTCCCCTGCTTTTTTCCAGCGCTTCCGAAATTAATTTTTTTTCGGTGGCGGCAATCGCTTCGGGCAGATTAGAAAAAGGTTCAGCCTTCGGCAGAGGGGGAACGCTCCGAACATGATCCGGAAGATCGGCCAAATCGATTTTCGAAGATTGCGACACAATCACGGCCCGCTCGATCGAATTCTCGAGTTCCCGCACATTGCCCGGCCAGCGATACTGATGGATAAATTCCCACGCGCGTTTGGTGAGCCCTTTGATTTCTTTCCCGTTTTCCAGAGAAAATTTATGCACAAAAAAATCGACCAAAACCGAAATGTCTTCTACCCGTTCCCGCAACGGCGGAAGGAAGATCGGAACGACGTTTAACCGGTAGTAAAAGTCTTCACGAAAGACTCCGTCGCGGACGGCTTGTTCCAAATTTTTGTTCGTCGCGGAAATCAACCGGATATCCACCTTGATCGTTTCGACCCCTCCCACCCTTTCAAAAGAACGCTCCTGCAAAACCCGGAGGAGCTTGACCTGCATCGTGGGACTGATGTCCCCGATTTCATCCAAAAAAAGAGTCCCTCCGTCCGCCAGCTCGAATTTTCCAGGTTTGGACTGCACCGCGCCGGTAAAAGCGCCTTTTTCGTATCCAAAAAGTTCGCTTTCAAGCAGAGTCTCCGGCAAAGCCCCGCAGGAAAACTTGATAAAAGGTTTCCCCGACCGGGGGCTGTTATAGTGAATTGCCTTGGCAATCAATTCCTTGCCGGTCCCGCTTTCGCCGCGCAGCAAAACGGTCGCTTTCGTCGGAGCAACCAGGGAGACCGCGTGATACACCTCCTGCATTTTCTTGCTGTCGCCGATAATATTCTCAAACCGGTACTTCTTTCCAAGCTCCTCCCGGAGCATGCGGTTTTCGTCCATCAGGCTCTCCCGCTCCCGGGCAATCATGTTCTGAATTCTGACCGCCTGCGCCACCATCGAGCTGATAATGGCCAACAGCCTCAGATCTTCTTCGAAAGAAATCGTTTCGTCAAAAAGGCGGTCCACGCTCAAGGCGCCGATGGCTTTATTTTCGATTTTGATCGGAACGCAGATAAACGAAATGTTCTTTTTCTTGATGTCGCCGCGGGATTTTGTCCGGTCCAGAAACAACGGTTCGGATCCCACGTTGGGAATCACGATCGGTTCTCCCGCTTCCACCACTTTCCCGGTAATGCCCTCCCCGATCTTATAGCGGCCGCGCTTTCGCGACTGCGGCGGGATTCCGTACGCCACGCGAATACTCAACTCCAGCGTTTTCTCATCCAGCAGGGTAATGGTCCCGCGTTCCATACCCATATGCCGGTGAAGGATCCCGAAAATTTCCTTGAGCACCGATTCCAAATCCAGCGAAGAGGTAAGCGCCTGGGAGATTTCATAGAGCGTGGAGAGCTCCTGCAGCTCGCGCTTCAATCCTTTGATCTTCAAATCGGATGTCGTCGACAGAAAAAATCTGGCCATTTCCATTTTTTTACCCTTAAAAACCCTTAAGCTTCGACAATAGAAACAATAGAAAAAAAACGGGGGCTATTTTGCGATAATGGAAATCCCGGCCTGCTCGGCAATTGACAGGACCTCTTCCCGGTCGCATAAAATCGTCGTCCCGGCTTCCAACGCCAGGACCCGCGCTTTGGCTTCCCGCATCACGCGTAAAGTCATCGGCCCGACCACCGGGACATCGAACCGCTGATCCTGCCGGGGCTTGGACACTTTGATCACCGTCGCGCCCTCACCTCCCAGTTTCCCGCCGCGGCGGATGGCTTCATCCGTCCCTTCGATCGCCTCGACGGCTAAAACCGCTTTCGATTTAACGACAACGGTCTGACCGATATCGAGACCGCCCATCGCCTTGGCAATACTCCAACCGAATTCGATATCCTGCAATTCCGCTTTAGTGGGTTTCAGGCGGGTGATCACGCCCGGGACCAGCAAATCTTCCCGGAAAAAGAGAGTTGAATCGAGCACCCGGATCCCGTGTTTCCCGAGACTCGCAACGACCGCCCCCAGAAGAGAATCGTCCTTCCAGTCCCGGATGGTCGCAAGCGCCTTGACCATTTCGAAATCCGGGCGAATCCGGCCGCTGAAAAGAGAGACTTTGTGAATCTTTCCGAGCAAGAGAATTTCGGAAACGCCTTCGGACCGGAAAAACTGTACAACTTTCCCAAGCTCTCCCAGCTTGACCCAAAGCGAGCCGTGAGAAATTTTCTCGACTCCGCCGTCCGCCTCCCCTTCGATCAGGCAGGCGATGACCTGAAAGCCCTGATCGCCCGCCCGTTTCGCGGCAAATAAAGGCAGCTGCCCATATCCCGCAATGAGTCCTATTTTCTTTCCGGAATTTTCCCGGCCCGTTTCTTCAGAATTTGACATAAGAATGAAATGAAGTTCAGCGGCAAATGCCCCGCTCGGATTTTTTCAAAAACTCCAGAAATGTTTGAACGGCGGGCGATGAAGGCAATTCCTCCTCGATTTTCCTGACCGCATGTTTGAGCGTGACTCCCGAATGAAAAACGATCTTGAAAGCCTTCTTCAACAGGCTTCTTTCCTCCTGCGAAAAATCGGCCCGTTCCAATCCGACCGTATTCAGCCCGTAAGCCTTGGCGGGATGTCCGTCTGCCATAATAAAAGGGGGGACATCCTGCACCACCTTCGAGCATCCCCCGATGATCGCGAGAGATCCGATCCGGACAAATTGATGCACGCCCGTCAGTCCGCCGACGATCGCCCGGTCTTCCACGATCACGTGCCCGCCCAGCGTGGCGTTATTCGCCAGCGTGACCTGATTTCCGACCACGCAATCATGCGCAATGTGGGCATACGCCATAACCAGGTTCTGATCGCCGATCCGCGTCTCCGTTCCTTCTTCCGTCCCCGGATTGATCGTCACGTATTCCCGGATATTATTTCCGTTTCCGATGATCAGATAGCTCTTCCCGCCCTTATATTTTTTATCCTGCGTCACGCTGCCGATAACGGCCCCCGTAAAAATCTGGCACTGTTCGCCGATCACCGTATTGCCTTCGATGGTCACCCGCGTTCCGATCTTCGTATCTTGCCCGATCCGAACGGTTCCTTCGATAACCGAGAAAGGCCCCACCTCGACTCCCGGCCCCAATTCAGCGCCCGGCTGAACGATGGCCGTCGGATGAATAACAGGTTGACTAACTTTTTCGGTATGTCCCGACATTGTCCACGACCCTTTTTGTTAAAATATCGATTGTCTTCCCGGCGGCTCGCGATCCGAAAATACCCGGAAGAATTTCCGCCGTTACTTTCCGATCATCAGCCCTCGGTCTTGACCGAAGGCTCGTCCGCATCCACGACCGCAAATTTGACTTCGGCTTCGCAGACCAGTTTATCGCCCACATAGGCCCGTCCGGCACATTGACCGGTCCTTGAACGAACGCGCAGCACTTCCACCTCAAGTCTCAGCGTGTCCCCCGGCAGCACCGGCTGCCTGAATTTCGCGCTATCGATACTCATAAAGTAGGCGATCTTGCCGTGATTATCATGCATACTCAGCATCACCACGCCGCCCACCTGCGCCATTGCCTCAATAATCAGAACCCCCGGCATCACGGGATGATTCGGGAAGTGTCCCTGAAAGAAGTGTTCGTTCATCGTCACATTCTTGATCCCAACGGCCCGCTTCCCGGGTTCCAGGTCAACAACCCGATCCACCAAAAGAAACGGGTAACGATGCGGAAGGATTTTTTGGATGTCTTTAATGTTCAATTCTCGTCCGATCTGACTCATGGTCCTCTGCCCCTCTTTTTCTTTATTCGATCCCTTCTGCAACTCTCTGATTTTTTTGACCAGTTCGTAATTTTGCCGGTGTCCGGTCCTGGACGTCACCAAATGCCCCCGGATCGGCCGTCCCAGAAGATACAGATCTCCGACAATATCGAGAACCTTATGCCGCGCGGCTTCGTCTTTGAAACGCAAAGTGTTTTCCAGGGGTTCTCCGTTATCGAATACGAGCGTATTCTGCAGGTTCGCGCCCCGCCCATACCCCTGAGCCAGAAGCGCCTCGGCCTCCCGCTTCAGGCAGAAGGTTCTGGAAGCGGCAATCTGAGTCTCGAAAACTTCCGGCGAAATCTCAAAATGCACGTATTGGTCGGGAATCGTCTCCCCGTCATAGCTCAACGTGTACGAAACGGCAAAATTCGGGTGCGGCAGAAGCGCCATCGCGTAATGATCCCCTTTAACAAAAATCGGCTCCCGGACGACAAAAACTTCCCGCTCTTTCGTTTGCGTGACAAGCCCCGCCTCTTTGATTTTTTTGAAATACTCCATGGCGCTGCCGTCAAGGCCGGGAAGTTCGCCTCCCTCTACCTCGACCCGGGCGTTGTCCACTCCCAATCCGTGAAAAACCGCCATCAAGTGCTCAATCGTCCGGACCTTGATTTCGCCGGTCCCCAGAGCCGTCTGACGCCCCTGTCCCGCCAACGCATCCACGTTTTCAACCCGGGCCCTGATCGGCATTTCCGGAGCCTGATCGATCCGGAAAAACACGATCCCGGTTCCCGCTTCCGCCGGATGAATCGTAATCCGGGCCGGAAGCCCCGTGTGAAGGCCCGTGCCCGAAATACTGACGGATTGTTTTAAAGTCTGCTCAAGCTGCGTCATGCTTTCTTCCCTTGCGTTTTCATGCGTCCGTTCAATTCGGTCAGCACTTCGTTCGTCACGTCAAACTTTTCGTTCCGATAGACCAAGGCCCGTTCGTTGAATATGAAATCGTACCCCTTTTTGGTCCCGAAATCCTTAATGGTGTCGTCGATGTCCTTCAGAATCTCCCGAACCGCCTCATCCCGCTTGTCCCGAAGTTCCTTGCCGGCAATGTTGTCAAATTCCTGCAGCCCCTTCACTTTTTCGTCGATCGCAAGCTGCTTTTCTTCCTTGTTCTGATCCGCCAAAAGAGCCAATTCGTCCTTCAAACGGCGGATCTCCTGGACCTTCGCTTCCCGCTCCTGCTGTTTCTTCTCTCCTTCGTCCGCCAAAACTTTGTCCCGATCCTTTGTCTTCTCGTACCCGTCGAACACCTTGGCCACATCGACAAAAGCGATTTTTTCGTTCGCGGCAAGAGCGTCTCCCGCAAACGAGGCGATAAAACAAAAAACGAAAAGAATCGCGCAAAAATTCCGTTTCGCTGTTCCGAATTTCATCATTGGCTTCTCCTTGTTTTTCTTCTGAAATCTATTTTTAAATCCCGTGTAAGGAAACTTTTTTAGAAACCGCGGCTAAAACTGAATTCAAACCGTCCCCAATCGTTTCCGTCGTCATCCGGTTTCCTCAGCGGAAACCCGTAGTAAAAAGCCACCGGTCCGATCGGAGTGTTGATTTTGACTCCCGGCCCCGTCGATGCGGCAAAATGTTTGGTCCCAAAATCGTAACTGTCCGCGCCAACGGTACCCATATCAATGAACCAGGCCCCTTTAAAATTCTGAATGATGGGGAACGTGTACTCAATGTTGAAAACAGCCAGAGTTTCGCCTCCGACCGCTTCTCCGGCATCCTGCGGACCGACCCTGCGGACGTCAATCCCCCGGACCGACCCCAGACCTCCGGCATAGAACCGGTCAAAGACCGGAATCCGATCCGTGCTGCTGATCCCGTCTCCCGTCCCCAACCGCAACCGGAATTCGAAGATGTGCTTCTTGTTGATATTGTAGTACTTGCTCGCGCTGGCCTGCAAAATGTAGTAATCCGCGTCGCCTCCGAGAACCGTCCCGATCAGCTCCGATGAAAACGACAGGTATGACCCCTCCGTGGGATTCATGATGTTGTCCCGGCTGTCACGGGATATAAACCACCGCAAGCGGCTCAGCAGGGTATTTTTCGCGTATTTGGTTACCTCCTCAGGCGCGCCGTCCGAAAGGTCCTTGAGCTTGACGTTTTCCAGCGTGTAAGCGAACCCGGACCGGACATAATCGGTAAAAGCCTTCGAAAGATTGACGGAAAACCCGTACCGATTTTCATCGAAATGAGTATTGTTCTTGAAATGCGTCGTGTCGTACACGCTGAGCCCCAACGAATACGGCCGGTTAAAAAGATACGGCTCCACAAAACTGAATTCATAATCCCGCGTCAGCGATCCCATCCTCCCGCGAAGCGAAACACTCTGCCCGCCGCCCGTGAACCGCGGCCAGTTCAGCCAATCGAAATTACGCTGCGATATTTCGGCAAACGCCAGAAACGTTTCGACCGAACTCACGCCGGCCCCGAACGACAATTCCCCGGTCTGCTTCTCTTTGACCCGGAAAATCACGTCCCGTTTGTTGGCGGCACTTCCGGGTTCGGTATCGTAAGCAACCTCCTGAAAATAATTGAGATTTTCAAGCCTCTGTTTGGAACGGTCCATTTTCTTCCCGTCAAACCGCTCTCCCGGATGAACCCGAAGTTCCCGGCGGATAACGATATCCTTGGTCTTGGTGTTGCCTCGGATTTTGACTTTATCGATAAAATAGAGATCCCCTTCGGAAATCCGGTAGAGAAGGTCGACCCGGCCGGTTTCCTTGTTCATGCGGGTTTCCGGAATAATCCGGACGTCGATATAGCCTTTTTCAAAATAATAATTCCGGATCGCTTCGGCGTCTTCCACCAACCGTTTCTGGGAAAAGACCGTTCCCGGCAGCATGGAAAGATTCTGCTGAATGTCACTGCGGGGAAAAAGCAGATTCCCTTCGATATTGATCTCCCCGGCCACGTAACGGTTTCCTTCCTCAACCCGGATCAGGATAATCATCTTCTTGGCCCGGTCGTCATAACGGAATTCGGGGGAAATCTTCACGTCCAGAAACCCGGCGTTTTCATAAAACCCCTGGAGCTTATCGAGGTCTTCCTTGAATTTACTTTCCTCAAAAACGCCGGAAGTAAACCAGGAATCTTTTTTCGTCTTCATCATACGCCTGAGTTTACGGACCTTGAACGCCTTCACCCCTTCAAACTGGACTTCGCGGATCTTATATTTCTCCCCTTCCTGAATCCGGATCGTTACCGTCGCCATTTTGCTCTGCTCGTCAACGGACACGTCCCAACGGACATCCACGAACTTGAAACCCTTCCCCAGGTATTTTTCCCGGATCTTGTCCACTCCGTCTTTGACCAGTTTCGGATCCAGGATCTGCCCCTCGACGATATTGATTTCTTTCCGGAGCTTGTCGGGCTTGAAAAGTTTGGCCCCCTCAATAACGATTTGTTTGACAACCGGCTTTTCGACCACCGAAAAAATCAGCTTGACCCCGTCGGGTTCTTCGGACACTTCCGCTCTGATATCCTGAAAGAAGCCCGTCCCGTATAACCGCTTGATGTCTTCATTGACCACTTCCTGTACGAGAGGGTTTCCTTCATGCGATTTGAGTTTGCTGACAATGGTGCTGCTGTTGACCAGTTGATTGCCGCGGACCTCTACCGACAAAATGGTCGGGGGCGCTTTCGAAGCGCTCTCTTGCGGGGCTTCCGCGGCCGGAGCCTCCCCGGCTGAGGGAGACGAGTCTTGAGACCCGCCTTCTTCCTGCGCGAACAGACCCCCCGTCACCAGCACGCACCCGGAAAGAACACATAAAATGACGGCCAATCTCAGAAGGTTTCTCAAATTCAACACGCGTATCTCCTATTCTAAAATCTCTTCGCCTCTCCGAAATTCGGGGTTTTCGAATCTCGTCCACTCTTTCATAAATACCAAATCCACGGTCCCGATCGGCCCGTTTCTCTGCTTGGCAATAATCACTTCGGCGCGGTTGCGGTTTTCTTCCGTCGGGTTGTAGTATTCTTCCCGGAACACGAACACCACCAAGTCCGCATCCTGCTCAATGGCTCCGGATTCCCTCAAATCGGAAAGCTGCGGCTTGTTTCCGGTCCGGGATTCAACCGCCCGGGACAGCTGGCTGATTGCAATAACGGGAATGCGAAGCTCCCTGGCCAAAGCCTTCAACGATCTTGAAATTTCGGCGATTTCCTGCTGGCGGTTATCCGTCCGGGACCGTCCCTGCATCATCTGAAGATAGTCCAGAACGATTAACTGAATATCGTGCTGGGATTTGAGCCGCCTCGCCTTGGCCCGAAGTTCCAAAATGCTGATCGCGGGAGTATCGTCAATAAATATGGGCGCTTCCGAAAGTTTTCCCGACGCGCTAATCAGTTTCGGCCAATCCGCATGAGACAGATATCCCGTCCTGACGCTTTGGGCATCCACCCGGGCATGCGAGCATAACAGGCGCTGCACCAGCTGTTCTTTGCTCATTTCCAGGGAAAAAAATGCCACCGCTTTTTTTGAATTGACGGCGATGTGTTCGCAGACGCAGGAGGCGAAAGCGCTTTTTCCCATCGAAGGCCTTCCGGCGATAATAATCAGATCGGACGGCTGCAAACCCGCCGTTTTGGTGTCGAAATCGCGAAAACCGGTCGCCAGCCCCGTCACATGCTCTTTCCGCTGATAAAGCTGGTCGATGGTTTCGATGCTGTTTTTGATGATGTCTTTGATGGAAACAAACTGCCCTTCGATCTTTGCCTGGCTGATTTCAAAAATCGCCTGCTCCGCCCGATCCAACAAAACATTGGCATCACTGGAAGCGTCGAAGCTTTCCTGAATCAATTCAGTCGAGGTCCGGATCAGCTGCCTTAACACGGCTTTTTCCCGGATAATCCGGGCATATTGTTCCACATTGGCGGAAGTCGCGACTTGCGAAACCAGCTGGGTCAGATAACTGGCCCCGCCGATATTCTCAAGCGCTTTCTGTTTCCTCAATTCTTCCGAAATGGTGACCAAATCCGCGGGTCTGTTTTTCTCAAACAAAGCGATGATCCGGGAGAAAATTTTCCGGTGGGCATCCAGGTAAAAATCCTCCTCTTTGACCAGTTCGACCACCCGGGGGATGGCTTCGGCATCAAAAAGCATGGCCCCTAAAACGGAGGCTTCCGCTTCAAGATTCTGGGGGGGAACTTTGTCGACAAGATTCAAAGATGTTGAAACCGTTTCAGCCACAAATCACCTTCTAAAAGTCCTCTTCCGGCGTCGATCCGTTTAGAAAAGAGAGCCGTCCGTCCCCGCGCATTTAGCCCTGCGCGCCGGATTCCGGCTGGCTTTTATCCTTCACGACTCGGACGCAAATTTCGCTTGAAACATCCGCATGCAGCTTAAGTTTGACTTGATGATCGCCGAGAATTTTGATCGGTGTTTCGATCTCGATCTTCCCCTCTTCGAGAACAATCTTCTTCTCGCTCAGCGCAAGGGCGATCTCCCGCGAGGAAACCGATCCGTAAAGCTTGTCATTCTCGCCGGCGTGCGCCTTAATTTCCAAGACAATCTTCTCGAGTTTCTTAGCCAAAACAACCGCTTCTTCCCTCTCTTTGGCATCCTGCTCCGCCCGCCGGGCTTTTTCCTGTTCCTGCCAACGCAGGTTCTCCTTTGTGCAAGGAACCGCTTTTTTCCGGGGGAAAAGATAGTTCCGGTAATAACCGTCTTTGACTTTGACGATATCCCCTTTGCGGCCCAATTTCTCCATGTCTTCCACTAAAATGACTTCCATAACCCGAACCCCTCCTTTAATTCAATCATTCAAACCGATTGAGCGCCGTAACGGGCTCAATTGGCCACAAAAGGTAAAAGCGCAATCATGCGGGCGCGCTTAACCGCCGCCGACAACATCCGCTGATGCTTCGCGCAAGCCCCCGAAATGCGACGGGGAACGATTTTTCCCCGTTCCGTCACGTACTTGGCTAACGCATCGCTATTCTTGTAATCAATAACCGAAATTTTTTCCGCGCAAAACCGGCACACCTTTTTTCTGAAAAATCTAGGCCGCATGGTTTGCGAACCTTTTCTCTCCTGCTTTCTCATAACAACCAAAACTCCTCTCTTTTCTTGAATCCGATTTATTTCACCCTTTCGGGAAATTCCGGCCTCCCGGCCTCAAAACATGACCGTCGGACGTCCGTCCTTAAAATTCAGAAGGGCACTTCGTTGTCCGGGGAAAGCTCCTCGTCCGAAATCTTAACGGAAGGGTCTTTCGCCTCCGCGGAATCCTCAAACCCCGCATCCGCTCCGGTATCCGCGCCGCCCGAAGGCGACGTCTTCCCCGCGGCCGTTCTTCCGAGAAATTGGACCCGCTGAGCGACCACTTCCAACGTGCTCCGTTTTGTCCCGTCCTGTCCCTGCCAGCTCCGGCTCTGCAGTCGGCCTTCCACAAACACCTGACTTCCCTTCCGGAGATATTCATTGCAGACTTCGGCGCTTCTCGCCCACGTCACGACCCGAATAAAACTGGCCTCTTCCTTTTTTTCTCCGGAAGGGGCCACAAAAGTCCGGTTCGTCGCCACCGTAAACGTCGTGACAGCCTGCCCGGAAGGAATATACCTTAATTCCGGGTCGCGGGTAAGATTCCCGATCAAAAATACCCGATTAAGACTTGTGCCTGCCATAACAACCTCCCTTTGATTTGCGCTTCCAACCGCGGTTTGCGCCCGAAGACCACTCTTCAGGCCGGCCCCGCAGCCGCGTCCCCCGAAGCGACTTTTTGCGTTTTCGGAGTCTCCTGTTTTTCGACAATCATCACGCGCAAAACTTCATCCGTCATCAGCCCGTAGGTATGAAGAATTGACTTCACGCGGGAAGGATCAAGCTGAAAATAAAGAAGAACGTAAAAACCTTCCCTCTTGTTTTTTATGGAATACGCAAGAGTCCGGTTCCCCCATTTAACCTCTTCCTGAATGACGCCTTCCTGTTTTTTGATCACTTCCTTCAGTTTCTCGATCTCTTCCTGGGTCTTCTCAGGCCCCAAGGTAGAGCGCAAGATAAAAACCGCTTCGTAATCTTTCATTCCCCTCTCCTTCCAAAATCGTTTTTGCCATTATGAAACGCTTATTATACTCAAGCCGAACATCGGGTGCCACATAAGTTTACCTGCCCCCGCCCGGCTTTCGAATTCGAACCGCCTAATTGTAACGGTTCATAACCTCTCGGGGGCCTTTTTCCGCCCAAACCATCGCCGCTTCCA
>JAKQXH010000108.1 GCA_029561555.1 Candidatus Omnitrophota bacterium
AGAAATAATTCTTGTGATGATTTTCGAGAGATTCTCCTGCGCGCTCACATTCCCGTGCGCGTCTTCCAGATACACCACCAGAGGCAATTCCTTCGCACCGCCGAAAAACCCGGTCACCGATCCCTCTTCGGGAGCAAGGTCAATCCCGAACGGATTCTCGTTCAGAATCTTCGAATCAAATCCGAGGCGGGAAGAACCGCTGAGCAATCCGATTCCGTCGATGGACGGGGCCGGATACACCACACTGGTCCAAAGAAAAGTGATGGCAAGCATGCCGGCGCAGGATTTGATCCAAAGTGTTCGGGAATATTTTTTAATCTTTGCAGACAGAGAGATAGTGATCGGAGATAGAAATCCCCCTTTGATGCAGTGGTAGATATGGTGTTGCAATAAGAGAATCTGCATAAGTTAGGTGCTATATACTCTTTACTTATTTAATGTTTTTAATATATGGATAAAGAGTAACACATAACCTATTACATTACAAACCGTTAGGGAAAATTCATCCGATTGCGTAAAATTCGTAACTTCAATTAAATTAATAGGTTACGAAATATACGATACGAAGAGGAAAAAACGAAGCGAAACCAATGTTCTTATGCGGCTCGGGCGATGGATTCGGCCACCGCCTGATAATTCATAATCTCCTGAATCAACGACTCGGACATATCCAACGAGGCGGGCGTCTCATGTAAATACCAATTATTGCTCAAATTCCCGATCACCTTCTCACCCAACTGCTTCCACAACAACGCGTTTGGGTCCTCCAACAATCTCGACCCCAACAGCAGCACCGGATAATCCGCCCGTTTCACAGCACTCATCCCCAACAAATCATCATCCAATACCAAATTTGTGAACTCTTCTCCCGGTTGCGCTTCCTCCGCATACGCCTCACTATGAAACGCGATCGAAACCACATCCTCCCTCTTCAACCGCTTCTTCGCCGCCTGACTCATCGCACGCTTCACTTCCGAATCATCCCCCGACACCGGAATCAGCGCACCTCTCTCATAAAATCCTCCCAACTGATACGCATCGTAAAATTCCGATCGCCCCTTCGCATCCCTCCCGGCCACGGGCTCTCTCACAAATACCTGATATCCCATCGCCGCCAACATCCCGATCGTCCGCGCGATTCCGTAATTCTTTCGAATCACTTCTTCCGTCACCATCACACACTTCCCGGCGCCTTTCGTCGGATTAATGACTCCCGGTGTTCCGACGCCAAGTCTCATCGCCTCGCTCGCCGTAAATCCCACACTCTCCATCAGCGCATTCACTCTCGCTCCCGGCGCCGCGTTCTCATCTCCGAATATCAATGCACGGATCTCATTCGCACCCGCCTCATCTCCGGCCCTGATCGAGTTCATCAGCGAGTTCATCAAACTCTCTCGGACGACAATACTGACTCGCCCGTCTCCTTCGTCCCGTCTCAGGGCAAACGCCTGTTTCCCGTTAATATTGAACGTCAATTCTCCCATAACCAATCGTCTCTCGTCGATACCAGGGACTGTCCCCGCCTGAACAGTCGTCTTCCCTGTGGGGGGCTGTCTCTCTTGAGCCTGCGAAGGGACACTTCTCTCATATCCCATTTGCGCATAAGGCGTTGGGAAGACCTGTCCCTGTCCAATAGGAACCTCGTACAGAATGTCTTCCGCGTCCAGATGGATGAACATATTATCGCCCGGCCGCTTTACGGGATTGCGAATGACTTCGACAGAATCAAGAAAAGGGGTGTGACCCCGTTTTAAAAACCCCTGATCGATCGCGTATTCAAGCTCTGCCAGCACTACCGCTGTCTCATGATCCGTCACGCCCTCTCCTAAAGAACTCGCCTGAGGTCTCAATTTCCGCAAGCCTTCAATAATTCGATCAGTCAATTTATCATCCCCACTTCTATTGTTGAGGTCTACCGGAACACGCCACCGGATTGACCCCGGCCCGGCGGAAGGAACGGTGTAATTCCTTCGATAATCTTCATACAAATCATTCATGACAGCACGAATAACGTTTTCGTCTAATCGCTTCCCCGTAAAACATTCAAATGTCAAAAATCCCGTAATCACATTCGGAACGCCGCTAAATCTCATCAGGACCGGACCGACATTTGTAGCGTCCTGCCAAAATCGAATCACGCCTTCCATCGTCGCGGGATAGTCCTCCTGAAAGCCGGATGCCCCATTCTTCCGGAAATCCCGAAGCGCCTGAAAAACGGTGATCCCAAAATCCGATCTTCGATTGTCGGCCTCCTCCCCGTCCGGACAACCCGTAAGAAACGAGGTGAAATCCGTCTTCCCGTCCGTCAATCGGCGCGCAATCCCTTTGATCGTTCCCCTGCTTAATTTCTGGCCCGTTGCCTTCTCAAATTCAATGAGCGAACTAAGAACTTCTAAAAACGAAAATTTCTTCCCGCCAGAATATTGATCCCGCCAATATTGGAACACTCCATCAATGGTAGCCAAATAAGATTTTTCATCCGCGGACAAGCCTCCTCTACTCGTCACCGGTCCCGATTTACCCTCATCAGAAACCCCACCACCCATTCCAAATCCTTGCCGGGTCTCCAAAACTTTTTCCCACGCTTGATCAATGAAATTCGTCCGGATTTCAGGCCTCACAACAAACGCGGGACCGACTACCATGACAGAATCCGGCAAAAAGGAAACTGGTAAAGTATTCAAAGTCCCCGATCTACGGATAAAATCGACAAACATCTCGAAATCTTTTCGATTCACGGCAATCCCTTCTTCCCGCTCAAACTCAGCCCCCAACCGGCCGAACTCTGCCGCTTCAAGTTTGGCCCGTCCTTTTTTCCGCTGAATAAACGAAACAAGCCGCAAAGCGAGTTCCGCGTCCCAAAGTGTTTTGGCACCGTTTTTGTTGAAGAGAGAAGCTCTATCGGAAGGCACATAGTCGGCAAATTTATCTCCCGGTTTTGTTACACCCACCTCATCTTTTTCACCCTCCCAAGTTCTGAAGTCAAAAACAATTTCAAATTCTTTGCTCTTCAAAACCACAATCCGGTTCTTCTCATCAATATCAACGGCAATCCCGCTCCCCTCGCCGGAAAGCGCCGCTTCAAGAAATTCGATTTTATAAAGATCAAATCCCGCGGGATCCATCCGAAGAAGCGCCCGAAAGCCGCCAGCTTCAAGGAAAGCCTCTTTCAGAAAAACCTTGTGAGCAAATTTCCCCAAATAAAAACTGAGCGAATTCCCGGCATGATGAAACGGAAACGCACCGCTACCGGCAAACCCCTCATCCCCAATAACCAACACTCCTTCCCGAACCGTCGTTTCCCGAGTCACAATCTGGACCCGGATTTTATCGTTGCTTTCGGCCTTCGATACGCTAAATTCTTCGCCGCCTTTCTTAAAAGTGATTCCGATCCCGAACTCATCCCTTCTCCCGCCTTTAATCTTCCCCGCTTCCAAAATCTGCGACACCGGGACCCAATCTCCCGCCAACGCATCGGGCATCATAACACCGTCAGATCCCGGAACCGGAACCCCTTCTGTGCCGACATCCTCCGCTTGTCTGTCATCATCACTTCCGTCCGGAAGATTCCCCTCATCATTACTTTCTTCCGAGAAAATCAACCGATATTCATCGCCCTTCCCGTTCGTAAGCGTGATCAAATTCTCGCCGGAAACCACCATCCGCCGGAGAGTTTTATAGGTTCCGCCGTCACCCCGGTAATGCGAAATTCCGGCATCGAATTTCTGCTTATACTCTTCGAATTTATCCCGGTTGATGTAAAATTCGAAAATCTGTCCGCCGTCCGCCGCCGTTTCCGTTCGAACCCGCCTGACATCCTTCCTCTCGATCTGCATGGACGCTTCTCTTAATTCACCCGCGCTTCCGCTGACCCCGATCTGCCCAACGGCCTTATCCGTGCAGACGATCAATTCCAACTTTGGAACGGAAAACCACACATTCCCGTCTTCCGGAAACGAAATCTCATAATTCTTTTTAAATCTCCCTTTCCCTCCGGGCAGTTTGTACTGCCTCGCTTTCGTTCCGTTCGTAACCCAACCCCTGGCCTTTGGATCAAAAACCCAGACTCCTCCTCGCTTCAGTTCGGCCTCAAAATCCCGCGCCACGTCATCTTCCGTAATAGCGGATCCATTGTCTCTGCCGTCGCCTTTCCCATCCGATCCGGTTTCCAAAATGGTCTTCTGATAAAGCTCAACCGTTTCCCGGATAAAAGCGGAAGCCTTTTCCACATCCGCCGGATCCCCGCTTCTAAAAAACGGCGGCATAGAAATCCCTTCCGGAAAGATCCGGCTGCCTAAATAATGGCAAATATAGGCAATATCCGCCGCCTCGAGTTGTTTATCCTTCCTGCTTCCGAAACTGATCAATGCCTCGGCCAAAACCGAAGGAGTCTCAAAAGTCCCGTCCCACAACCGCCGGCTATCTCCGTCCGATAAAAAGGCTCGAAAATCTTTCGCAAGGCTGTCCCGTTCGGAAGAAGAATTTGTCCCGCCTTCTCTTGGAAGAGATTCTTCGCTCCCATCCCCCTCAGTCTTCTCTTGAAAATCAAAGATAATTTGAAAATTTCCCGTGGAAAGCGTAACTTTTCTCGCCGTCTCGTCGATCTCCGCGCCCACTTTGCTTTCGGAACTTCGAGCCCCCACTTCAGCAAACCAATGCTCCATCACCTCAAAATATTCCGGTTTCATTCGTATCAAAGCCTGAGACCCGTCTTCTCGCACGAAACTCTCGATATAACCTCCCGCAAGAAGCGGATGGCCGAGATAAAACGGAAGGAAATTACCGTCAAAAGTCCCGACCGGACGATTGCCGTCCCCCGTATTTCCGGTCACCAGCACACCGTTGTTATTCATCCCGAAATCCTGAACCGGGAACCCGTTGATATCATGCGACAAGACAAAATGAACGGGGATGTCCCCCGGGTTCTCTATAATCGCGAATAATTCGTCGCCGTTCCTGAAAATCCGCGTCCGGCCTTTTTCCTCATACCGCTCACCTCCCTGAACCTCATCCCAGGCCCTGTCCAGCGGAATCCAGGCATTAACAACAGTTCCCTGCCCCTTGCGTCCAGGCGAAGAGAGGTGTGACCCCATTTCCGCCGTTTCCGAAAAAATCAATATCACCTCATCAGCATTCGAACTCAAAAGAGTGATTCGTTTGCCTTCGTCGTCGATTCGCAAACGGTTTCCCATCGTCATCCCGTTCCTGAAATTGCCCGCGTACTCATCAAATTTTTCCGCCGTAATATGGATTTCAAATATCTGACGGCCTTTCCCGCTTGTGCGATTCACCACCCGTTTCACATCGGTAAAACGGACATTGGTGCTGTAATCCCACTGGCGATTTTTTCCCGGTCCCGGCGGCCCTCCCGCGGAAGAAACTCCGGGAGCCCGGTCCCACGCGGTCACGTCCAATCCGGGGAAATTAAACGTGGCAAAACCGTTCTCAAGAATCGCGATTAAATAGTCTCGCCGAGCTCGCCCTCGCTGGTCAGGGAGTCGAAACACTTCAGCCGGACGCGTCTTATTCACGGGAATACTGTATTGCTTCACATCCGGATCGAGGGCCCAATCGCCTCCCCGCTTCAAGTCCGCCGCCAATCTCTCCTGCCACGATCCCATCAAAGCCGCAGGTTGCGCAGCCGGCTGCTCAGATTTCCCCGCTCCTTCGGAATCCGACGGTGCTTCCGACGCGCCCCTGCTTTCATCAACCCCATCTTTCGGCTTTCCAGTTCCCTTCCAATAATAAATCAGCCCCGCGAACGCGCTCGCGTAGAAAGAGTTTTCCTCGGCCCTTGCAACGCTGTTCTTGCCGAACCCCTTCGAGACATTGGCCTCTCTCGCAAGTTCAATCAAGCTCTTCCCGTCATACTTTTTTGCGAGGGCCTCTTCCTCCATCCCGCCGAGGAAAAGCGCCGAGATCAAATACGCATAGCCCTCATGCTCGCCGGATTCCTGCGACGCATCCATCGCGCTTTCCACGGCGAGATCCAGCAGGCTCTTCCCTTCATATTTCCTTTCTGTCACTTCTTCTTTCAACCCGCCGGTAAGAAGCGCCAATATCACGTTGGACAGGAACGTTACGGCCTGTTCGCTCAATCTCCCGGAAACAGATTCCTGGATCAGCTCAAGAAAAGTCATTCCGTCATAGTCTGCCTCCAGAATCTCCGACTGAAGGCCTCCGGCCGCGTAGGCCATAAGCAAGCGCACGTAAGCTTCCGTTTGTTTCGACTCGAGCGCCGATTCTCTCGCCAAATCGATAAGGCTTTTCCCTCCATATTTTGGGGCCAGTGCCTCTTCCGGCAGTCCGGCCCAAAATAAGGCGGCGGCAATTTCGGAATGATAGGTTGAACTCTCGCCGAGTTCTTGCTCGTTCACATTAAACGGACCATCCGTCGCTTTCTTCGCGGCGGCTTCCTGCGCGAGTTCAATTAGATTCTTCCCCTCCTGCCTTTTCGCCAAGACCTCGTCAACCAATCCGGCAGCCAGCAGTTTCGTTATCAAATGCACATAGGCCTCCGGCCGGTTCAATCCTTTCGACCTTCTCCCGCAAGTCACGGTATATGCCTGTTCCGCGGCAAGCCCGATCAAGTCCTGAGCGGCAATTTCTTTTTGCATGCCGCCGCTTGAGAGCGCGGAAATCAAATTGGAAAGGGCACTCACTCCCCAGCGAATATCGTCCTCCCTCATTGCCGCTTCTCTCGCAAGGTCGATCAAATTCTTTCCGCCGTACTTTTTATGTGTCACCTCCGGCTCGAATCCCGCCGCCAAAAGAGCACGTATCAGGAAGGAATAGGCGTCCGCCCGCCAGCGTTCATTTCGGAATTCCATGTCCGCCGCCTTTTTCGCCCTGGATATCAGCTTTTGCTTCGAAATTTCGTCCCTCCGGCCGGTTTTCAGAAGATACATGATTTGAGCCGATAGAACGATGCATCGGTAGGCAACACAATTGACTTCGCGATCGTCGTTCAGAATGACCTCAAGGCTTTTCATAAGCCCCTCAAAATCCTGCGCGTCCCCGGCAAGGAAAGGCTCCCCCGGAAAACTCCCGTTTCCCAAATCAAATAAATCAGCGGTATAAAAAGCTTTCTTTTCGTCTGTCAATCTTCCGATTTGCGATGCCGCACTGATTTTCCCGCTGGCGGCGGGTTCTGCCTCCCGAGGTTCGGTGTCAACCGGCGGGAACAGGAGATCTTTGATTTGCTGAACCGGCGCGTCTGATTCGAATACGGATTTGACGAGTTCTGCGATCGCGGCCGGATCAAAGAAACCGCGGTTGGTGCGCAGGTATTCGGCCAAAAATCGGATTTGCTGATATCCCGTGATGCGGCCGGAGTCATCAATTTGAACGTGAGCGGCATTGAGATTTTGGGCAAACAGCTCAAGGAATCCTCTGAAGGCGGTTAATTGGGCTGTTTGATTGCCAAACGTCCCCTGAGGAGGGAAAGTAAAACGCCTGCCGCCCAGGTCCTTGAAATGAAGCGCCCGAAGCATGAACCGTATCCATTCGCGATCATCGTCGTCAAAACCGTCTCCCGCCGGGAAATCACTGCCCCGCCCTTTGTTCGTGTTGATTTCATTCAACGGCAGGATCTCGCCCCATAAAGACGTGAGCGCAGTGATCGCCTTCGACAGTTTTCCGAGATTTTTGCTCCGCGTGCCAAAATCCGCCACGGGAATTTCTTGACCGGGCACAATCCTTGCGCCGGACGGCTTTTCGATTTCGCCTTCCGCCCGCTCCGCTTGATTCTCCAACAAACTTCCCCCGTCCCGTGCCGGAATGGCTTCGTAGAGGTATTCCGAATCCGCCGCCACCAGCCCCGACAACGGATAATCGTATCCGCCGGCAACAAGGCTGTCGTAAAACTTATCATCGAGAATCACAACCAGTTTCCGCTCATCTTCAAGGTATCGCGCGCCGACAATCGCAATCCCTTCCGTGACGACTTCTCCTTCCACAATGTTGCCGGTTCTGATGCGAGCCATCCGCGTAATCATCCTTCCTTCTTCACTCTTTTTTACGGAAAGGCGCAGGGAGGTATCTTTTTCATTATCGATCAGAATATTCAGTTCAGCTTTCGGATCTTCATCCCGAGAATCCCCCAGATACAAAATCACGCGGATCCTGTTTTCTTCCAAAGGAGACCATAAACCCGCCGACCCCGTCCACTCAAAACCATCCTTCTCAAGCCGGGCCCGGATCCTCTCCAAAATCAAATTGTCGTGATCCGCCGGCCGGATACGGACAAAAGCCCCGCTCTCATCGCGTGCGCCCCACTCAATCCGTTCGATGAGAACCCCACCGCCGAAGAAATCGCGAAAAACCTGTTCGTCAAAATAAAGATTCAGTCCGGCGCCATAACAATCATGATGAGGCGTGAGATCTTCCAAAATATCACCGCGCGGGCTTCTTTTCTCTATCCATTGCCCGTCTTTTAAAAACCCGATGACACTTCCATTCGCGCCGGCCTCAAATAAAAATCGCAAATCTCTCTTACTTATTCTCTCGAATTCGGGAATAGACTCATAATTTTCTTTTAATCCGAATATTCTCAACAATCGCTTAACCTTATCATATTGAATGACAATATTTCTATTCCGGGCGGCACCTACGGCAATGGTAATAGCCTCCTCATCTTCAAAGTATTGTTCCTCTACCTTTGTTTTCCGCCAATGATCCGACAGCATCGCCGCATAATCTTTATCACCCGTCAAAACGGAAGGCGTAACCGTCTCAGGCGAAGCGGGGCGCGTCCTCGTTTTTGTCCGATCCTGTGCGGCGTCGCGGGGATGAATCATCCTCGGCTCGTCCAATTCGCCCCTGATCTCAACTTCAACCATCGCATGACCGGATCCGACCATGAATTTATTTTCACCCGTACGGATCAGAAATTGCGGCTGATTCATGGCCCAGGCCATACCGTCTTTCAATTTATTGCCGTCCAGCAAAAGGCGCGCTTTCCATTTGTTACCTTTCAGGCTGAATTCCCATACCGTGTGATTGAAATAATTGCAAAGCAAAACACGGTTCTCATCCATGCGAAGCATTTTCCCCGGCCCATTGATAGAATCCAATTCTCCGGCCTTCGTACTCTCAACGACTCTCCCGGCTTTCCACTCCCCATTCTCAAGCGTAAATTCGCGCAAAGTGCCGTTGAGATTATTGGCGACGAGAATTCGATTTGCATCAAGCCGGACCATCGCCTTCGGACAAGCCAGCGTCTTAATCCCGTCTATCTCTTCGGATTTAATCACCGCACCCGGATTCCACTTTCCATTTTCAAATATAAATTCACGCAAAGTGTCATTCCCGTAATTTGAAACCAAAATCCGGTTCTCATCCAGCTTCAACAGGCCGTAAGGAGTGGAAAGCGTCGCAAGTCCGTCTTTTTGTTCGCTTTCAATCCGAGGGCCCGAGGGTTCCCATTTCCCGTCTCTAAAAATAAATTCCTGCATGGTATTAAACGCATTCGCGACCATGACACGGTCTTCATCCAGCATCAGAACTTCTTCGCCATTTGAAACCGCGCCTTTCAGATCACCCGTCCTGAAAATTTCTCTAAACTCATCACCCTCAAGAACATATTCCGCCAAACTATTCGAATTAATGCCAATAAATCTATTCCCCGTTAAGGGAATCATGTCACTCCCCACCGCGACGCTAACCTCGCGAATCGCTTTTACAGACCTGATTCTCGTCACCGCCGGAAAACGGGAATATCCGTCATCCGCATCTTCCGAAAGGCTTCCCCGCCCTTCAGCCGCCGAATCGCGATCATCCTTCCGTTCGGAAAAAATGGGGTGTGACCCCTTTTCCTGAAAAACCAATTCGAGGCTATGCCCGTCAGGCGATTGATATTTAAGCCAGTCTTCATAACTCGTGTACTCACCCGGCTTGACGCTAGAAGCGACTTCAAAAAACTCACGATACCGTTCACGAAGCTGCCTCGCGCCTTCCGCCGTAATCACGATTTGCACATGAACCGTTTCTTTCCCGTCCGTTCCCGGCTTCGTTTCATAGCGAATTTCAATCTGTGGAGACTCCAAAGCAATCATGGCTTCTTCACCAAAATTCGGAACCGGGATGAGAGAAATGTTCACAGCTTCGGTCGTCCCAAACCCGACCGATTCAATATTCCAACCGGTAAGCCGGGACCATTCGATCTGATCGGACATAATCCGTAAGACTCCATTTCCATCACTGAAAATTTCCTTCCTATCACTGGGCGTCCCCTGCCTTTGTCCCAGCATGAATTCCCAAAATGCCTGAACACTACTGAAGGTTTTCACTTCACTAACCAAAGGGGAAGCTCCGGACTTTGCATCCGGCGCTTCAGTGACGGATTCCTGATCACCAGTCTTTTGTCTTTGGTCTGTGGTCTGTTGTCTTCGGTCTTCGGTCTCTGGTCTGTCCTCCGATGCTGTAGTGGAAGGCCGCCAATAATAAATAAGCCCGCTCAGCACATCCACCATCCAACCGCGTTCATGATTCCCAAACGTATCGCGGGACTCCCGGGAATCAATCTGGTCCATAGCTAATTCAAGCAAATTCTTCCCGTCATATTTTCTCTCCATCGCTTCATCCGCCATTCCCCCCATAAAAAGAACCGAGAAAAGCTGAAGCGTCATCTGAGTTCGATCCGATCCTTCATATCCGTCCGCAAGCTCTTTCGTAATCTCAATCAGATTCTTCCCTCCGTATTTCCGCTCCGTCACCTCCGATCGAAGGTCTCCCGCCAAAAGCGCCTGAACCAAACTGACATAAGCATTTCCCCTCATCGGATATCCTTCATTGCTGTCATCTTCCGGTATCAATCCCATCGCGCGTTCAATCAAATTCTTCCCGTCAGCCTCTCGCTGCACCACTCTCTCAGAAAATCCCCCTGACAAATACGCCGCAGCAAGCCTGATATACGCCTCTGAATGATCGCCGAAAGACCATTGTTCAGGAAAATCCGCATTTTCACGGGCCAACTCATACAAATTCTTTCCATTCCATTTTGGAGCTAAAGCCTCCTCTCCAAGCCCGCCTACATTCAGGGCAAGAATTAAGCGGGAGTAATAGCCGGACCGATAGTGAAAATTCTCTTCTCTTTCAATTCCATCCACCGCAAGCTCAATGAGATTTTTCCCATCCAAAATAACGCCTGTCACCTGCTCGGTCAATCCCGCATGCAGAAAAGTCTTAATTAAGCACAGATAAGAATCTTCCTGGCCTGAAAATCCCGATTGAGCCGCTCGCTCGATATCCTCTA
This sequence comes from Candidatus Omnitrophota bacterium, assembly GCA_029561555.1. Classification (GTDB taxonomy): domain Bacteria; phylum Omnitrophota; class Omnitrophia; order Omnitrophales; family Omnitrophaceae; genus JAKQXH01. Next base: position 11,255 of record JAKQXH010000108.1, read on the forward strand.
CCGTCAAATCAAAAATACTCTTTCCGTCATATTTACTTTGCAGGACCTCATCCGCCATGTTTCCGCTCAGCAAAGCAGAAATCAAATCAACTCTTACCTGAGCTCGATTGGAAGAATTTTCGTTCGCATTTACCGTTCTCATCACAATATCGAGAAGACTTTCCTCTCCCGTCTCATCTTCCGTTTTATACTTCTTTGCGGTAATCTCATCCTGGAAACCGGCAATCGCCAAAGCCTGTATTAAACGTAAATAGGGGGAGACTCTCAATCCCAGAGAAGGACGATTTTCTTGATCCGCAAGATTCTTCGCTTTCTCAATCAAACCCTGTTTCAAAATCTCATCGCGCTGATTGGTCTTATACAGATACAAAATCCTTCCAGAAACTTGAGCGGACTCGGATTCATAAAAAGGCGGCTCTTGACCGCTCACGAACCGGATTTGCTCCAGTTCGTCCGCCACCTCCGGCATATAGGCATCCACTCCCTCAACGAAAGGCTGTCCTTCATAACGTCCCCACTTCAATTCATGCAACGGATAAGGCAAGAAGGATGGCGAGGAAAGACGACTCCCACCGGAAGACGTCCCGTCTTCAGTGCCGGGAGCCTGTTCATCGTCTGCTTTTACATCGTTTTCCGAAAAAGTTATCTCATACCGGAGCCCTTCTCCGTTCTCGGCCCCGGCAGAAAACAATTTCCCGGAGAGCAAAATCCCTGTCTGCACCATCTCATCACGATAGGCGGAAGCAATTTCAAGAGAAATCCCCTGCGAACCGTCTTCGAATTTCTTTCCTCCGATTTTAAAGACTTCTCCGAGAAATGTCCGGATGGGCGCCGCTGAAACAGCAGCCGGCAAATCTTCCGGACTGCCCGCCTCGGCATAAATCACCTGTTCTCT
>JAKQXH010000073.1 GCA_029561555.1 Candidatus Omnitrophota bacterium
CTTCCGAAAAATAAAACCCCATAAAAGCCAGGATTCCACTCATCGTTGCCGGATATTCCGTAAAAGCTCCCTCCGCATTATCTTGACGAGACTCTTTCAATTTCTCATAAAATTTTTCCTTATAGGCATACGCATCCCACAAAGCCGGCCGGAAGACAAACGGCGTCTTTTCCGATTTAATTCGATCAAATAACCGGGCAGCTCTTTCTTTCGGCAGTCTCGCTCCGGTCAACCGTTCAAATTCAACCATCTCTCTCAGTAACTCGAAGAACGTAAACGCCTTCCCCTTCGGATACTTATCTCCCAGCCATTCGAATATTCCGTCCAATGTTGCCTTATATTCTTTCCCCGCAACGGGCATCGCTGTCAACCGCAAGCCGGATCTCACTGCCCGGCCTGCGCCATTCTCATCCGCATCCCCTTCTTCGCCAGGCCCCGTAGCAGCACGATCCTCTAAATCGCCCTCATCCCGGGCCGAACCTATTCCCATCGCACGATCCCAATCCAACACCAAAATTGCCTCGACCTCATCCGCTTTCCGCCGCTCAAAATTCCCGTTTTCATCGAGAGAAGTCACCACAATATTCCCTCGCGCATCCACTTCCCTGAAAACAGCGAGGGATTCTTTTCCTTCCTTGTCCTTCACCCAAAGCAAACTACTGCCCGTTAATCGCCCCGCATCGGAGATCGAAACAAAAATATCGGACACAACGCTTATCCGCCGCATTTCACCCAGTTGTCTGTTTAAAATAAACCGAAGGGCCTCTGCCCTTGGCCTTCCGCCCGAATCTTCTCCGACATTTTTCAATTCATTCGTGTCCCGGAGAATCCCCACAATCTCATCCGCTTCATCCCCCATGGCAGACTGTAATGCCGCAATTCGCCTCACTTCTTCGGGAAACTGTTCAAGCCTTCTAGCTTCAATATCCATCGGACTCTCGATTTTACAAACCAGTTCAAATCCGGGATTCTGAGCAAAATAATCCGAGGCAGAAATCGGAGCCACCTCAATCTTCTGGTCATAACCTCCGATCAGCACAAAACTCCCTCCTCCCCTTACCAGTGCCGTCTCCCAACGGTTCGGACTCACATAAATCTCGGAAAAGTCGGACAAGAGGAAACTATCCCTCTCCAAAAAGAAAATATCGACCGTCGACACAAATCGCTCCCGTCCGTCTCGCTCAACCCCTTGCGTCTCTGTCTTAAAGGCCTTGACGTTCCGAATCGTCCCCAACTCGGTATCAAACAAAACCACGTTAAACTCCGGCCCTTCACTTCCCAAGTTCCCTTCCAGATGGAATTCAGGATGGACATAGATTTTAAACCGATCCGTAATGGCCTTTTCAGTCGACGGAGAATACTCCAAAAACTCGGGTATTCCCTCTGATCTCCCCTGAGCAAGCATATTCTCAGGGCCGTCGATCTCCGCTTCCATAAATCCGATCGCAAGCAGCCGGTCGGCAAGCTGCTGCATCGGCGTAGCCGGCGCAACAGGATCCGCCGTAACCGTTCCCGCACGTTGTCCCTCATCCTTTGCTAACGGTACTTTTTTACTCTCTGCCGCGGAAGGAGATCCTTTAATTTGAACTTCCTCTACCTCTCCGCTACTCTGCCAATCCCAACGAAATCCATTACCCTCCGTATCTTCGATCAGCACAGAGCCGTCTTCACTAATCTGCAATGCCTTAATATCTCGCTCGAAGAATGGCTTCTCCACCCCCCACCAACCCTCGGGACTTGAGGATGTGATGACTCTTCCTAAAACTGCGACGACTTCTTTTTTGGACAAATCCACCACATAAACATGACGAGACAGTGTTCTTTGATATATGGGCCCGGAATCATTAACGGTATCGTCAATATCAACCGAACCAACAGCAATCGCTAAAAACCTTTTTTCATATACCGACGAAAAAACTCTGCTTTCATCGTCAAAATAAGCCGACACCCCAGGCTGATAAGCTGTACGAAGATCCTTCTTAATTAATTCCGTACCCGTCTTTTTCTGAGCAGAAGTCGCCGGCCGGAGCGGAATCATCACAGTACCTTCTCGCTGCCCCGCCTTCCCCTCTTCCGCATTTTCCCCCGCATCAGAACCCTCCGCCGCAGAGTCTTCCCGTGAATTCATCTCCTCAATATAACGGTCGATTATTGTTTTCAGTTCTTCCGGACTAAAAGGTTTTGACATATAGATAGCGCCAAGATCCGCCTTCAAAGCCTCGAAATCTTCGACAAGAAAATCAGATGTGAGGATAATCAGACAATCGGGGTTGAGTTCCTTATAAGCCCGCAGGAATCTCTGCGTCAAAACCTTATCCACAAGAAGATCCGTTACAATTACATCAAATTGCCCTTCCCGAAGGGCTCTTTCGAATTCCAAATCACTGGTCACATAAGAAGCGCCGTCCTCCGGGACACCCCAACCAATCGCCTTGCGCGCGGAAAATTTTGCGATATGCTCATCATCGTCCGCCGACAAGACTCTCAGATTCGCGTAACTCAATTTTTCACCGGCGATTCGCCCGGTTCCGGCATCCGCACTTTGCCCCATAGGCGCGGCATTCTCCGTCACAAACAACATTTCCGCCCGGTTCCCGTCCGGAAATTCGCGCACGCGCCATTCGTCAAACGAAGGAATATGCGAGGCCCTTTTAGATTCCCGGCCGGTCGGATTTCCCCGTGCATCCACGGGAGTCCCTACGAATTCCCCTCCCTGATCATAGGCCTTCCGCAACGCATCAAGCTGTTCTTCCGTTAAATAAATTCTCACCCGAATATCAAAAACAGCGGCTTTACCTTCTCCCCGTGTCCGGCACTCGATCTCGTAACGGATCTCATCAAGCTTGAACTCTCCGATCCGGTAAGTATGGCCCCCTTGCCCCGGCCAGTCGCACACATTTACCACAATGGATTTCCGGTCGCGTAAATACTGCAGGAGATATCCCAATCCGGTGTCATCCGAAATTGCCCGGAACGTATCGTCCCCGACATTGAATTCCCGGGCGTTTTCCGCCGGGATATGAACCCCGCGATCCGTCAGATCGAGCCCTTTCTGTCTCAGATACCGGGCAAGGTCTACAAAATCAGTAAATGTCTCGACGGTTTCTCCTTGCAATGCCGTTTGTCCCGGCTCCTCGATACCGGGACTCCCGGAAACTTCGGGAATCTTCTCTTGCGGTCTCTCCGGCAACCCCAACGCCTTGCGAACGGCCGCCGTATTACCGGCAACAATCCGGTATTCGTCCCCGTTTTCGAACGTTCCGGAGAAGAAATGTTCGCGTAATGCTTCACCAAAAGAACGGTATTCATTAAGTTTCGCCTGCTCCGGTAAAATAAATTCATCCCAATGATAAACATAAACCTTCCCGCCGTTTTCCCCATCAAGGATCTCGACACCTTGAAACCCTTTCATCTGCATCCGGATCTGATTCGGGAACGGTGTCCTATCACCCACCGCCGCCGTCGGAGGTTCCCCGTCCATCACCACCATTTCACCTTCGTGCATTTCCCCGTCATTCAATCCTTCGCCCGGCGCAAAAACCAGAATGTGATAATGAGTTCCGTCTTCCCGAAACGCGGCCCTCAAGCTCAAATAGCGCCCGAGAAAATTCGTCCCTCCCCTCATTTCCTCGCTCCACGTTATTTCCCCCACATCCGGCTTAAGAAGCCTCCGCCCCATATCCCGGCCGTCCTGTGATCTCTGGAAAACTCCCCGCGTTTCAAAAAGCTTCGCAATATCCTCATACGACTGCGCGAACGGCTGGCCCAAAACCACCCCGCCCGACTCTTCCGTTCCGACCGGCACTAAAGACGGCAGCCCCTGAAATCTCCCCGCAACATCACGCCAAGTCCGAAGCTGCGGAAAACCCGGATTTTCATCAAAAACAAAAACTGTTTCCTCTCCGGAAGACACGTCGAATTTCCTTTTGACCACAACGACTTTCCGCCCTTGCTCATCCGTGCACGCCCAAACCCCTTCGGCATCTCTTAAAGAAAAAATCAAACTCGTTGAAAGCCAGCTATCGGAAAGAATTCCTGTCTTCGAAAACACCGAAACCAGCGGCTTTTCCTCGAGCGGCAGAGAATCATTAGACTGCATCCGGACATCATCCGGTTGAAATCCAATCGCAAGACTATTCCCTTCCCGGCCCCAAATATCCTCGCCGGTCTGAGTCGACGACAAAGGCATATAGCCCAGCTGCTCTTGGAACAATTCTTTTATCACATCCCATTTCTGTCTCGGGGACAATCGTTCAAAGCGATCATCCATCAAAACCGCCCCGCCCGACTCTTCCGTTCCGGCCGTGACCGTCTCATCCCGCACCGCGACAAATTCGAACGTCATCGTGCGCCCGTCGGGAAGGACAATTTCAAAAGTTGTCTGCTTTTCCCTCGCCGCGAGGGCCTTCACAAATTCCTCTTTCGCGTAAATCACGACATGCAAATCTTCCGGATAATCAAAACCGATAATCGACTCCTGATCTTCGGAGAGTCTGTCTGCTTCAGCAGCTTCACGAGACTCAGGCTTTCTATCCTTATTCATCATGGCACCCATACCGGTCTGGGCTACATAAAAAGCACCTGTGCGCCATTGTCGTTCGCCGATATACATGCAAAAATTTTTCGGATTCAGATCCTCTCCATAGTCACCCATCTCACGGTGATAGAATGAAAGCACCTGTCCCCCTCCGACATCCAGCCTCACTTCCATCGGCCAACTGTCCGCGCCGTCATAATTGCCTCTCTGATATTCAAATTCAGGCCGGTCACGCATGGCTTCAATGAAAGCTTTCGGCGCTTTTGCCTTCTCCGCCGCTTCCGCTTCCGAAACTACTTTATACGGATCTCGGCCTAACCCATCCGTTCCCGCTTGTTGGCCCTGACCTTCGGCATCTCTGTCTTTTTCCTCGGCCTCACGCTCTGCCGCATATTTTCGAATCCAACCAAGAATTTCCTCCGGATCAAAAGGCACTGAAACAAATGCGTCCGCCCCCGCCTCAAAAATACCCACATGATAGTCGAGAGATCTCGCGGCATAGGTCAAAATCAGCGCATTGGGATGCTTAGCGCGCAAATCACGAATCAGCCGGTAATCGCGATCTCTCTGGTCACTCGTAACACTCGCCCTTAAAATAAAAACGTCCTGCTCTCCATCCGGAATATTCGCCATTTGTCCTTCGAGAGAATCCACAAATTCAATATTGTCGGCAGGAACACCCAAACGTTCAAGATTCACGCCAAGAATTTTCAGGACAAATTTTTCATAGTCCGCTGCCACAATCCGAAGGCGCTGAATCACCGGCACCTTTTGCAATCCTCCCGTATCGGCCGCCGATGTTTCAGTGGTAGGTCTTTGGTCTGTAGTCTGTTCCTCCACTTTCACATCCCCTTGCGCCGCTTGAATTTTGATCCGGTACGGAAGTCCCTCACCTGTTTCCCCCTTGGCCTCATCCGCATCAAGATTAAACAACCTTTGCTCCGGAGGAATTCCGGCACGGGAAAACTCGTCCGCGTAAGCCGGATCAACCGTAATTTCAAGTCCCCGCTCATTCCCTTCAAATTGACTGCTCGGTAAAATCGCCACAACCGGCCCGACAAAATTCCGCGGCGCTGCGGAGGCAAGGTTCGAAGCAAGCTCATCCGGCCCGTCTCCGCGACCGTGCAGTCCCCGAACAGTCCCATCCGGTAAATTCGCTAAAAACTCAAATTGATGAAGCGTTCCGCCCGGAGTTTTGAATATCAGGATAAAGTAGTTATAGACAACCGTTTGGTCCGAAGGCTGCCGGAAGCGGTAAAAACTGAATCCCGGCATTTTGCGCTCCTCCGCAATCAATCCCGGATTCTCCTTGCGCGGATCGAGAGAGCCAAGAGACGAAGCAATTACCGTATCTCGTGAATCGTGAATCGTATCTCGCAAACCAAACCCGTCTTGCGCTTCACGATTCACGCTTCCCGCTTCACGGTCTGTTCCCAACGACTGCGCGGACGGGCCGGAACCGGTGGAAAAAAAGTCCGACAACGCATCAAAGCTGTCTTCAAGCGGAGAGCCTTTCGGAATTTCGGGAGGTGTTCCGGACGGCCCGGACAGCGGCTCGGCCTCGGCCGAAGGTCTCTCCCATTCCGCCGAGTTTTCGAATTTCACAAACCGTTTCACCCCCCGCTTGGCAGGCCGTATCGCGACTTCCTGCGCTTCCGTAATATCCATGTTGTTATTCCCGAAAATTCCGGCAAGACGGCCGTAATATTCCGGCAAACAGGAAATATGCAGTGTGGAAGTTTCTTCATCATAAAAAACGTCCGCAATTTCCGCGGTCTGAAAGTCCACAAAAGACCCCGCCTTTTTGAACGTAATATTAAAAACCTCCGGCTCTCTGAATAACACGCTCCATGAATCCGCCGCGGCGCTCGGCACACGAAATGACGCAATCTGCCCCGGAAACGACGCGGCAACTTCAAAGCCCATCGTCTCGAAAGCTTTTCTGAATTCCCGGTAATGGCTGAGGAAGAAATGAACCGTTCCTTCCTCCGTACCGTCCCAGGGAAACCCCTCCAGTTCCGCCTCATTATGGAAAGTGACAAATCGTTCCGCGTCCCCCGAAGCAAGGCGAAACCGATGCGGCTGATTGATATCAAAACCCGACGCGGCAAGATTACCGGCAAGTTCCTCAAAAAGGTCCCCTCCGATCACCAAATGCAATGTCGATTGGCTCTCGTCGTAAACCATCCGCCCGATCCCCTCCGCCGAAGCCAGTATGGCCTCAACCGGCTTCCCGTCCGCGAAGCGGATCTCGACCTCCCCATCCGGCGTCAGCGTGACCGTCCTCTGTTTGGAATCCGGATGGCGAAAAGCGGCGGCATTCTCTCCCGTGAATTCAATACCCCCCAGTGCTTTCTCTAAGACCTTGCCGTATTTCTCATAAAACACATACAGTTCGGCATTCGTGAGCATCTTCCGAGCAAGCGCAAACCTTAGCAAATCCCAATAAGGATCCCGGCTGGCATTAAGCTTATCAACAAAATAATCGATATCCGCGTCAGGGAAATTACTCCTCGGGAGAACCGATGCCAGAGCCACAAAAGCTGGGGGATTGCGCGGTCGAGTGCTGCTCAACAAATCATCCAAGCTCACATCAGGAAACTCTTCGGGATCCGGATCAAGAATAATCAGATCAAAAGCTCCTGGCCTCGCCTCCAGTTCGGCAAAAAACTCGTCCGGATTCCTCGTCGTCCGTACCTCCCCCACCCCGCGCTCCTTCAGCAGGGATTCTAATGCCGTCCGGTAATCCGTCCCGCCGTCCATAATCAAAACCCTTAATCCGGAATAATCCATCGGAGGCGCTAAAAATCTCTCAAACATGCTGTAGCGCGTCAAATCATCCCGGGCCTCTTTTTCGCTCACAATCACGACGCGCTGAGGCGTTTCCGTCAATTCGGGATCGAGAGTAAAATCCAGGAGTTCTTCCTGCCCATTGTCTTTGATTTTGGCAACGATTTCGTCCGGGACCAGAAAGTAATAGGTCAGAACTCCGTCTTCGTTTCGTACCCTGAGGTCAAAAATCTCCCCCTCGGAAATCTGATACGTCGTCGGCAAAGCTTTCGATCCGTCGGCGGCAGAATCACCGGGCTGGCGTAAAATCAGGCGCACCGCCCCCCGAATCGCTTGAACCCCATAATAGGACCCGAAAATTCCGACCGTCGGTTTCCGGGTCGTGTCTTTTTCACCCGTGATCGTGATAATGCAGGATTCCCCGTCCGCCTCAGAATCACTGTACGATGCCATGCTCCCGCGCCTAATCATCGGCTCGCCTTCCTCCGCGGAATTCAAAAGAAGCATCCGGGTATTCTCATCCGGCTTCTGGATCTCGGTGAACGGCCCCATCAAATCCATAAAAATATTCTTTATCGTCCGCACTTCCCGGCTCACTTGCGTCGCACCGGGCGGTGTCGCGGTCTCGGTTCCGGCCGCTTCTTCAAAAACCAGCTCCACATGATGCCCGGCATCCGAATCAAAAGGCTTAATCCATTCCTCAAAAGGCGGCTTATCCGTCATCGTTATCGCATCGTAAACTCGCCTCATCTCGGACAATTGTTCCGGAGTCACTCTGATGATGACATCAATCTTGAAAACGCCTTCCTGATCCGCTTCTTTCTCGCCCCGGTAATTGATCCGAATCTCAGCCTCCGGTAATGAAGAAGCAATTGAATACGCCACTCCGGTCGTAGAATCTTCCCTGTCAACAAATTCCAATTTTAATATCCCATCTTGAACTTGTATGATCCGCCAGCATAAGCCGGAAACCGGCCACATTTCGATTTCTGCCGTACCCCCAACGCCAGCGATGACGGTAACATTCGCTCCTTCACCGGGGATCGGTAATTCAATCGGGTCCAGGGTCTGAACCGGTTGCCCCGGAGTCACAGAATTCAATCGGTCATTCAGGAAATCATAAAATTCTCCGATGCTCGAAAAAGACTCATTCCCCTCGACGAAAACCCCTTGAACTTTGACCTTTTCTTCAGCCGTAGTTTCTCCTTCACCGTCATCTCCTCCCCCCTCCTCCGCCGGAGGTTCGACTTTCTCCAATTCTTCCGGCTCGGCGTTCGCGATCGCTTCCACCATTTTGTCGAGAATTGTCTCGAGTCCTTCCGCCCAATCGTCCGTGTTCCCGCCTCCGCCCACCGGTGACGAGGAAAGGACCTGAAGGAACCCGGTCACGTTCGCGTCCACGATTTTCTGCAGGGAATCGGCCTCCGCCTGGCGCATCGAACGCCCTTCGGCCGAATCCTGCTGAAACTTGTCCACGGTATGCGACAGAGACCGGGCAAGGATTTCAAGGTCCCGTTTCAGTTTCCGGATCATGGCAAGCGCCTTCCGGATTTTCGCAAGTTCCTCCCGGGTAAACCGCTTGTCCTCGCCTTTTTCCTTGAGAAGCGCCTCGATCGCGGCAAGCTCATCTTTATACGCGGCATTGAGCTGGGCAATCTGGCGGCGGAGCTTCGAAAAATTAGTTCCGAAAACCCGCTCAAGCCATTGCATGTATTTTTTAAGCGTTTCCTTCTTGCGCGCGATCTCCTGATCCGCGAGCTTCATGGCATCCGTCTCCCTCATCACTCCCACCATCGATGCGCTTCGCCCGGCCAACGCTTCCGGACTGAGCTGAGAAGCTCCCTGCCCCGTCAGGACCTGATTCACCATGCGAACCAGTTCCTGCGACGCATATCTGGTTTTTCCGGTTTCCCCTCCCGCTCCGCCTCCCCCGATTCTCTCAACCGACTCGTTATATTCCGCTTCCGTCGCAGGACGGAACACCATCAGTTTTTTCGAACCCTCGATCGGCGAAATCACCCGCCTCCCCGCCGAATAATCGGAATAACTCTGCATCCTCCCCTGGTCGGCAACATAGAGATTCCCGTCGGGACCGATTCTCAAATACGCGGGATCAAAAAGATAAAGCGAAGGATTGTCATCGGAAACGGCTTTGGTGTCCTTGACGGGAATCGCTTTCCCTTCATGGCTCCACCGGACGAGAAGCGAAGGCGCTTCGCCGCCTCTCGCGATCATCAGATTTCCGTCCGAATCGGCGTCCAACCCGACAACGGGATAATGGACATCCACGACATCCGAAACGCTCTTCTCATCAAATCCGTTTTCCTCGTGATAAGAAACCTGCCGGACGGTTGATTGCCCTTCCACGCTGAAATAAACAATCCATGATCTCGGGTCTTTCGATTTTGTGTCCCTCGTCACGCACAGCCGGTGCACCCGCCCGACGTCCCGGAGCATATGAGGAGAAGTCCCGTCCGGCTTGTAGACCGTGATGGATTCGGAACCGGGCTGCGCCGCAAAAAACGCGTGATCGGCGGCCCTCACATCGGATGCCGCAACACTCGTCTTTTTGATTTCTTCGTAGCTGGTCGCTTCCTGGACATCCTTAGCGGGAATTTTGTAAATGATGAATCCCTTATCGCCTCCGACCGCAAGATAAATTTCCTCCCCTTCCGTGTCCTTGAGGATGTCCACGGAATTGGGGATAATTTCCTGAATTCCCGGCGTGCTGATATTGAACAAAGGCTGATAGGTGTCATTCGCGTCCGGAGTAAACTCGTGGACCTGAATCCCCCTCAACTGAGTGCCCACATCGCCCATCACCTCAGGATAGCGATTGACCGTAAGCATCCAGTTCTTTCCGAAAGCCCCGCGGGTAAAAGTATGCCCGACGGGGTCCGGCATGTAGACATTTCCCGCCGTATCCTTCAGAGAAGTCTGCTCCATGCTGTAATCATAAATGTAATGTCTCGGCAGTTCTCCTTTGTAAAGGGCATCTTCTTTCCTGGCGTCTTCGCGCCGCCTCTGCTCTCTCTGAGACAAACGACTCGCCCGGACTCTGTCGCTCATATAATCCCGGACCGTCTTTTCTGTCCGGACCCCCAAAATTCCGGTTAGATGTTCGCGGACCAGCACCTGGATTTCCGAATCCCTCATCTCATCGGGCAGAGGCTCAAGTCCCGCAAGACGCTCGAGATCCGCATCGCTGATCTCCGTAACCTGAGTGACGGCCTCCACCATCTCCTCCACATCGGGGACTTCCCCGGTATCCGGCACTCCCCGTTTCGGAGCGGCCGGAATTTCGGCGACTGCCGTGCCGCCAGGTTCTCTTCCGGCAGCGGATTCCGGTTCGGGCCGATCAGTGTCGGGTTCTTCCGCTGGTTCCGCAACCGGTGCCGGCGCAGGTCTTGTCCTCCGGGCCACGGGCGGTTTCGGATGTTTCTTGACCTCCTCAATTCTCCGCAGTTCCTGTTCGAGAAAGTCTTCCGCGATCCGTTCCTTCTCCCTTTCGGTCATCTGGTCGAATCCGCGATGCGCACGTCGGGCTTTGTGTTTCGCCACGAGGCGGGCCCCCTGTTTCGCGGGCACCGGCACTTCAAAACGGATAGCATGCGTCCCGCTCTCGACCCCGGCTTCGTTTTTGGGCCGGTAAAGGCCGATTTTCATCTGATCCGCCAAATGATGCAGAGCCCCGTCCTCGGCCTGCTGGGTACGGAAATATTTCAGGAATTGAATCAGTTTCAGCCGTTCCTCGTCCGGTTTTTTCTTCGCGGATTCCTCTTTTTCCATCTCATCGAGCCGCTCCAGCGACGAGCGGAGGAGTTGCCTGATCTCTTCGAAATCGTCTCCGAGTTCCACGCCGAATTCCAGTTCGGCGACAATGCGCGTCCCGACTTCGTCATCATGAACAATCCCGAATCGCAGTGTCCCGTTTCCGCGCCGGATGCCGCGGTCCACTTCTCCCTGGGTCACGGGCGGCAAAACAGATTTCGGATCCTTCCCCTGATCCCGGAGAATCCGCCTCTGCCTGTCAAGCTGCTCCCGCTGTTTCGGCGTCAGATTGGCCGGCAGATCGACGTAGCGATTCGGAGTTTCATTCCGTTCGGCCTCAAGATCCAACGAAAGACCGTCCTCAAGCAATCTCCCGCCGCCGTAGCGGATGGCAAGCACCCCGTCCCGCATAAACTTTTTCATCACGCCCACGGGCACCGCGGGAACGTCTTCGTCCGGTTCCTCGTCGATTTCCTCATCCATAAGTTCATTCACATCCCTGAAAGTCGCGTCTTCGATGGTGTCATCCAGCGTGTATTCGAAAAGGTCCTCCGACGTATTCTGCTCGTCCCAATCGATATCCGGAAACTCCTCCAGTTCCCGGTCCTCCGGTTCATCCTCCGGAGTCTCTTCGGGAAGCGGCGGTACTAGGCTGTCATACCCGCCCGCGGGAAGCCCGAAAATCTGTTCGACAATACGCTTGAAAGCCGCTTCCAGTACTTTCTCCGTCATCATCTCCAGGGAACGGCCCTCACGAACCTCGCCGGAAAGGTCCACGCCGAGGTCCTTGATCCCCAAGGCTTTTTCCAGGTCGCCTTTCAAGCGTTTAAGGAACTCCTCCGGCCCAAGCCCCGCCAAAGATTCATCATTGATGACGGAATCAAACACCACATCGGCTTTTTCAAAAAGCGCCCGTTTCTCGTCCGAAAGCTCCGTCCCCCTCAGCATCGGGACCAAATCCACCGGAGACACCACTCTGCCCGTTTCGGTGCTCAAGAGAATGGGTTCGTCTTCCGACCCATAGCTCAAGGTGATTTTTGTCCGGTATCTCTGCGCATTGGGTTGGACGGCTTCGACCACCGTCCTCCGGAACAAATGCTGAAGTTCCGTGATTCCGCGCATCGGATTCTTATATCCGTGCCTCACGATATAATCCGCAATTTTCGAAAACCGCACGGTCTCGAGATGGCTGACCTCTCCCGCTTCCGGAACCACCGCCAGCAATCTCCCGTCCGCGCCCCGCCTCAAGTAAAACGAACGGCCTTCCATTCCCTCTCCGTTCCATTCACTCATCCGGCCTTCGGCGACCTTCTCATCCGTCGTGACTTTCGGCCTTTCGCGATAGAACAAATCCCGGTACTCCGGTTCCTCCTGTGACGCATCAAACGGCTGTCCGTCAGGATTGACAAAAACAAGGACCGGCGCATCCGCGACGGTTTTCTTCGCCATCTGATCTTTCATGATCCCGGAAAGCTGCTCTTCGTTTCTGGCCAGACGGGCCGCTTCATCCACAGCCCCCTTGCCACCGGCAAGTCTGAGATGTTCCTCAATCGCCGCCTCCTGAAAACGCCGGTACTCTTCGTCTTCCTCTTCGGTCAGCCTGCGGAACAGCCGGGTCTTGGCCGTAAATCCTATGCCGGCCTGTTTCTTCCAATATTTCGCCCGGAGAACCTTGAGTTTTTCCTCATCCGCTCCCGCTTCCGCCACCAGCCGTTCGTATTCCTCTTCCTCCTTTTTAGTCGCGGGGAGCCAATAGCTGGGCTCGATTTTCCCCTCTTCCTGCCGCGCCACAATATCCTGATATTTGACCGTCAGGTCTTCCTGCCGTTTCTGTTCGATATATTTCTGAATTTCCTTTTCGCTCTTGAATCTCACCCGCTGAACATCGCGCTTGGAAAGATAAACAATTCTCCCCTGATCGTCATACTGGGCGTTCTCGATGCCTTTGTCATCATGCCGGAGCAGCACGGCCGTTTCGGGATGCTCCAGGGAGACACGATACAGAGAATTGTTGACGGTAATCAGAATATTGCCCTGATAAAAAGACAAATCTTTGACAGGAGATTGTTTGGATGCTTCAAGAACTTCGGCGGGAAAAGGAACCCGCCTTTCGACCTGAAGGGTTTCGGGAGTGACGATAAAGAGTTCGGCCCCGGCCGAAAAAATCAGTCGGCCGTCCGAATAAGCCGCGGGTCCGACGTCACCGGGCAGGTCTCCCCGCGGAAGATGCCGGATCAAATTCCCCTGAGGGTCCAAAAGCGCCGCGCCGTCCGTCCCCACGACCAGAAGCTGAAAAGACCCGTCTTTCGGAAGCACAAAAAGGCGCTTCGCGTTTTCAAGCGGCACGTCGATCTCGCCTGAGATTTCATTCGGTCCCTGAAACACATGAATCATTTTCTTTTCCGCATCGAGAACGATTCTCTCGCCCGAAGGTTCATAAGCGACATCCGTCACTTCCCCGATACGCTCCGTTTTCGCAAACCCGGCGTCCTGCCGCCCGAAACGGAGGCGATGGATCCAGTTCTCCTCGCCCTGGTCAAGATCGAGTGTCACGCCTCCTTCCGCGAGCAGCTGGCTGTAATTCCGGAACAGTTTTTCGTCCACCACCCGCCGTGCGTCGTCGGGATGAAGCCACCCGAAATAAAGGAAGCCGGGGTCCGCCGGAATGCTCTGCCGGTTCCTGAATTCGGGACGGAAGTGAACCTCCAGCGCCCTACGGACCATGCCCATCACAACGCGGTTGAGCTCGAAATAAAGGATATCCTCAAGCGCCTGATCCCCTCCCGCGATTTCCCGGATCATTTCGCTGACTTTTTCGATAATGTATTTATTGGCTTCCGTTTCCTTGTCCCCGGAAACGCCGGTCACGCCGAGATTGGACGTGGCATAAACCAAATACCCTCCCCACCGGATTGTGAACCGGCCCGTCGCGTCCGTCGTCTCGCCGGTACCGCCTTCCCCGAATGCCGTGAGGAAATGGTTAAAAATAGTCGGGAACGCTTTTTCGGCTTCGTCCATGTTGAACACGCCCATCCCGCCGGTATCCAGATACAGTTTGACCAGCTCGGGCATATCGCCGTACCCGATATAACCGGCCGGCGCGCCGATCAGGCGCGCGGCATTATGCTCGAGGGCGAAATCGCTCATTCTCAAGAGCGCGTAAAATTTTTCGCTCCCGAAAAGGGCTTTGGTCAGCTCAATCGCGGTCTGTGTTTTCCCGACCGTCGAAAGCCCCGCGGCGATGGCAAAAAAAGGAGACTTGTGTTCCGGATCCTTTTTCCGGGTGAAATGCACCTTCAAATAATCAACAAGGGTATCGATGGCATCATCCTGACCGATAATCTCTTTCTTGAGATCCTCTCTCAAGGACTGCAGGGCCTTTTCGATATCCATCTCGAGCGACTGACGGGGGATGCCTTTTTCCGACTCAAGAAACTCCAGCAGTTCCTCCGCTCCAAGATGCGCGCGGATTTCGCCTTCGGATCCCTCCGCGTAATTCTCCCGCGCGAACATCACATTAAACAAAAGATGGTCCATCATGCGGATCAGTTCCCGTTTGACTTCGGAATTTGACTTTTTAAGTTCCCGCAAAGCCTTTTCGCGTGTTTCCTCGTCTACTTCCCCTCCCGATTCCACCGCAGCCGCACTCATCCACTTCGCCGACAAATTCCGCGCAAGAAGCAGGCGGGCGGCATGCGCCACTTTGCCCGGCTGTCTGCGGACCGTATTGCCGGTTTCGAGATATTTGGCCTCCAGATAAGATTTGAGCGCGTCCACCAGCTGGACTTCCTCCCGTGGCGTGGGGGCCCCCGCGAAAAACCGCTCGCGAAACGTAGCGACCAGGACTTCAAGGCCATCATCGATATCCAGCGCGATATCGGGATGTTTAATCGCCCATTCCCGTTTAAGTCTCGCCAGATACCGGCGAAGGATGATTTTGACCTCCACAAAAGACAGCGGTTCCAACTTTAGCGGGCGGATTCTCCGCCGCTTGGCCTGCCAGCCGGGACCTGCCATCTGTTTCTGCGCTTCCGCGTCGGTCGTAGAAAGAATAAACCGCAGATGAGAATCAGGGTCCGCCATCTCTTCAAGCGCCACGTCGATGATGGTTTCCCCCTGCCTGCCGAATTCCGTCAGCTCATGCGCCTCATCGATATAGATGATCACACCGGCATGATTGGCAAAACGTTTCAGAATATCGAACATCTGCTGGGCCGAAATATTATTCTCCCGCATCGCGTTCCGGAGTCTGAGAGCGTCGAGTTCAAAATAAAGCCGGCGGGTCCGGTACGTCTCAACCTCCCGCTTGACAAAAGATCTGACCATGTAAGTCTTCCCGGTTCCCGCCTCTCCGGTCAGGAGAAGCGAGCGTTCTTCCCTCTTCAGCAACTGATCCCGCATGATGGACATTTCGCGTTCGCGGTTCAGTGCCGCGTCATAGCGTTCAGCTTCCGGATTCATAAAATCCAGCACGGAAGAGAGCACCGCAAAATCATCGGCACTCATGCCTCCCTTGGTCCCCTCGGGCGCTTCGATCGAGAATTGCTCCCTCAAATATTCGTACGCGTATTGCTCATCCCACGCTTCTCCCGTATCGGGATGCGTTTGCGTTCCCACATAATATTTTGCCATTCCCTTCAAAAATTGCCCGACCGGGCCCACGTAATATTTGCGCGGCAAAGCCCGGCTCGCTTCCGGATCATCCGATTCATAAACAGGCCCCAGCAAATCCATATCGCTCAATTTGTCAATCAGCGGCTCGGGATTCCGGATCCCGTTGAAAGCGAAAATCTTTACCCACATCCGTTTGGCATCGGCCCCTTCGAGGAGTTTTTCCCCTTCCCGGGATGCCGCGTTTTTCTTCAGTATGTCATCGAGAACCGCCCGGATCAGGACAAAATTAGAGGGATCGAACCCTGCCTCCTTATTTTCACCGAGCCATTTCTCGAGATCCTCCTTTGTTTTATCCTCATTCAATTTGTCGAGTTTTTTCCGTATCTCATCCGGAAGCTTTGCCTCCCTTGTTTCTTCCCCGGTATAAATCGGCGGCATCTCGGGCTCTTCATACTTCGGGGCTTCCGGCCTGGCGGCAACGGATTCCGCCTGCATCAACTGAGCCAGCCGCCCCGCATCCATCTCCGCTCCCAGCGGGATTTCGAAACGCAGCCGGTGCCGGTAAACGGTACGGCCTTCCGCATCGGTTTCTTTCTCGGTAATGAAACGTATTCCCTTCCCGCCTAAACGGCGGAGATAAAAGAGAAAATCCACCAGTCTCTTGTTCTGGAAATCCGGATCGCTGTGATACCGGTCCCAGTCTTCCGGCGTCAGAACCTGCAGGTTCAGGAGCTCATGAATTTTCAGTCTTTCATTCGGGGCCAGGTAACCCTGAAACGAAATTTCGCCGGCCAGCCCGAGTGTTCCGTCCCGATTGACAAAACCGGTCTGACGGCCGATATAAGCCGGATCATCCGGAGAAAGCTTCGCGCTCCCCTTCTGTGAAAGCTTTCGGTCGATATCCTTTGCATCTTCGCCGGCCTGCGTCAACAGGCCCCGGACCGTCTCCTGCGCAAGGTTGTAGAGACCGGCCATGCCTGCCTCCAAAGCCGCATGAGTCCCTTCGTCGACGCGGAAGCCGTCGGACTCTTCCCCTATCGCGGACAGAGCGGCATGCAAACGCCTTTTCTGATCGATCACATTCCTTTCTTTCCCTTCCGGCGCTTCGATGGGCGCGCTTTGTCTCGCGAGTTCGGCCGCGTTATCGGACTCACGGTCTTGGGAAAACTCGCGGATCAGCTTCTCAACATCCACTCCCGAAACTTCTTCGGCAATACGCATCAATTCTTCGGGCCTAACCTCCCGGCCTTCCGCTTCGGCCTTCGAAATCCATTCATCGATCCTGCGCATGAATTCTTTCTCGGAATCGTCCCGAACCATCGCCACCGCTTCCGGCGAAACATCCAACGCGGCCACTTCCGTCGTCGGTTGTATCCCGTCTAGAACGATTGACCTTTTTCCGTTTTCGTCTTTTTCGCCCAGCTTCAGCGTGACTTCCGTCCCGAACCGTAATCTCGGATTGGTTTCGATCCCGGCGCGGACGCGGTTCTGGAATTCGCGTTCCAGATTGGAAATCCCCTGAAGGACATCGGTGTAAGCATCCCGGACCAATTCCGCGGCAAGCTCCGAATGCCGGAACAGATACACCTCACTCGCATTCCGCTTCCCGAAATCCATCACCTGAAGCCGCCCGTTTTCATCCTTCCGGAGATGAATACGGCTTTCCGCATCTCCGAACTGTTCGAGCACCTGCCGGCGAAGCTCTTCTTTCCGGCTCCCCTCATAGAGAGCGCCTCCCCGGAACGACAAATCCTTCCGCCTGCCGACCACCTTTCCCGAAGTATCCCTCACGATCAAAAAGACGGCTTCTTCCTTGACCTTTTCCGTCTCGATCTGTTTGATCATTTCCTCTTCGATTTTTTCGCTCTGCTTCTCGAATTGGATATAGTTCTGCTCTTCCTGTTCCGGAAGGCGTACATAAACCTCAAAATTTTCCGCCCCCTGCTGCACAAACCCGGGCCTCCGTTGAATCCAGAACCGTTCGGCCATTTCTTCCATCAATCGCCTGATCTGCTCATCCAGTTCATCCAACCTCTGCCGGTCTCTCTCCGCCGGAGATTTTTCAAGCATATCGCTCAATTCTTTCTTCAGCCCTTCGAGTTTTTCCTGCTGTTCCATGTACTGCCGATACTCCGGCGTCCGTTCGCCCTTCTCATTGTATTTCAAAACTTTCCGGTACACTCGCCGTTCCTTTTTCCCTTCTTTGCTCTCGACTTCCCGGGAAATATACTGCCCGTCTCCGATCAAAAGACTGCCCCGTATCCTCTCCAATTCCTTCTGCCGCGCCGCAGCCGCCTGCTCGGGAATCTTGATTTTCTGATGCGTCACGGTATGTTTCTGCAAATAGGCAAGACTGCCGTCCTCAAGGACTTGAAGGTCATAGATTTCAGTCTTTTGCTTTTTACCAAAACGGGCCGGCGCTTCGTCCGTGGCATCCAATTTCCCCTGAAAGACGTTGAATCCGTCGCTCACATAATAAAAACCCGCTCCCAGCGCGATTTCTTTGCACTCAAAACCTTCCGGCAATTCAACCGGACGGGCCTCATCCATCCGGTCCAACTTCCCAAGCCACGTCTTTCCGTCCCGGACGAATAAGATATTGTCCCCATCCACGGCCATTTTCTGAATCCCCGTTCCCTCATAAACAACCCGGACATCGCCCTGCCGGTCAACCGCGACAATCCCTCCGTCATGCAAAATCAGCGCCTCCGGTCCCTGCGCCGTCTCCCGGACCAGAAGATTTCTGGCATTCTCAACCTCGAGAGGGACCTCCAAAGCCACCGTTTCCTGCACGGTCTCTTCCATCAAAATTTCTTCCCCTTCCAATTTCATGACCAGCCTCTTGTGTTCGGCATCCAAAAAGAAGTAATCCCCGCTGCTCGAGCGGATGCCGTCGGTCATGGACGGAACTTCCTTCGCGAACGAGAAATGCTCAAATTGGCGCGTCTTGGTCTTAGCCACCGTCCGCATGGCCGACTCATCCAGATGAATCACCACGCCGCGCTTTTTCATTTCTTCGATCAGTCTCGGAAGCCACAATTCATCGATCAGCCGGTGAGCATCGTCCGGATGAAGCCACTTAAAAAAAATCGCCTCGGGCCGCGTCAGCCGGGTAATCGTATCGGGCCTCAGGAATCCCTCCACCGCCCGCCGCGTGATATCCGCAAGAAAATGATTCACTTCATAATCCAGCTGATCTTGGTCCCCCTGCCTGAGAAGCTGATAAATTCTCTTCACGTGCATCTGCGAAACGCGGTCATCCAAATTCACGGGATCGGAAAGCCCGAGATTGGAGGAGACCACAAAAACGGAATTTTTCGCGTAGACTTCATTTCCCATCATGTCTTTGCCGACGCCGGGCCTCCACAGGGGATAGAGATAATCCATGATTCTCGGATGGCCCTTCTCGATCTCATCGACCAGAACCACCAGGCTGTAATTGTGTTTTTCGAAAATCCTGGTGATCAAACCGGGATTCCCGTATCCGATATATCCCGGAGGCGCCCCGCTCAACCGGGCCACCTGATGCGGGGATGTGTACTCGGCCATCGGAATTGTCTCAACCGCGGCCTTATTGCCCAGCAGTGTGACGGCCAAGACCGTTGCCAAATACGACTTCCCGACCCGGGACGGGCCGACGACCATGAGCTTCAGAGGTTCCGCGAAACGGTCTCCTGCCCGGTCATCCTCCTTTTTCTTGAAATACTCCACGATAATATCCACGATCATGTCCACCGCCTGTTCCTGTCCGATCAGCATGGAATTGATCTTCTTCCGGATTTCCTCCCGGGACCGCCCCGGCTCGAAAATCAGCGTCTCGTAAGGGATTCCCGTCGCATCACTGATGCTCTCATCCACCTGTTTTTGCCGGATCGTGCGCGTCCGGGCAATCTCGTCCATTTCACGGAGATAGCGGAAATACCCCAGCGCGTGAGAAGCAATGGACCGTTTGGTTTCGGCGGTCCGGGCCATGTTCCGGACCAGGTCCGGCGTGTCGGGATTCGAAATAAGCCTCTGCTCATACAACAGATGATTGACCCGCGTCACAATATCCTGCGCGTCACTCACGCTCCGTTTTTCGAGGGACTGGATCATGCTAACCACGCGTGCGGCAATCGCCTCAAGCCATGCCTTTTCGCGGGCCGGCGACGCCCATTGGGGGGCAAAACGGTCTTTCAGTGAAATCAAGCGGTCGATCACCATCAGACGCCCCGCGATATCCCGTTCGAATTTGAGGCCGCAACGCGTCATCTCGCGCTGGAGTTCGGCGACATTCCAATTTTCGGATTCAAGTTCCTCCTCCATGTCTCTCAGCATATCCTCAAGCTGCTGCCGCCGCCGCGACAGGGTCTTGAACTCCGCCGCCAGAGATTCCCTCTCCGGACCTTTTTTCGCCTTCCTCATCTGCCGGTTCAATTCCGCAAGCCGCTTCTCAACGCCCCCGAGTTCCGAACGCATCTCGCGTATCTCCGACCGGAGGATATTCTTGACTTCCTCATTCCCTTCGAGTTCTCCGACCGAGGCCTCCATAATCGACTCGACATGAGACCGGCTGAGCTGGGAAAGATTGTAACTTTCAGTCCGGCTCTGCAGGGCTTCTCCCTGATCGCGCCGCATATACATGTTGTATTCTTCTTCCGTCGTCGCGTAGACGACCCGGACGTAGGAATAGCGGTTGGCCAATTGTTTCTTGAGCTGTTCGTAAAAGTTGATCGGTTTGGTTGAGGTTCGGGAAGGAAGCTGGGCCATTTGATGCCCTTCGTCGATAAACAGCATCACATTGGGCCGGTCCAGAAACCGTCCGACCAGTTCGAGCAGGAAATCAACCGCCTGGTCCATGCTCATGTTGTTCTCAACCGCGAATTGGGACGCCTTTGCCATGAAATCATTGGTGCTCAGTGAAAAGAAAAGCCAGTCCGTTTCCTTAGCGGACGGTTGTTCGAGGACATGCCTCACATAGGCCTTGAACAGATGACTCTTCCCCACGCCCGCTTTTCCGAAGAGAGCAAACAATCTCTTCTCCGTCTGCCCGGAAAACCGCCTCAACGTCCGGATCGGGCTGTCGTCCGTCTCGTCCCGCCCCAAGGCCTCCGGGAAGTTTTCCGCATCGGGATTGAGGAATTCAAGCAGGCGAAGGACCGTCACGACTTCTTCTCGCTCCATGGGTTCCCCCAGATAGAACACGGGAGTACCGCTCCTCCCGTTCGCCGCCTCGAGGACCGGAAGCGCTTCACGGTAAACTTCCAGATCCTCATCCTGCCGGATAGTGGCCGCCCCCATCCACGCGCCGAAAAGCGCAGAAAGCACATTGTCGGGATCCGCCCGGAATCTCCGCCCCAGCTCATCCCGCCGCTTTCTCAGGCGTTTTTTCATTTCATCCCAAAGCGGCTTCATTTCGGGCGGAAGATTTTTTTCATTATCGACTCCGAGCGAAGAGGCAATAATCGGATTTACAACGAAGCGAGACCCTTGTTGGTCGGGCGTAGTGCCAGAAAAAGGTTTCCGGCCCCTTTTTTCCATAGCAATAGCCGCCGCAGAAACGAAAGAAGCTGCTCCAGCAGGTCTGAGCCCTGAAATCTGCGGCAGGCTTTTCATTGCATCCGACAGCATTTGCCCTAAAGACCCGGCCTGCTGAGCGGCGCCATCCTGCTTCTTCGCGGGCGCCTGATGTTCTTCCCCTTGTTTCTGAGGGTGCTGGTGAGGAATGCCGTGCTGATGCTGATGTTCGTGCTCATTCTCCTCAGCGTCTTCGTCATCCTCCATCATCTCTTCGAGCTCCTTGCGCCAGTCCCCTTCGCCTGTCGCATCAAGTTCTTCCACCGTCTTTTTCAGAGATTGATAGAGTTTCCGCGCATGCTGAATAAATTTAATGTATTTCTCGTACTCGGGATTCCCCTCGAGAAATCTTCGCAATTCTTCATCCGTCATCTCCAAAATTTTAGGCAGCAATTCCAGCAAATCATCCAGGTCCCCTTCCGCCAGGTCGGGAGATTCTTCGACGATATTCTTGATCAGGGTCTCCATAAACTCCTGTTCGTTCCAGCCGCCGGGCCCCCCTTTGTTTTTCATATATTCAAACCACGTCTCTTCAAAAGCATGAGTGATCGCATGCTCATCGGTAATTTCGATCCCTTCCCCTTCCATCGCCTCTTTTAATTCATCGATCGCCTTGTCCATCCAGAAACGGAGTTCGCCGATATCTTTCTTCTTTTGTTCATCATCCGAGCTTGAGCTTCTCTTCTTCACGCCGAAGAGCTTCTTCAAAAGCCCCGCGTTTTTCCCGCCCGTACCGCTCTTCGCGCTCAGATAATCGGCCAGACGCATGCTCGCGCAAATATTGATCGCCGCCGCCCCTTCGACGTTCCGCTGAAGGATCTCTTCCAGCGGCTGAAAATACCCCAATCGCTCGAGCTGAGGGACCGGACGTCCGCTTTCCTGTTCATGAATGAAATATTGCGAGAGAAGCGCGCAAAGTTTTACGGCATCGTCATCGCTTCGCGCGATTGAGGGATCCATCGTAAGGGGTTTCCGGAACCGCCGGATTTCGTCAAAATATTCGTCGCTCGTTCCCTCAAGGCGTTCAAAAAACATCGCAAGCATTTCATCCAGAGCATAGGCATTGAAAACCGGCTCACCCGTTCCGGCGGAAAGCGAAACCGCGCTGCCCCATAACTCGGGATTATCGGGCATCACCGCCCGCGAGCCGTTGATCCTCGCGGCAAATTCTCGCGCAGAAGCATCGGGCAAAAGCGCCGATTGGCTTTCAAACGGCGCGATGCGCGCGAAATAAAAACGTTTCATCAGATCAAGGCGAGCGGAAGGGGGCAATGAATTCAGGCGGTTCAGCAATTCAGCGTATACCCCCGGCATTTCCCGGCGGGATGATTCAGACACAACATGCCCCCGCGCTTCATGGTTTAACGCCCTCTGCCGGTTCGTTCCATTCATCCCGCCCCTCATATATAGGAAGCCGTCTGCCCCAAGCTGTCCTTTAACCTCCGGTGAAGCTTCCTCTAAAGAACGCGAATCGCGGGCTTTTTTAAACCGCTTTGTGACCGGATTCATGGGATTATACGGCCGTATCGTTAATGTTTCCCCCGGAAGCTCAACCGTGATCGGAGCCGCATCTCCCGGTTGCAAAAGCCCCTCATTCAGCGCCGAAGCCATGATCCGAAATACGGGGCTTAGGGATCTCAATGCATTCAAGAATTCAGCCTGCCTTCTATTCAGGGTTGCATCAATATTCTTGATCCCAAGTGATTCGAGCTGAGGGCGGTCATGCGACTCAAGCTCATCCCCATAGGCAGCCACCAATTCCGCGGCTGTCCGCTCATATACCTCAAACGCAGACCGGCCCGTGCGGTCTTCGATGATTCTCTGCGTAATGAAAGGGATGCCTACCTCATGAACCAACGACGCGGGATTGCTCGACAGCGCCGTACGAATGGCAAGGGTAGAAGCCTCAGGTTGTTCATCATTATTCGGGACTCGTA
>JAKQXH010000083.1 GCA_029561555.1 Candidatus Omnitrophota bacterium
GTTCCGTAGCGCGAAACGACAAGTTTCGCGCGGAGTGCCGAAACTATGAAGTTTCGGCCGCCACTCCGGCACAATTAATTCAAAATGCAAAATGCGAAATTTAAAATGAAATGTGAAATAAAAAAATCAAAAGCTAAAGCGCAAAGAGCGAAGCAAGAAAGCGAAATTCAAAGCTTGAATCAGATTAAGATTCTTTAGAGTGAAGTATAATCGTTGAAAGAATTCTTATCAACTCCTCGGTTTCAGTAATTAGCCCGTTTAATGGCGAGTGATGAAAAGAGCCGTCATCTTTAAACAACCGAAGCCAATAAAGGGATTCGTGCGTTTCTTTGCAGGCGATTGATACTTTTGAAATAAAATCAGCTTTGCTTTGCCCTGCTTTAGCTTCAGCGAGATTAGCCCCTATTGATGTTGCTGCGCGCAAGTACTGCTCGCCCAAAATTTTAAGAGCGGGCTCCTTCGGTATCGCGCGATAAAATTTAATACTTTGAAGAGCGTAAGCGCGCGTTCGATCCAAAATATCAATTTGCCGAGATCTTTCCTCGGATTGATTTTTAGTTTTAGGATCGGGCGTTGCGTTTTGTGTTTGCATTTCGGATCGGATTTTAATTTTAAGATTCAATGTTATGTTTTGTGTTTAAATTTTGCATTTTGAATTTTGCATTGTTTTTATGGACCGGGCGAGAGTTGAACTCGCGACCTCCACAATGCCATTGTGGCGTTCTCCCAACTGAACTACCGGCCCGATATCTTTAGCTTTTAGCGGTTGCGTAGCAGCCGCCATTAATGCTTTCGGGCCAGCCCCGGCGGATTTTAGCCGGGGACGGCCCGAGAAAACTGAATCAAGATGTCAAAGAATAAGAGGCAGCCCCGGCGGATTTTAGCCGGGGACGGCTCGAAAATACGAGTAAACAGAGGGTCAAATTCTACTTGGCCCGATTTGCGGTGTCAAGGAAACATACAGGCAAAATCTTGCTGGGGATGATCGGGTGTGCTAAAATTCGGCTTCACTCTATGAAAAGAAAGGGACTTAAGAATGGGAAGGTCGTCTCGGGAAAAAGCGTATCCGTTTGATCAGATCGAGCCAAAATGGCAGTCTTTCTGGATTAAGAATAAAACGTTCCGCAGCGCCTCGCCGGGCGAGCCGGGCGGGGACAAGCCGAAATATTACGTCCTCGATATGTTCCCGTATCCCTCGGGGGACGGCCTTCATGTCGGCCACGTGGAAGGATACACCGCGACGGACGTCGTCGCCCGCTATAAAAGGATGAAAGGGTTCAACGTCCTTCACCCGATTGGGTGGGACGCTTTCGGCCTCCCGGCGGAACAGCATGCCATCGAAACCGGCACGCATCCCCGCAAGACGACGGCGAAGAACATTAATACCTTCCGGCGACAGATGCAGGCGCTCGGATTTACTTACGACTGGGACCGCGAAGTCGATACGACGGATCCCGCCTATTTCAAATGGACGCAGTGGATTTTTCTGAAATTATACGAGAGAGGCCTCGCGTATCTTGCCGAAGTCCCCGTAAATTGGTGTCCGGCCCTCGGAACCGTTCTCGCGAACGAAGAAGTGATCGACGGGAAAAGCGAGCGAGGGGGCCATCCCGTCCTTCGGCGGCCGATGAAACAGTGGATGCTGAAGATCACAGCCTATGCCGAGAGGCTTCTCAAGGACCTGGAATTGCTGGACTGGCCGGAATCGATCAAGGAAATGCAGAGGAACTGGATCGGGAAATCCGAAGGCGCGGAAGTCGATTTTCCCGTCGACGGTCTGGATGAAACCATCCGGGTGTTTACGACCCGCCCCGACACGCTGTTCGGCGCGACATACATGGTCCTGGCGCCCGAACATCCTTTGGTCGGGAAGCTCACCTCCGTCGCGCAGAAAAAGGAAGTCCAAAGTTACGTCGACAAATCGGTTCACAAAACCGATCTGGAGCGGACCGATCTTGCCAAGGAAAAGACGGGCGTTTTTACCGGCGGCTATGCCGTCAATCCCGTGAATCAAAAGAAGATCCCGGTCTGGATCGCGGACTATGTCCTGATCAGCTACGGGACCGGCGCAATCATGGCTGTTCCCGCGCATGATACGCGCGATTTTGAGTTTGCGCGTCAATTCAATCTCCCGATCACGGAAGTCGTCTCGGGCGGGGATATTTCCAAAGAGGCGTTCACCGGGGACGGTGCCGCCGTGAATTCCTCGACTCCCGACGGGAGTTTTTCGATCGACGGTCTTTCGACCGCAGGCGCGAAGGAGAAAATCACGGCCTGGCTCGAATCGAAAGGGATCGGCGAGAAGAAAATCCATTACAAACTGCGCGACTGGCTTTTCAGCCGCCAGCGTTACTGGGGCGAGCCGATTCCGGTGGTCCATTCGCCGTCGAAGGGGATTGTGCCCGTTCCTGAGAAGGAACTCCCCGTGACTCTGCCCGAGATGGAAAATTTCAAGCCGACCGGAGATTTTGCGCCGCCGCTTTCAAACGCGAAAGACTGGGTCCGAGCTCCCGTTCCGGGGATTCCGGGGGAGACGGGAGAGCGCGAGACGAACACCATGCCTCAGTGGGCGGGTTCCTGCTGGTATTATCTCCGCTATATCGATTCGAAAAATCCGGACCGGCTGATCGAAGGCCGGAAAGAAAAATACTGGATGCCGGTTGATTTGTACGTGGGGGGCGCGGAACACGCGGTGCTCCATCTCCTGTATTCCCGCTTCTGGCACAAAGTCCTTTTTGACCTCGGCGTGGTCTCGACCCCCGAGCCTTTCATGAAACTCGTGAATCAGGGGATGATACTCGGCAAGGACAATCAGAAAATGTCCAAGTCGCGGAAGAATGTCGTCACTCCGGACGAGGTCATCTCCGAGTACGGCGCTGACAGCATTCGCCTCTACGAGCTTTTCATGGGCCCGATCGAGGCCATGAAACCGTGGTCGATGCAGGGCGTGGAAGGCGTGTACCGCTTCCTGGGCAGGGCCTGGCGCCTGATGATTGCCGAGTCCGGCGAACCGGACCCGCGGATCCAAAAGCGCGCGCCGTCTCCCGAAGAGCAGAAACTCCTCCACTCGACCATCCGCAAGGCGACCGAGGACCTCGACGGCCTGCGCTTCAACACGGCCATCTCGGCGCTGATGATTTTCGTCAACGAAGCCATGAAATTCCCATCACTTTCCCTCGAGGCCGCGGAGAAATTCGTGCTGATGCTCGCTCCGTTCGCCCCTCATCTTGCCGAGGAACTCTGGCAGAGGCTCGGCCATTCCCAAACCCTTGCCTATGAACCCTGGCCGGTCTACGACCCTTCCTTTCTGGTGCGGAACGAGGAGGAAATCCCCATCCAAGTGTGCGGCCGGCTGAGATCCAAGATTACCGTCCCCGTAAATATTTCCGAGGAGGCGCTAAAGCAAACGGCCTTACAGGACGAAAAAGTAATCGAGTGGATTAAGGGCAAAGAAGTCAAAAAAATCATTATCGTCCCTCACCGGCTCATCAATATCGTCGCCTGAGGGGGGATCGCGTTTCTGCGCAACGGGACCGTTCGTCAACAGAAGACGGGTGTTTGTCCGTACGGGGAGGGGGCGGGAAGGTTTATGCCGAAAGTCGAAATCAAGCAATCCAAAATTTTTGTCGGGAACAAACCGGTCTCCCTCCTGAGCGGTGAAGTCCATTACTGGCGCCTGAACCCTTCCTACTGGAAAACCGTTCTGGACCGCGTCAAGGAAATGGGTCTTGACGTGGTCTCGACCTATGTGGCCTGGGAATTCCACGAATACAAGCGGGGCCATTTTGATTTTACGGGCGAGACGGACATCACGCGCAACCTCAAAGGCTTTCTCGAACTGACCCGCAAGGAAGGGCTCTGGCTGATCATTCGCCCGGGGCCTTACATCTACAGCGAGTGGCCGAATGACGGCGTTCCTTCCTATGTGAGGAAATTTCACAGGCTTCATCCTCAATTCCTGAACTACGCCGAAGTCTACATGCGAAAAGTCTGCTCGGTCCTGAAGCCCTATTTTGCGAGCCGGCCCGGCGGGCACATCATCATGTTCCAGGCGGACAACGAAATCGATCCCTGGCCGGACATCTACGGGAACCAGTACGGCCTCGCGGGCCAGCCCGGTATTTTCCAGCAATTCCTGCGGATGAAATACGGAAACGAGATCGAAAAGCTGAACCGGAATTGGGGAACGGCCTACCACCGGTTTGAAGAGGCGGGCCCGTATATTGCCTGCATGCTGACCAATTACCGCGGCCTGCCGCTCAAGGGAGACCGCGAACTGAGGCGGAACCTCGATTACATCGAGTTCAAATATTACTATTCGGCGAAATGCGCCCAGTGGTGCGTGGAGGCCTACCGGAAACTCGGCGTCGATATCCCCATCTATCTCAACCTCTACCCGTTTTTTTACGTGAATGACTGGTCGCAGATGCAGAAACTCTGCGATTTTGTGGGGATCGACCTTTATCCCAGCAGTGAGCTGAAGGAAGACGTTCACGAACAGCGGAAGATGATGGACAAAATCCGTTACATGCGGACCAGCACCCGCGTCCCTTATATCGCGGAATTTTCCGCGGGAGTCTGGCATGCCCGCCATTACGAATCCGGCGTGCTGACGCCGAACCATTACCGGCTCATTTCCCTGACGGCCCTGCTTGCGGGGATTCAGGGGTGGAACTGGTACATGCTGGTGAACCGCGACAATTGGTACATGTCCCCGATCAATGAATGGGGGCGTGTCCGGCACGAGCTGTATCAGGTATTCTGCGACGTGGTGAAAATTTTCAAGGAGCTGGACCCTCCGACCCTGGAAAAACTGACGGACGTCGGCGTGACGTTCAAACCGCTTCAGTACGCGGCGCGAACCATTACGCAGGAAGGCTCGCTCCTTTCCGTACTGTACGAGGCCGACGTCGATTACGAACTCTACGACCCCAAGCTCGGCGATATCCGGAAGAAAATCCTTTTTTACTCGGGGAATCAGTGGATGAACGAGGAATCCCAGAAAAATGTCCTGAAATACGTGAAGGCCGGCGGAGTTCTCGTCGCCTTTTACGATTATCCCCGCAAGAACGACAATTTCGAGAGCTGTAATTTGATCGGGTTTCACGATCCGTCCCGCGTCCTTTTCGAATTCAAAAAACCGTTTTCGGTTCGTTTGGGACCGAAACTCAAAGTGGACGTGACCAGCAACGCGTATGTCTTCGACCAGGTCAAAGGGGAGAAAATCCAGGTCGACATTCCGGACTTCGGGAAGACGACGATCGGTTATATCAAATCCTGCGGGAAGGGGAAGATCCTGCATCTGGGTGTCGAGCCGAGCAAGGATCTCGTCCACGCGATACTCCAGTATTTCAAAATCCCCTCCTATGTCCACTCGCAGACCCGCGACATCAAGACCGGGCTTTATAAACGGGGAAAGAAATACTATCTGATTGCCGTTAATAATGGAATGGAAGACAAGAGCGCGACGATCCTGTTTCCGAGCCTGAAGCTCAAAGGGAAGCGGATCAAGATCCGGGAGATGATTACGAACCGGAAAGAGCACCTGCTCGGGACCGATGCGGCGATTTTGAGCATCGAACTGCCGCGCAAAGACGGGAAAGTTTTTGAAATCAGTTCATGAGCCGCGCGTTTGAAGCGGCCGTTCGGAGGAAAGGCGGGACATGTATAGAGAATTTTTCGGGCTGACGGATGAACCGTTCCGGATTACACCGGATCCACGGTTTATTTATTTCAGCCGGAAACATCAGGAGGCTTTCGCGACGCTTCTCTACGGCATCAATTACCGGAAGGGATTCATCGAAATCACGGGCGAAATCGGCGCCGGCAAGACCACGCTCTGCCGCCGGCTTCTTTCCGAACTGAACGGGACCGCGAAAACGGCCCTGATCCTGAATCCCGGCCTGTCCGACACCCAGCTTCTGCACGCCATCGTCGAGGATTTCGGGGCCAAGCCGCGCCAGCGCAATAAAAAAGGCTACTTTGACGCGCTGAACGCGCTGTTTCTCGACATGGACCGGCAGGGTTTGACTTCCGTCCTGATTATCGATGAGGCCCAGAATCTCGGGGCGAAAACGCTCGAGCAGATCCGCCTGCTGTCCAACCTCGAGACCGAGACCAAAAAACTTCTGCAAATCGTCCTGGTTGGCCAGCCCGAGCTCCGGGACAACCTCCGCAATCCGACACTGGTCCAGCTGAGGCAGAGAATCATGCTGCGTTATCATCTCTCGGCCCTGGACGCGACGGAGACGGAAAATTACATCCTGCACCGCCTGCGGGTCGCGGGAGGGGAATCGAAAATTTTCTTCACCCCGGAAGCGATCCGCGCGATTCACGAATCGACGCAGGGCGTTCCCCGCCTGATCAACAGCATTTGCGACAAGGCGATGCTGGCCGCTTACGTGAAAGAACAGCGGACGGTCGACGAGCAGATGATCGAAGTCGCCTATCAGGAGGCCGAAGGAATGGCGGTGCCGGCATGAGCATCATCCACGAAGCGCTGAGGAAAGCCGAAGTCGAAAAAGAACGGGTGCAAAGCCCCGTCCTCGAGACCTTTTCCATCGATCATGTGCTGGACCTCGCGAGCCGGATGCCGAAGCGGGAGCCTTCCCCCGCGCCGCGAAACTCTCTGAAATACGCGCTCGGGCTCGGAAGCCTCTTCGTTGTGATCCTGCTTTCTTATCTGGCCGTTTCATTCGTGTATCAGGCCTACATGCGCCGGATGGCATTTCAGGAAGAGGCGATCACGGGTATCAAACCGCTCCGCCAGTTGTATCACGAAAAACTGGCCAACCCCGAAATCCAGAAGCCGGTCATTGCCGAAGCGATTCTCGAGAAACCGAAACCCATGCGCCAGTTGTATCACGAGCGGCTGATGAACACACAGCCGGCCATGCGGAACGAAAACATGTTTCAGGTGATGGGCATCGTCAGCGAAGGGGAAAACCGCAGCGCCCTGATCAACGGGCAACTGGTCGGCGTCGGCGATTCCGTCGACGGCGCGTCCGTCAAGGCGGTCGAGGACAACCAAGTCATCCTCGAAAAAGGAGGCCGGCAGTTTAGTATTTCCCTCCATTGATTCCCGCGGTATAATTTTCCCAGGCCCGCATCGAATCTTTTCTTCCCCAAAGCCACCACATTTCTTTTGTCTCTTTACGAAAGACGTCTTCTTTACATCATCCTTTTGGTCCTTTCGATTTCTCTGGCGGCCCGCTTCCTTCTGACCGTCGAATTCAGCCCGGTCTGGAAGGCCTTGCTTCCGGGAGGACTTTCGTGATCCGTCCCGCGGTCCGGATCACGTTTGCTTTTACCGCCGGGATCTTTCTGTCCCGGACTCTGGGAGTACCGCCCATCCCGGCTTTTGGGCTTCTCCCGGCGGCGCTTCTCCTGATCCCGGCATTCAAAAAGAAGAAAATAGCCATGGCGGCCCTTTACGCCGGATTCTTTTTGCTCGGCATCTGCCGGGAAGGGCTCGAGCGGCGGCTCCCGCCGGAGGATATTTCGAAATTTCCCTGCGCCGCGAAGGAAATCCTGACGGGGACCGTCTCGAGCGCGCCCGAGATCCGGCGGAAGGGAAGGCGCGAACAAGTGTCCTTCGTCTTGAACGCGCAAGGCGCCCTGTCCGGCGGGAAAACGGAAATGCGGAGCGGGCGCGTGCAGGTCTTTCTGTTCAATCCGGGCCGCCGCCTCGAATTCGGGGACTGCGTTAAAATTTCCGGTGAATTGAAAATCCCCCCGGGCGCTTCCGGCAAAGGGCAGTTTAGCTACCGCGCTTACCTTGAAGTGAAGGGGATACGGCGCGTATTTTACGGCTACGGGCGGGGCGGCCTCTCTTACTTGGAACGGGGCAGGCCTTCATTAATAAAGAACATGTACCGGGTCCGGGAGGCCGTCGAATCGTGCCTCGAACGGCATTTCCCGTTCCCGGAACGGGAAATTCTCAAAGCGCTTCTCATCGGGGCGAGGAAGAATATCCCGCCCGGGATTACCTCCGATTTCTCGAA
>JAKQXH010000090.1 GCA_029561555.1 Candidatus Omnitrophota bacterium
TCGCGGCCTGAATCGCCACTTCAAAAAGCTGTCTCGGGATCACCTCCCTCAACTTCTCAACCAAAATCTTCCCCCGGTGATACGCATTTTCCCGGATCACAATCGAAGACAGCGCGTCCACGATCTCCCCGTTGATCAACACGTCCATGCGGACGAGCTCCCCTTTCCGGTATCCCAAAAAATCGTAATTGAAGGAACCGTAACCTCTCGTCATCGACTTGATTTTATCGTAAAAATCCAGCAGAACTTCGCTGAACGGGAGCTCATAGTGCAAAAGGGCCCTGTTCATATCAAGATATTCCGTGCTTTTGTAAACTCCCCGCCGGTCCTGGCATAATTGCATCAGCGTCCCAAGACAATCGGTCGGACAGATGATTTCGGCGCGGATAAACGGCTCTTCGATCAGGGCCAGTTCCTGAGGAGACGGCAATTTGGTCGGATTGTCGAGGAAGAAACTTTCCCCGTTGGTTTTGCTCACCCGGTACACCACGTTCGGCGCGGTCGCGATCAAATCGAGATTAAATTCCCGTTCCAGGCGCTCCTGAATAATATCCATATGCAGCAATCCGAGAAAGCCGCAGCGATAGCCGAACCCAAGCGAAACGGAACTCTCCGGCTCATACACAAACGAAGCGTCGTTCAGACGAAGTTTGTCCAGGGCGTCGCGCAAAATGCCGTAATCCCGCGCATTAACCGGATAAAGGCCGCAAAACACCATCGGCTTGACTTCCTTATAGCCCGGCAGAGGAGATTCCGCCGGCGCGTGCTGGTGCGTCACCGTATCCCCGATTTTCACGTCCGCCACATTCTTGATATTGCAGGCAAAATAACCGACCTCTCCGCATCCGATCGAATCCACATTCTGCGGGCGGGGGTTGAATACGCCGATCTCCGTCACTTCGTGCACGGTCCCGTTCTGCATCAGAAGGATTGTGTCTCCCGCATGCATTTCGCCGTCCATCACGCGGACATAAATAATGACGCCTTTGTATGAATCGTATTTCGAATCGAAAATCAGCGCCCGGAGAGGTTTCCCGGGCTGCCCTTCGGGCGGCGGAACCCTTCTCAAGACCGTTTGCAGAATTTCTTCGACGCCCTCTCCCGTCTTCCCGCTGGCGAAAAGAACTTTGTCCTGATCGATTTTGAGGACCCGGGAAATTTCGAGCGCGACATCTTCCGGTCTCGCGCTGGGAAGGTCGACCTTGCTAACCACCGGGATCACCAACAGATGTTTCTCACGGGCCAGATGAAAATTCGCGAGGGTCTGAGCTTCAATCCCCTGGGTCGCGTCGACCAAAAGCAGCACGCCCTCGACCGCAGCGAGGCTTTTCGACACTTCGTAGCAGAAATCCACATGCCCGGGAGTATCGATCAGATTCAAAACGTTGCCCTGATAATTCAACCGTACCGCGCTCGCCTTGATCGTAATGCCGCGCTCCCGCTCCAGATCCATGTCGTCCAAAATCTGGTCCCGGAACTCCCGTTCGGAAATCGCTCCGGTCTGGAGCAAAAGACGGTCCGCGAGCGTGGATTTCCCGTGATCGATATGGGCGATAATGCTGAAATTTCGAATCTGGCCGGGATTCATCGGGCAAGAAGAGCTTCGATCGCGCGCTTCCGGTCCGGCTTACCGAAAACAGCGGTCCCCGCGACTAGAATGTCCGTTCCGGCCCGTATGGCTTCGTGGGCCGTTTTTTCATTAATCCCCCCGTCCACGGAAATAAGCCCTTTATATTTCTTCCGGATCCAGGGAACTTTCCCGATCGCCTCGGGCATGAATGCCTGCCCTCCGAAACCGGGTTCCACCGTCATCACCAAAATCAAATCCGTTTCATCCCAAAACGGCTCAAGCACTTCGGGATCCGTTTTGGGGCGGATCGAAATCCCACAGCGGAGCCCCGTTTCTCGGATTTTCCTCAGCGCATCGGAGAGATTTTTCGAACAGGCCTCATAGTGAACCGTAATCCAATCGGCGCCCGCCTCCTTGAATGCGGAAAAATATTTCCAAGGTTCCTCGATCATCAAATGGACATCCAAGGGAATTTTCGTCGCCTTCCGCAGGCCCTGAACCACGACAGGCCCGATCGTCAGATTGGGGACAAAATGGCCGTCCATCACATCTACGTGAATCCAATCCGCACCCGCTTCCTCCACCTCGCGGATTTCATCCCCGAGGCGCGAGAAATCCGCGGATAAAATACTCGGGGCGATCAGAATTTTTTTTCGGGGATTTTCCGTCACAGACTTAAATCCTTCCGGATCCGGGTTTGATCCTTCTCCCCCACTTTTCCGACCACCGCAAGGCTGAAATTATTGGCCCGGAAATACTTCGCCGCAACCCGCCGGATGTCCTCCGGAGTGATTTTCTTGATTTCCGCCTCAATCTGATCCCGCTCCAGAACTCTTCCGGTATAAAGCGCCTTCTCCCCGAGCCAAAGCATATGATCCAGCGTATCCTCCAACGCAAAACACAATTGCCCGAGATAATAATCCTTAGCCCGTCGCAGCTCCTCCTCCCGGACCGGCTTCTCACAAATCTTACGGAGTTCCTTGGCAATGATCTGCAGCGAAAGGGGAAGCTTCTCTTTCTCGACGCCCTCGGACACGACAAAAGCCCCGATATCCTGAAAAAAACAAAGAGAAGACCGGATTTCATAAGCCAGCCCGCGTTTTTCTCTCACTTCCTCAAAAAGACGGGAGCTCATATTTCCGCCCAAAATGATATTCAAAAGGCTGAACGGATAACGCTCATCGCTGAGGCGGGAAGGACCGTGAAACCCCATGGCCACATGCATCTGCTCCGTGTCTTTCCCGTAAAAATCAAACCGGGGTTTTGTCTGAGCAGAATCCGCCCCGGGAAACCGGCTTTCGGAACCTTTCCGGGCGGGTTCGAAAGCCTTTTCAATTTCCGGCAGAATCTCCCGCGCGGTCAAAGGCCCGCAAACGGTAACCAGCATATTCTTCGGATGATAATATTTTGCCCCGAATTTTAGAAAATCGCCCCGCCGGATCCGGGAAACGCTCTTCACCGTTCCCGCAATAAACCGGCCCAAAGACTGATCGGGCCACAACAGTTCATTTAAGCGTTCATGCACCAGCTGGGACGGCTGATCCTGATACATTTTGATTTCTTCAAGAATCACCGTCCGCTCCCTTTCGATATCCTTGCCGGCGAAAAGAGAATTTCTGACCATGTCCGACAATACATCCAGCGCAAGGGAAAAATGCTTCTTTAAGATTTTCACGAAGTAACAAGTAGACTCTTCACCGGTGAACGCGTTAAACACCCCTCCCCGCCCCTCAATCGCCTCCTTGATTTCGCGCGCGCTCCGCTTAGAAGTCCCCTTGAATAGAAGATGCTCCGTAAAATGCGCGATGCCCGACAAAGAAGCGGACTCATACCGGCCTCCGACCTTGACCCAGATCCCCAGCGCAAGCGAATCCTTCAAGGGCATCTCCCTAACCAGCACCCGAAGTCCGTTCTTCAACGTTTCAATGCAATACATTTTGATTTCTCGCTTTCCATTTAATTGAAAACTAATCCGTCTTTAACCCGGTCCCGCCCTTGCCCACTTACCGAACTCAGCCGAGCCCCCCTCCCGTTCGGGGCAAAGAATCCAAATAACCTTGGAGAATCCATTGTGCCGCCAGAGAATCCAGTTTTCCTCTCTGCTTCCTTGAAGAAACACCGGCCTCCGTCATCGCCCGGGAAACGGCGCTCGTCGACAAGCGCTCATCCCAGAACCCGATTTCCACTCCGGGCAGTTTCTCGCGCATCAGTTCGGCAAACGCTTTAACTTCTTCCGCGGATTTCCCCAGAGTTCCGTTCATGTTCCGCGGAAGTCCGAAAACAATTTTTTCCGCGTTCCATTTTAGCACAAGATCGCAAAGTTCGGCGACCGTCTGCTCGTTTTTCTTCCTCTCAACGATTCCCACCGCATGCGCCATCATGCCCAACGCATCCGTTCGCGCGACCCCGATCCGCTTCGATCCGAAATCAAGTCCCAAAATCACCATGATTTCACCGCCGGTCTTTTACGCCGCGGGAAAGGCCCGCCGATTTCGTTGAAATCACCAGACGCTCCACCAGGCGGGAAACTTTCCGGATATCGCCGCCGCTCCGCCGGATCGCATCGATAATCGCGCTTCCGACAATCACGCCGTCGGCGCATCGAGACGCTTTGTGAGCCTGCCGGGGATCCGAAACGCCGAATCCGATCAGCACCGGTAAATCCGAAACTTCCCGGATCCGCCGGATCTGGTCACCCAAATCACCCGAAAGGTTTTTCCGGATTCCTGTAACTCCTTTCAGCGAAACATAATAGATAAACCCCTTCGACGCATTTGAAATAAAAATCAGCCGTTTATCTTTCGTCGTCGGCGAGGCCAAAAACACCATTGCCAAACCTTCACGGGAAATCAATTTTCTGAATTCAATATCCTCATCGGGAGGCAGATCGGGGACAATCAACCCGTCAAAGCCGGCTTTTTTCATCTCCCTCACAAAACGGGATGCCCCGAAACTCATGATCGGATTGTAGTAGGAAAAGAAAATAACCGGAAGCCTCAGGCCGTCACGCCTCAAATCCCGGCAGAGACGAAACGCATCCGCGGGCGAAACGCCCTTCTTCAGGGCAGCTTCGGACGCGGCCTGAATCACGGGGCCGTCCGCCAAAGGATCCGAAAAAGGGATTCCCAATTCAACGATATCGACTCCGATTTCCTCCATCCGGAGTATCATGTTCCGGGTAAAAGAAAGGTTCGGATATCCCAGCGTAATATATCCGCAAAATAATTTTTCGCCGTTTCTTTTTGCTTTAAGCGTCCGTGCCGTCAAACGATTCTTCAACTTCACCGTCTCCCGATTACAAAAAAACCTTACCGCTTTGCATACCGTTTGATGATATCAATGTCTTTGTCGCCTCGGCCGGAAAGACAAATCGCGATAATCGACTTTTTGGGGACTTTCAACGCCAGTTTCCGGGCATAAGCAATCGCATGAGACGACTCCAACGCCGGCATAATCCCTTCCGTCCGGGTAAGAAAATGAAAAGCATCCAGCGCTTCCCTGTCCGTCGCATAAGCATATTGGGCCCGCCCCGTTTTTTTCAGAAACGCGTGCTCCGGCCCGACTGACGGATAGTCCAGCCCCGCCGAAACCGAATGAGCCTCCAGGATTTGCCCGTTTTCGTCCGCCAGCACCAGACTCTTCATCCCGTGAAGCACTCCGGGTTTCCCTTTCGCAATCGCCGCGGAATGAAGCCCCGTTCCGAGTCCGCAACCCGCCGCTTCCACACCGACCAGCGAAGCCCTTGTTCCGATAAACCGGTAGAAAAAACCCAGCGCATTGCTCCCGCCGCCGACGCACGCCACCAAATAATCCGGAATTTTCCCCTCCGCTTCCATCATCTGACGGTACGTCTCGCGCCCGATCACGGACTGAAAATCGCGGACCATCATGGGATACGGATGAGGCCCCATCGTGGAGCCGATCAGATAATGCGTGGTGTCAACGCTGCCGACCCAGTCTCGTATCGCTTCGTTTGTGGCGTCCTTCAACGTCTGAGACCCGGACGAAACGGGAATCACCCGTGCGCCGAGCAGTTCCATGCGGTAGACATTCAGCGCCTGCCGTTCGACGTCTTTTTTCCCCATGTAGACATCGCAGGAAAGATTGAAAAGCCTCGCCGCGGTCGCCGTCGCGACGCCATGCTGCCCCGCCCCGGTTTCCGCAATCAGCCGCCGTTTGCCGAGATAAGCGGCCAGCAGTCCCTGCCCGATGGTATTATTGATTTTGTGCGCGCCGGTATGGCAGAGGTCCTCCCTCTTCAGATAAATCTTTCGCCCGCCGCAGGCCGCGCTCCAATTCTTGGCCAAATAAAGCGGCGTAGGGCGGCCGGCGTAATCCCGCAGCAAATGGGAAAGCTCCCGCTGAAACCTGCCGTCTTTTTTCAGAGTCCGGTAAGCACGCTCCAAATCCTCCAGCGGTTTCATGAGCGTTTCGGGCACAAACTTCCCGCCGAATTCCTCAAAATGGCCTTTCCCGTCCGGAAAAATTTTCACAAAAATCCTTTCTTAAATAGAATATCCGAGAAGTTTAACACGCCCGCTAAACGACTTCCAAATCTTTCTTCTCGCACCAACCGCTTTCACCGTTAAAGAAACTGATAAGACACCAATCACCGCGAATTTTACGGACCTGCGCCGTCAACCCTTCGGAAAGTTTCAACGCGACCTTGTCTTTCTTGGAGGGCCCGTACCGGAGGTCCGTCTCCGAGATCACCACCGCGTCCCGGTACAGCTTCTCCTTGAAATATTTGGTTGCCAGAGGCAGAAGCGAAAACAGGCAAAAGATAAAAATCCATTTTCTCAGCGCCGTCATCCGCCTGCCTCCGCGGCGAACGGCAATCAAAAGGCTCAATGACATCCAAAAGAAATAAAGCAGGAGAAAAGCCCCGAGCGTTTCGTTCCAGGAAAATCGCCCGGTAAATTTGAGCCATTGCGCCAAATACCAGTTCCGTTTGTCCTCGATCTTGTATTCGATCAGACTCCGCACATAGGCAAGATTCTCCCGGATTTCCTTCTTTCTCGGCTTAAGTTTCCGGGCTTTCTCGTAAAACGCGATCGCCTTTCCTTTTTGTTTGAGCCGGAAATAAACGTTCCCGAGGTCAAAGGCCACCTGCCAGGAACGCGGATATTCCGCGAAAAGCTTCTCGTAAATTCCGCCGGACTCCTTAAACTTGCCTTCCTTATAAAAATCGCACGCCTGCTTGAAAAGGTCCTCGCTTCCGTCGTTCGCCCGCAGCCGCCCGGCCGGCAGGCACACTGCCAGAAGAATCATCGTACTGAGCACCCAACGCTTCGATCTCTTCATTTTCTCTCCAAAAAAGCGGTCACGGCATCCGTTAACTTGAGGAATTCGCCCATGCGGATTTCGGGAATTTTCCCCGAAGTAAACCGCACTTCATCGCACAAATGATAAAACGCCTTTATTCTTTCGATTTTCTCCGCCCCGAACCCCTTCTCCTCCAATCGGGACTGAATCTCATCGATCGTAATCCCCTGGGCGGAAAGATTAAACTTATCGGAAAAATACTGGTTCAGAATTTTAGCGGCGGAGTCGAAATATTTCCGCTGCTCGACCGGTGACTTGGCATGCGCCAGTTTTTTGAGTCCACGAAGCCCTTTCTGAAGCGTCGACCGGGCAAACAGGCTCCTTTTGAAAGCAACGTCCCGATTCAAGCGCTCCTCGATCAGTCTCCTCGTCAAAAAGAAGGCGGAAAAAAGCGTCAGCAGAACATTCACCGCAAAAAGGATCCGTATGATCGTTCCGGTACGGCCCTTCCCTTGAGCCGGATCAAAGCCCTCTTCGATGAAATGAATATCGGCCCGCTCCAATTTAAGCGTCTTCCGAAGGTCCTCCCCAGATTCCCGGCCGGTCAGATCCGGAAGCGGCGTGTACGGCGCCGGGCTGACTTTTATCTGATACGGCTGGGTTTTTAGGATGCGGTACTGACTCTGCCGCGGATCGAAGTAATTAAAGCTCATGGACGGAATTTCAAGATCGCCCGCGGACGTCGGGATAAACGTAATCTCAAAAACTTTCCGGCCCCGGACGCCCTGGCGGTCCTTCACGAACTGATTCGAAGAGTCCGTATCATAGACTTTAAAATCCGGCAGTTCGGGAATATTCGGGCGGGTCACCATCTCCATATTCCCCTGCCCCTCGATAAAAAGCGTCATACGGATAGGCTCGTTTTGCTTCACGCTGCGCTTGTCAATCGACGCCTCCATCTGAAACTGCCCCACCATACCGGTAAAATCCTCCGGCTTATCCTGTTCGGGAAGCGGGCGAACCGTTATTTTGACCGGATTGGCCCCCAGCAATTTCGTCTCGCGTCTCGCGAAAATAGATCCTCCGAAGAAACTGTCGTCAAAAAAATCATCAAAAATACTGGAAGAGCGGTTTTCCTTCCGGACCGTTGCCCGGTAAACTCCGGGATCGATTTCCAAGACTCCCGTTGTGGTGGGGAAAACGGCGAGCCGGCGGACATCCGCTTTCAGATACTGCAGCCCGCCCAGCACGATTTTTTCCGGCTGATAATTTTTCTCGATGGGAAGCTCCTCGACCCAGAATCCGCTCAGATTCGGGTCCTTCTCAAACTGTTCCGCGCGGGTGGAGTACCGCGTGAAAATCGAGTACGTCAGAAGGATCTGTTCATTCACATACGCTTCCTGCTTGTCCGCGGTCACACGCATAAAAATATCCTGATCGGCATTCAAAGGGACGGAAGCCTTGGCCACATTCGGATTAACCGCCGGAATCGCGGGAGATCCCGCCGAATAAGCCGGAGCGCTTTGAACCGGCGACGGACCGGCAGAAGAAGTCCTCCCCGAAGTCCCCGCAGGGGAGCGGGGTGGCGGGTAACCGGAATTTTGAGCAGGCTGCGTCCCCGTCACCCGAAGCGCGATCGAGTCCGTCCGGAACACCTGATTGTCGACTTCGACCTCGATCGGAGGAAGCGTAAAGCTCCCGGCGCGGTTGGGGACCAAAACATAGTTGAACGTTGTCGTACTCTCGGACTGCCCGTTCGTAAACGTGAACTGATTGGAGCGCCCCTGAAAAAAAGAATCAAACCCTTCGATATCCGGAAGGCGGGGTCTCAGGAGATTGTTCTGCGCGCCCACAATCCGGATCGACAGCTGAATCTGGTCCCCAAGCTCAACCGTCCGTTTATCCAAAATCGGCAGAACTTTCACCTGTTCGTTCGCGCAGAAAATCCGCGGACAAAGAGTGAAAACGCAGCAGAAAGAAATAAGAAGAATCCGTTTCATAACCACCGATATCTATTTTACTAAACCGAAAAGCTCTTTGAAAAGTTTTTCCTTCGTCCGAATCCGGTCCGCCAGCCTCACCAATTCTTCACCCGAACGGAATTTCAGGTGCAACTCCGCGGTGCCGTTCTCGAAAAACGAAGTCCCGTCCAGGACCAAGCCCTTCTCTTCCTCCACCCCCTGCTTGATTCTCCGGTAGAGATCCTCCGCTTTCGAATAGAGAGGATAGCGCAAATGCCTCAAAGCGTCCATCATCCTCCGGCCCTTTTCCTTTCGGGAAATCTCCTGCTCCAGGATTTTTCGGAACGGATCGCCTCCCTCAACGTCTCCGGCTCCGGTTTTTTCCCTCCGGCAAATTTCATCAATCCATTCGCAGACCGTGACCGCCTCCGACGCGCTCCACTCGCATCGTGCGAAAATCCTCTCGGCCAGAACCATCCGGTCCTCGGGGCAGAACGAAAGCAAGGCCCTGACTCCTTTGAAGGGGAGTTCACCCCCGTCAGCCCTCGCCAGAATTTCATCCGGCATCCGGCCGATCTCGTCATATTCTTCGAACACCTTCCGCGAAATCGGAAGTCCCAACAAAGGAGCCGCCTCAAGCAATTCATTCCAGTCAAAACAAAAACCATCTCGCGCCTTCCGGATCGAAACCGCTTTATCCAATTCCGATATTTCGGAAACCGCGTTCATCGCCAGCGCTATCTTAAAAACCTGCTTCGGATCCGCCTCGCCTTCCGGCACACACAAAAAAGGAATCCGGTCCCATCCGAGGACTCTTAGGGCCTCAAAGCGCCTGAACCCCGATACCATTTTCAGAAAACCGCCGGACGTTTCAAGTCCCAAAAGCGGCTGGACCACTCCCGAATTCCGGATCCGATCCAAAAGATCTTCCGCCCGGATTCGATAGCGCAAAGCAAAATCCCTGTCGGGCAAAATTTTTTCCGGCGAAACCCGGTCGAATTTCAGGTCCATTCCTTCACCTTCCACTTTTCTTCCCCAAAGACGCAAGCCATTTGATTTCGAAAGCGCGGAACGACGTCTGGAGGGCTCTTTCAAAGACCTGTTCGGTCGTAGCCCCCTTCGCGTATTCTTCCAGCATTTCCTTCACTTTGAACATCCGGTATTTCGAAATCAACGAACTCGTTACCATAAAAGACTGCTGATAGAACAGGAAAACCTCGGTCGGATCGGAAGACTCGGAAATCCCTCGGTCCAAATCCTCAAACGGCAGCAGATACTTGTTCTTTTCCGCGGCCTCGAAATAACGGATATCAATCGGAACAATCTTATTCTCTTCATACTGGGCAAGCCCTTCATTCAGCCACCGGGGACATTTCCCCTGCGAAATCTCATAGACAAAATAGTGCGTCAGTTCATGCCAAACCAGTTTTTTTAGTTTAGACGAATCGATTTTCTGCTTGTAGGCCGGAAGCCGGATTTTCCCGTCGTATTGACCGCCCACCCAGGCCGGAGAACCGCTGAGATACCGGTATTCCTCCTCGTTATAAAGCAGAACAACCGTCTTGTCCTTCGGGTAAACGCCGAAATCCTTGCTGATCGCACCCCAGGCCTCACGCAAATACTCCCGGATCTCATACCCTCCGCCGAACGGCTGAGTCACGTTCTTCTTGTAGCGGATGATGAAATGCTCGTCCGAATACTGATCCAGCTGCGTTTCAATCGGCGCCTCACGGCTGAGTTTCTCGATTTTCTCCCGAATCCTCGATGAATTCTTCAGCCGAAACGCCTCCACATAGCGGGATTTCGCAGTCTTCAAATCCTGCTCATAATAGGCAATGTCGCCCAGCAGTTCGAAAACCGTCGGATTTTTGTCCGAATAGCGCAGCGCCTCCTCAAGCATCTCCTTGGCCATTCCGTACTCTTTCTTCTCAAACGCTCGTATCCCCTGCATCAAAAAATCGCCTGAAATTTTCTGATTCGCCGCCTCTTCGTCGGATAACGCGCGAAAATCAGCCGGACTCGCATCCTTCCCTTTCGCTTCGGCAATCGCTTCCCGTTCCTCCCTCTCGCCCATCGCCGTTTTCGCGTAAACGGCGGCAAGGTTATCCCGGATCTTGGGTTCGTCCGGTTTCAAATCAACGGCTTTTTCCAGATATTCACGGGCCTCCAAATACCGTTCCTTTTCGATCAGACTCACGGCCAGCTGATTGTACGCAATCGCCAAATTCTCCCGGACCACTTTATTCTCCGGATCCGAATGGAAAGCCTTTTCAAACTCATCCACCGCCTGCTTGTACCGCCGCTGCTCCATGTAAGCGACTCCGCGTTCATTCGCCTCCCGGACGGATTCCGCGCTCAGCCGCCCCCGCCAGGCGATCCCGCCGGTAACCGACAGGAACAGAATAATCAGCACCCAAAGCTTCTTAACGCGCAAATTGTTCCGCATAGCGAATCCTCTTCCCCAGGGAAGGATGCGAATACAATAGAAATTCAATGACCGGGTTCGGTTCGAAATCCGCAAGATTTGTCTCTCCCAACTTTCTCAGGGCGGAAACGAAAACCTCAGGAGCTGAAATCTCCTTCAGGGCAAAAGCATCCGCCTGCCTTTCGTGGAAACGGGAAAAGACATTGCCCAAAGGCAAAAGCGCGAGCCCGCCCGCAAACCCCACAAAACAAATCAACGGGAACGCGGCAAGATCTCCGGGCCCCTCAAACCCGAACCCAACGGCCCAACGATTCAAAATAGCATAAACCGCGTAAAACATAAAAAACGAAACGGCGGAATTGAACAGAATCCCTTTCAGCAGATGATATCGCTTGGCGTGCCCCAGTTCATGCGCCACCACCGAAGCAATTTCATCCTCTCCGCAATGTTCCAAAAGCGTGTCCGCAAGAAAAATCCGCCGGGTCGAGCCGAATCCGGCAAAAGCCGCATTGGCTTTTTTGGTTGTCTTGCTCAGATTGATCCGGTAAATCCCCCGGACCGGGAACCGGTATTTCGCAAAAAGCCCTTCCAATTTCGCCTTCAGACTTTCATTCTGAAGGGGTTCCGATTTGTAAAAAAGCGGCAGCAAAACGATGTGTGCCACTTTACCCAACAGGACGGTC
Source organism: Candidatus Omnitrophota bacterium (assembly GCA_029561555.1). Taxonomy (GTDB): domain Bacteria; phylum Omnitrophota; class Omnitrophia; order Omnitrophales; family Omnitrophaceae; genus JAKQXH01. Next base: position 11,905 of record JAKQXH010000090.1, read on the forward strand.
ACAAAAATCCATCCGGCCCACGCGAAAAGCCACCAGGAACGGGGTTCAATCCTCAAAAGGAAGTACAACGCTTCGACCAAGGCAAGAGAGAATATAAACGACAGGCTCCGTTTCTTGGCCTCTTCCCAGCACCAGGACAAAAACCGGTGATTGCTGAGTCCGAATTGTTTTTCCACCCAAAAGCCCGAATAAAATTCCATCGGAAGCTCAATCAAAAGGAAATAAAGGGAAAAGAAAGTGAAATAGAGGAAAGTCGCCCCTGCGGGATGAGGCCAAAAACCGACCGCCCGGTTCCGGAAGAAAAACGTCAACCCCGAACTCCAAATCAGCCACAATGCGGCCGCTTGCAACAGAAGGTTCCAGAAAAAAAGTTTATGCCGGACCGATTGATAGCGTTTCGCCCGTCCGGACGTATCGCAGGAACGATTCACATTACCGTTTGAGTCTTCCAAGGAGTACCCCCCTGGCTTCGTTAAAAAAAACAATCGTTTGAGTCTCCCGGTAATCCGGATAAGTCCATTCCAGGGGCTGAAACGTGCCTTTCACAAAACGAAGCGTCAAATCCCCGTAAATACCTCTTCCCAGACAAATCCGGTGGCTGAAATCTTTCGTACTGGCCAGAACAATCTTTGCGAGCCCCAAATATCCCGGATCGATATTAATCCGCCGCCCCCCTTTTTCTGCGAAAGAGGCCTCAATCCGATTGGTTTCGACTTTAATCGCCGCGAGGTCTTCGGGATCCATCAGACAGTCCATGATCAAAAATGATCTCGCAAGTCCCTCACCCATCTCTTTTCTGTAATAGTCCGTATAGGAAAAAGGCCGGCGGGGAGTCTCCCGGAGGATCTCACCCCATTGCGTTCGAAGGCGCCTTTTCGTTTCATCGTAAATGCCTTCGTCCCGGGATATGATCCCGGCAAACAAAAACACCCTCTCAGGATTTCCGATTTGCCCCATAATTTTGATCTGGCTTACGTCTCGCCCCGTAAGCAGTGTTCCGGAAAGAAACCGTTTCGTGAAAATACCGCCTTAGAAAACGGAGGGAGGCTCGTACTCCCCGAGACCTTCTTTCAATGCCGAAATCATTTCCCCGACTGTTGCATACTCCCGAACGCAATCGAGAATTCTGGGAATCAGGCCGTTCTTGCCCATGGCAGTTTTGCGAAGGTCTTTCAGGGCGGCCTGAACACCGGTCCGGGAACGAGATTTTTTAACGGCTTTCAAGCGCTCCAGCTGATCTTTCTCGGGATTGGATTCCAGCTTGGGCGGCGGGACCGGAAAAATCTCCCCCCCATCCCGAAAGCGAGTCGATCCGACGACGATCCGCCTCCCTTGATCCAAATCCCTCTGCATCCCCGTAGCGTTCAGGGCTATTTCCTTCTGAAAATACCCGGAAAGAATCCCCTGCGTCACTCCGCCGACTTCATCTATTTTCCGGAAATAATTTTCCACTTCCTCTTCCATACGGCGGGTCAACGCCTCGACAAAATAAGCTCCTCCCAAAGGATCCGTCGCCTGCGTCGCTCTGGATTCAAACGCGATAATCTGCTGAATCCTCATCGCCAGCCTCGAAGCCGCCGCGCCCGGAATGCCCTGGTGTTCATCCATGGAATTCACATACAAGCCCTCCGCCCCTCCCAACACCGCCGCCAACGCCTCGACCGTTGCCCGGGAAATATTATTTTCGGGCTGCTGCCGGGAAAACGAAATATTGGCCGTTTTCGCCCGGAATCGAAGCTCGCAGGCATGAGGATTCGAAATTTTGTATTTCTCCCGGAGCCAACGCGCCCAAATTTTACGCACAGAACGGAACTTTGCGATTTCTTCGAAAAAATCCATGTGCACGCCGAACGTAAACCACAGGCGTTGCAGAAATGCGTCCGCTTCGATCCCCGCTTTGGTCGCCTCTCCCGCATAGGCAAAAGCGTTCGCCAGAGAAAAGGCGAGTTCCTGAATCGCGTTCGCCCCGGCTTCTCTCAGCGCCGCGCCTTCCACGCTCACGACGTTAAAATGCGGAGTCTTGGTCATTGAAAATTTCAGCAAGTCGCTAAAAAGCCGGAACGAAGGGTCCAAAGGGAAAATACAGAAATTCTGAGTCATGAACTCCCGCAAAATATCATTCTGGACCGTTCCCGAGACTTCTTTGAAATTCACCCCCTGCTTCTCTGCCGCGCCGAGATACATGCAATAAAGAATCGCAGCGGTTGCGTTCGAAGCTAAAAACGGAGCAATCCGCCCGACCGGAATATCACGGAAGATCTCTTCCATATCCGCCAAGGTATCGACCGCAACACCGTTTCGACCGACATAACCGAACGACCGGGGATGATCCGAATCGTACCCTGCGAGAGTCGGCTGATCGAAATGACAAAGCAATTGCGTCTCGCCCTGAGCGAAAAGAGATTTAAAAACGGAATTCGTTTCCTGAGCCGTCCCGAACGAGCTGAATCTCTGCATCACCCACGGGCACGAAGAAGTTTCGTGCTTTGAAACTCCCCGCGTGTAGGGATATTCGCCGGGATGCCCCAAATCCTGCGCATAATTCAAAGCCATCACATCTTCCGGGCCATAAAAAGGTTTTAAATCCACTCCGCTCAAAGTCTTGGCATTCTGTTCAAGCTTGAAATCTCCGGCGATGGATTCCGCAACCGGCGCCGGAGTTGCCGTCAAGCCCGATGGCGTGGCAGGATTTTCTTCGATTTTTTCGATGGATTTTTTCTTTTTCCGAATTTTTGTTTTAGCCATTATCGGGGGATTCCTTTTCAGGTTTCACTTTTTCTATTCCCAACTTATTCACAAATCATTACTTATGCAGAAATAGAATTTATGAATCTGACTTTGGTTTGAATTATATTGAATTTATGCGATTTATCAACATTTAACATGCCGTAGACCTAAAAAAAAGAGATTTCGCTCTTAAATCGTTTAATTTCAATTAGTTGCAGACTTAAAAGGCCCCGAAATGGCTTTTCAAAAAATAAAAGCTCATAAACCAATTAAAATCAATGAGATAGGGCTAAATCTATTTTACCCGAAGAGAGAAAGAATCCTTCAGAATGAAGGAAAACTTTTAATCGGTTTGAAGACTGGCCAGTTCTTTTGTTACTTTCCCGAGAAGTGAACTCATTGCGTTACGGGAATTACTTAATCGGGTGATAGCATCGGCAAAACGTCCTTCCAACTCTGCCTGAAGCGCTTCCGTATTGCTCCGAATAGCGGAAAGGCACGCATTCAGCCGTTCAAAATCGATGTCCTTCGCCGTTTTGAGAATAGTCTGAAAAACCAGCAGGAGATACGGGATGAACATACTATAATTCACCACAACCACGCCCTGCTGAAAAGCATCCGCCTGGACCCCCGAAGTCAATTCATAAATAGCGTCCGGAATGACGGCGATCCCAAAATTAGT
>JAKQXH010000010.1 GCA_029561555.1 Candidatus Omnitrophota bacterium
CGGGCTTTTCGTCCCGGTGAACGCGGTTTCAGGGAGTGGCCGGACCGGAATTACGGACATGGGGACCAGAGAAATCGATCTTGATCCTGTCGGAACCGGCAGGAATAAGCAAGGACATTGATAAGAGGGACGGAGGAACCCTTTTCAGTCGCCGAGGGACGTAACGCCGTCCGGATTCCGATGCAGACAATCCGGACGGGTTTTGAATTCATAATTTTCGTGGAAGCGGATGGCAACACCGTCCGGACCTGACCTGACCACGCGCCCCGTCGTGGACAGGATTAGAGAACCGAGCGGATCGATTGACGTTTTCAGCTCTTCAAAAGACAACATGATATCTACTTTCACTTCGCAACCCAAGGAAAGCAATTCTCCCAGTTTTATAAAAGCGCCTCCCGCCGACAGATTGTGCGTTCTCAGATCCGGTTTTACGATCTCGCCGTTTTCTCCGGGGATTTTAACAACGGCGGGCACCTGGATTTCGAACCTTTCAAATTGTCGTTTCTCTCGCATGAAGAATCCCCGATCGGGTCTGTGCACGCTCGCCGCGCGAGACGGAACGGGTTTCCGGGATCGCCCGAAAAAACCGTTCCGTCCGGCATATCTATCACATAGTACTTCAATGTTTCATCAAGATTTTTTATCCGTTTTTATTCATTTCAGCACAGCCGGATTAAAAATCCCTGAATGCTTCCTCATCCATGGGAATAATCTGATTGGGATCGATCACCCGTCCGTGACCGCTTCGGCCCGCAGCCAGGGCCGGCGCTTTACCTTTACCCGCACGAACGGGAAGACTGAGCGCCTTCACAGCCCGTTCGGCGGATCGACCGCTCTCCTTGGCCGCAACGAAAGAATCTTCCCGGCCGCCGGAGACGACATGAGCCAGTTCGGCGACAAACGTTTTCATCTGTTCGGCCTGGGCGTTCAGCTCTTCCGAGGCGCTCGCGGATTCCTCGGCATCCGCCGCCGACTGCTGGGTAACCTTATCCATTTCGGAGACGGCGATACTGATCTGGGAAATGCCGTGAGCCTGTTCCTGAGAGGCCGTCGCGATTTCATCTATCAAATGGTAGACCTTGACGGCAATCGCTTCATTTTCCTTGAAGGCCTCCTGGGTCAACCGGGCCAATTCATTACCGTTTTTAACGGATTTGATCGTTCCTTCAATCAGGTTGCTCGTACTTTTGGCCGCTTCGGCCGCTCTCATCGCCAGGTTCCGCACCTCGTCGGCGACCACGGCGAACCCCGCACCGGCCTCACCCGCACGGGCGGCCTCGACGGCGGCATTCAGGGCCAGAAGATTGGTCTGAAAAGCAATCTCATCGATCGTTTTGATTATTTTTCCGGTTTCTTCGCTGGTTTTGGTTATTTCGGCAATGGATTTCACCATTTCCGTCATATGATGATCGACCTTGGCCACGATCTCCTTTGCCTGGCCCATCACGGCCTTGGCCTGGTCCGAATTGTCCGCATTCTGCTTCGTCATGGAGGACAGTTCCTCCAGGGAAGACGAAGTTTCCTCCAGGGACGCAGCCGACTCGGATGTCGAC
>JAKQXH010000018.1 GCA_029561555.1 Candidatus Omnitrophota bacterium
CATCGGGAATCGTATCTCGGAAAAGCTCTGTAATTTCCGAAATGACAATATTCTCCTCCCGGAGATCGCACCACAGGTAGCGGAGGGTCTCTTTCGCCTGGGTCAGGACAAGCACGTGAGGGCTCTCTTTGACCGTAAAAATTCTCTCCGTGGCTTCCCCCGCGTAAGGGGTCCCTTGAGAAATCAGTTTTTTAAAACTGTTGTTTTTCCAGTCATAGACCGTCAGCCCTCCGGCATTCTGCCCCGATTTTAAAAGTAAAAACCGGGTACCCGGAATGTTGACAATCGTTTCGAATGGATGATCTTTCAAAACGGAACGCCGAAGATGTTCGGGGATAAGGAGAATCCGATCGAAAACGGCCGCCTTTCCGGGCTCAACGGTCACCTGCCGAAACCAGTGCCGATAATTCTCCAAACTCACTGTCACGGAATATCGACCGGGAACTAACTCACTTAGGGTGCATGGCGTGTGATCCGGCATCAATTTTTGATCAAGGCGAACCTCCGCTCCCGGAGGAAGACTTTCCAGATGAATAAGTCCCGTCTTGACAATTCCCTCCTCAGGCGTTGGAACGTAGATATAGCCGAACGAGTAGAGAATCACTATCGGGCAAATCACCAGATAGATAATCAAAAAAACATAGAAAAGGATTTTACGAAGAAGAAGCATGGAGAGCATTATGCCATACCGGACAGGGTTCTTTCTCTAAGAAAGAATAAAACGACCATATTCCCCAAAACTCCGCTCGGGATCATTGTCGGCCAAAATCCAAAAAATTCTCACCTTGATCAAAATCAGAATTTCAGGAAACGGGGCCGAAAGGAAAATTGTAGCGTGATTCTGGTTTTACGGGGTCCTTCCCATCATGACCCGTTCATTAATATCCCCGCGTTCAGCCGGCCAAAAACATCCGACACACGCAAACTTTTTAGTTCCCCGTCCACTCCAACCGGCACCTCCCGGTCCGTCAGTATATCTTTCAACGTTTCACGGCACGCCAAACCCGCCGGCAGGAGAATCCGCGTCGTCTTCCAAACCGCGGGTCCAACGGGAAGCTGTCCGGGCCCACCCGATATTTCGGTAAAAAAACGGCCCGCGGCAAAAATTACGAATCGGTTTCTCTCGCGCCGCAAAAACGCGACCACATTCCTTTCCCTCTCACCCTCCACCCTGAGGGGAACATAATCCCCTTCCAGAAAAATTCCGGGCTCCGACCTCCGCAGTCTTAGCCCCAGAGCAAGCACCTGCATCTTGACCCTTTCTGATTTTTTTCCGGTCAGTAGAGAAGCCATGTCTCCGTCCAAACCCCGAATCTTTGAACCCTTTACGATCTTTTGAAGCGCGCCTTTACGCTCCTCGAAATCAACGGGGCGGCGATTATCCGGGTCGGTAAGAAACAAATTCCAGAACTCGGTACCCTGATAAACGTCCACCACGCCCGGAGACCCGATTTTAAGAACGAGCGCCGACAAGGAATTCAACTTCGCGAACCAGGACACTTTTTCATGGAAAAGACGAAAGTTCTTAAGAAAGCGGTTGCCTTTCCCGGGACTTAAAATTCCGTAAACAAATTTACGGACAGATTCTTCGTATTCCCGCTTCGGATGAATCCAGTTCGTGTGCGTTTTCGCTTCCCGGATCGATTTCAGAACGTACTCCCAGATCCGGTCCGTAAACGCGGGACCCGATTGCGCGTTCGTCCCGGATTCAGGCCAGGCCCCCAAAATCGCCTGATAGATAAAATATTCCGTATTTCGGCGAGGCTCCGCCACCCCTCGGATCAAGGTCTTATGTTTTTCATTAATGAGCGCCCACCGGGTTAATACGCTCCGCCAGTCATCTGGAATTTCACTGAGCACATTCAGGCGCATGCGGACGTCTTCACTGCGTTTGGCATCGTGAGTCGACGTACAAAGCATCCCGTAAGGCCAGCGTTC
>JAKQXH010000028.1 GCA_029561555.1 Candidatus Omnitrophota bacterium
AAACGCGGGGCGGTGGCGAACCCCCAGCATGAACCATCCGTTCTTCTCAGCCATCTCAGTGAAACGTTCATACGCGCCCCATTCCGCCTCGGAAATATTTCTTTTTGCGTTATCCATCGATCCGACCAGGACGCAGCCAAACAGAAGTTCCGCATAATCCGCACGGCTTTTATCAAAATAAACTCTCTCACCGCTTTGCAACGCCTCCTCGATCCCGTCCCAATCCAGATCAGCCAGTCCTTCCACCGTCAGAGGCCCCTGTTCATCTCCCCGTGTCTCCCGGCGCGCGACGGTTGCCCGTCCCGGCTTATCCAACTCTTTCAGCCGGGTTCTCGCGGCATTCCTGATCTCCGGGTTCAAGCTCTGATCTTTCGCCATGATTTCCAACTGTTCCCGGTCTTCCATTTCCCGGACTGCCCGCAGTTGACCGTCAATTCCCTCCGGATGCATCAGCCGTGTGTCCGGCAATGCTCCTTCGCCGTCCAGCAAATGCTCCAATTCTTCATCCTCTCTCCTTTGGCGGTTTGTCCCGGGAACCGCGGCCGGAGCCGTAGGCAATACCGGCGAAGACGGACTCAACGTCGATGAGGCGGGCCCCTGAACCGCCGGGACTTCATGGGTAAGATCGGGCGCCAATTGCACGGCAGGCGCCTGCAGGGTCAGCCTTTCCGGAAGGGCCTCCTCATCCGCTTCCGAACCGGGAAGCCTTTCACTCATCGCGAGACGAAGCCTCAACTGGCTCAAATCAAGCGCTTCGTCCTGAGGAGCCGGCTCGCCTCTCGCCGCGCGCTCCTGCCCTCTCAAAACCAGATAGCGGTACCTCGCCGAATCCCGGATGATCGGATTCAAATGATCGTAGTACCCGGAGAACTTCACTTCATCGGATGTCTCCATGCCTTCAATAGCCACCAACGCGGCAGAAATTTCCTTAGGATCCCCTCCCAAAAGTCTCGACTGCGACAAATAGTCTTTTCGTGCCTCCGCCGCGTCGCGTACGATCTGAATTCGATGCTCCAGGTAAGGTTTTAAATCCGTGACAAAATCGGCGGCACGAATCGCCTCCAGAGCAGACGTGACTTCAACCCGGTCCACCGGGCCCAACGCCGCAATCGCCGCTTCAACGTCTTGAGCGACTTCCACGATCACGGTCGGGCTTGTTCCCGGCACTTTCGCGCCGCCCGCATCCGCGACAAGAGGCGCCCCGGCTACCGCTTCAGGAAGGGTTGGAGGGGCAGGAGGTATGGGCGCCCCGGGAATGGCGCCACGCAGCCCCTCCTGCTCTCTCAACTCACGATGTCTCCGGTCCGCCGCATCCCGGACCACAGGATTGTAATGTTTGCGATAACCGCTGTCATTGACCTCTTGACTTGAACCGATTTCCGGAATTTCCCGTAAAATGCGGTCCACTTCAGCCATCTCATCCGCCGGCAATTTTTTCGACTCCGTCAGATCTCTTGCCCGGTGCAAAGCCTCCACACGAACCTGTTGATCGGGATGATGCCTAAACGCGCTCAATTCTCTCGCGGAAGTTGAGTGCTGAATCGCGGCTAAAGCTTCTTGAGCGGGCATAGTCGGTTCAACGTCAGGCGGCAAGGTTTCGGCAGGTCGTGATTCCGCAGGTTTTACTTCCTTCGTCTCCGCGCCGGATGCCGGAGAGGGAGACCGAAGAGCAGCTCCGGGAGCGGGAGGGATACCGGGTTGAGGCGCGCCCGGAGGAAGAGTCCCTTCGGGAAGCGGCGGAGCCCGCGAAGGCTCCTGTCTGCGGACGGGTTCCGGTTCGGGAGTAATCATTTCCGTAAAATAATTTCCGAGTTCCCTGACAGTCCCCCCGGCCACGGTCGAGGCAAACGCGTTGATAAATCTCGACGAAAGGCTTTGATTCGGGATCACCCCTAATTCACGGCCTAAATTCTGGATAAATTGGTCCTGAGTGAAAGGATCGTAAGTAAACCAAAGATAGGCGCGAAATTGAGGGCGGGCAAGTCTGCGCTGGACATCGGCAAGCTCTCTGCGCAATTTAGCATCGCTATACGCCTGATTGAGGAACAAATTGGCAATTGTCATATCATATAAAACCTGCGCGCTCACAAAAACGGCTTCATTGCCCTGCGAAGTACTTTTCTCGCCGATACGGACCACCAGAAAACCCTGCTGTCCTTTCACAAACGTGACCCGCGTCCCGTTAATCGTAAAGGAAACGCCGTCCCCTTTCGTCAGGACTTCGGTCTGGTCTCTCCACACAAGCGTCGAACTTCCCTGGTCAAGATCTTTAACGCGGATTTCCGCGCCCAAAACATAAAACACCAATCCTTCCGAGGTCTCGGCCGCTTTTACTTCGACACCGTTCAAGGTCATCGATTGCAAACCGGCCGGTTCCCGGACACGGAGCTCTTCCTCTGCCGCCGGAGGCGCGGCGGGCGCTTCTTCCGGCGCCCGTTCGACTTTGCGGATCAAGCTGGACAATTCATCCATGGTCGCCAGCAGAGCTTCCACTGCCCGACAGGCTTTTTGAGCGTTCGGAAATTCCTGACTATCATACGCGGCCAGCCGGTGTTTTAAGGTGGCCAACCGTCCCCGAAAATCCTGAAGCTTTGCCGAAAATCCTTCCGTGTCTCCGCCGATTAAGTCAAAAGACTCGACTTCAGCAAGAAGCGCACGCGCGTCCTCCAAAGCGTCACGGCAGTCCCGCAACGCATCACCCGGAATTTCTCCCGCGCGAACGGGAGCTACTTCCGCGGGAGGGACCTCTTCTCCTTCGGCCGCCGGAGCTTTTTCTTTCGGCGCTTCACCCGCGGGCGCTTCCGGAACCGCAGTTTCCAGTTCGGGAATAGCCCGCAAGGCTTCGCCCAACCGTTCAAACCCCGTCCCTAAATTCCCGCGCTCAAGCCCCATCAGCCGGATCAAGTCCGCGCGGTCCGAAACTTCCCTGGCCGGCGCCGCAGCCGGAGCTTCCCCCGCCGGCCGCTCAGCGGGCTTGAAATCTTCGAGAAACGGAAGCTGATATCTTTCATCCTCAAGCCTCCCCGTAAGGCTCTGAGCCCCGTCGAGAAACGCCTGAAGATACTTTTCCATATTAGCCTGCCGTTCCTCCGGGCTCTTACCCGCGACTTTGGCGCTCTCGTACATCGGAATGTAATACGCGTTCATCCACATATTAATAGTAGTCGCGCCGCTGCCGGAATCTTCCACCCCGACAATTCGCGCCACATACGTCCTCATAAACCCGTACTTGGCCGCATCCGGCGTCCCTTCCAAATTAGTCTGGGATGAGGCCCTGCTTTCGGAAATAATCCGCTCCCATTCCCTCCGCGCGCGATCCGCACGGTCCGACTCGGCACCCTGGGCCTGGCGGGTCTGTCTCGTTTGGGCTTCGAAATCCCTGGCATTGCCTTCCAGCTCATCGGCCGTTCCCCGAATGCTCGCCCGCGTCGCATCCGCAACCCCCTCCCGCTCGGCCAATGCCCTAAGCTGGGCCGCGGTCTCGCGATAGGCCTCGGGAGTTCCGGGCTTGAGCCCGGTCCCGATCGTTCGTTCAACTTCTGAAATCACCTGCAATTCATTCGCGTTACCCTGAAAAGATTCCCGGAGATTGGAATGCTCGTCCAGTCCTTCAATAACGCCCCGGGCCCGGGTCGCGGCCGCGGCATACGCCTGCCCCCGCTTTTCATGGTCCGTCCCGGCCTCCGCCAGCTGCCGCTCCAATCCGACCTGCACGTCCGCGGTCCACCGCGCCATCGAGTCCGAAAAAGTCCGCGTCTCCTGAATACTGCGTTGAACGCCGGTGCTGACTTCGCCGCTCTCGCTCTGAAGCTGTCCGAGCCGTTCGGCCTGATCGCGGTAAAATTGTGCCCGCCCTTCGCTGGAAACCGCTTCACCTTCTTTCGCGGGAGCCGGCCCCCGATTGATATCCGCCTGAATCCCGAACAAAGCCGGCAGAACGGTTCCGAACTCCCGGATATTCGAGTCCAAACTGGCCACGGCTTTTGCCCCATCCTCCGGATTCGGGGCCGCCTGAGCCGCAAGCCCCCGTATCCCCTGAAGAGCATGAGCGGCATCCTGGCATGCCTGCTGTTTTTCCTCGACCGTTTTCGCTCCTTCCAAACGTTCCTGCAGGGTTGTTTGAATACTCCGGTGCTGATCCCGAAATTGCGCGTTCGCGTAATACTGGTATAGCCCCGGATTCAAGACCGGAACGACATCCCGAAGGATGGTTTCCTGAAGCCGCTGGGTTCCCTCTTCCACCAAGCCCTTCGTCCGGGCCGTCAGGTCGACGACCACCTGAGGGACTTCGACGACACCGGCACGCATCACCGGCATCTCGCCCGCTTCCCGGACCCGCCCTTCCCCTGCTTGATGCTCCGCCAATAATTGCATGTCCAAATCCGTGTCGCTCGACGCCACCAAAATCCCTCCCTGACGTTCGGTACGGGCAAGCAGGTCTTCCCCCTGTGCCGGCGTTTCGGCGGCTCGCCCGAAAATCTTCCTGAAAAATTCCATCCCCCGGTCGTACAAACTGGCGGCGATCTCCCGGTCCCCGCCCTCCAAAAGCCCGCGGTAAATCTCCGCCTGTTCTTTCGTCACTTCATGCGCCAATTCCGCGCGGATTTGCGACAGAGACTTGTCGGCATAACGCCCCCGGTCAAAAAGGACGAAGGCCACGTCCTCGATCGGCACGCCAGTCAGCTCACCGAAAAGCGAAAGCAGTTCGTGTCCGCTCCCGATCGCTCCCACAAATTGCTGCTCAGGAGGTTTGCCCGCCTCATGCTGTCCTTCAATGGTCTCGATCAACGGTTTCACAAATCCTTTCTCTTCCCGGAACAACTGCAGATGATCGGTATGAAGCAAACTGTCCACGAAACCGGCCGCTTTCACAACCATGTAAATTTCCGTCCCAACAATCAACAATCCGAAAATCGACGTGTAATAACCGGCCAGGATCTTCCGGTCGATTTTATTCAGCGTCGAATCCTCTTTCCGGAAGAAAAATGCGACAATTTCCGCCAGAAACCCGACGGTATAGACTTTTGCCATGTGCAGCATCGCCCTTAAATAAGAAGCCCAAAACATTTTCACCCGGCGGACGGAAGGCGCTTCGAGGCTCCAAAATTTCGCGCGCTTATCCGCCTCGGAAGGAGCTCCTACAAACGCTTCGAATTGGCTCAACCCCATATGAGCCTCTTCCGCTTCAAGGCGGTCCCTGAACTGGAAGACTCCGTCCCGGAAAAGCTTTCTCAACTCAAGGGCTTTCGCTTTTGCCTCCTCGTCTTGTTGTACCAGTTCCCGCATTTTCAAATCGAGGGCTTCCAACCGGGCCGCGGCCCCCTCGGGATCGCTTTCCTGAATCTTTCGAATTTCCTCTAATTCCGCACGCATTTCATCGGTTAAATATTTCTCGACCAGCGTTTTCCGGTAAAGCGCGAGATATTCTCTGAGACCCAGACGGCGGATTTGTTTCATCCCCTGACGGGTGTGATAAGTTTGCAGGCCGTGCTGTGCATCCTGACTCCACACAAAACTCAAACCGTAGTCGACCATCTGCGGCTCGGGTTCCGGCTCCGGTTCGGGTTTTTCCCCTTCAGGTGCGACTTCCGGCACTTCCATCTCTTCCGGTTCCGTGATTCTCTCCATCAAAACCCGGCCGACTCCCTCCACTTGTTGTTCAGCCCTCTGCTCCGCGCTGACGCCTTCCGCCTGAGGCTCGACGGCAGGTTCTTCCGCTTCCGGGACCTGGGCACCGGGCATTGCCTGAATCGCAGGCGTCTCGATTTTCCTCTGCAGTAAAAACCTTCTATCCAACGATTGTTCCGCGTAATACTTAGAATAAAGTCGCAAAGCCGCCGGAGCCGCAAGACCAAATGCCAAGACCACGGCACCAAGAAGAGCCGATACCGTGAAAGGCGGCATTAACGGAATCACGGTCGCGATCAAAACAGCAATTGCTTTCAGCGCCCCGATGCTGTGCAGGATGAAAAGAACCGCGCTGACTCTGAAAAGAGTAGCCAAAGCGGGATTCAGTTCTTTCTTCCCTTCGGGGGCGACCGCTCGCTCACCCATTTGTGAAGCAACCTGCGTCACACTGGCGCCGGGAGCGCCGCTTGAAGCACTAACCGCGATGGCCAATACGCTCACCGCCAAAATCCCAACCAAGAGCCACATCGTCCAAGGACCCGCACCCACCACGGATGCCGCAGCCGTTGTTGCGCCGCTCGTTCCCGCCGCTGCCGTCCCGATATGAAAATGAGCCAACGCCGTCCAAAAATTGAATTTTAAGATTTCCATCGGAATATACGCGATGACCGCCGCGCCGGAAACGGCACTTAAAATACCGAGATGAATTCTGCGATACAGAAAATTCATAATTGCCGCCGGAAATACAAGTTTCCTTACCAGGGTTTCAAGAAACCATCTCAAGCCATTCCCGTACCGGGCCACTTCACGCTCCGTCATCTGATTCGCGAGACGCGCCGCCGTTTCAAGACTCCTCATCGCATCTTCGGGCGCGATAAAATTATGGCCCGATTTCAGCCATTCATATTCCAGAGGGCTGAAAAACTTGAAGTAGAAAGAATCCAAGACTTCATAACCTTTTTCCGGTGCGGTATAAAATACGCCGCGAATCAATTGAAACAAATAAAACACCGCCGTCAGGACAAAATTGTAGACCGAGGCATATCCCTGCCGGAGGACATTGCCCGTCACAGGCATTTTCTTCTTCGCGAGCTTATCCAGCCCGAACGTTCGCCCTATTTTTTCGCCCATTTGCTTCAAGCGGCTCCCGACGGTCTGCCGCTCCGGCATCTGAGCAGCGGGCATTTCATGCGAAAGATGACGAAGCTGAGCGGAGATCTGCTCAAAAGACGCCCGGTTCCGGCCGTGCATCTGGTCATGAATGAATCGAAGCTGCGCGATCAGCTTCCGGTCACGATTCATTTCGGGCGTGATCGCGGAAAGATCGACTCCCAGATTATCCGAAAGCATTCTCACGACCACCGGCTTCTTTTTCTCATTTTCCTCTTTCCGGCGGGCATTCGCCTGCCGGATCTGCTCGTTCATTTTTGCCCGGAGCGAAGAGACCAATTCCCCGACCGTCTCACCCTCCAGTTCCGGGACCCTCATCGCCGAGGCCGCCTTGCGGACCAGATCCAAAATTCGCGGATCTCTTTGCTTCTCGGCCGTCAAATGGCGAAGGTCAATCTTCCCCCCCAGCATGGCTTCGGACACGGCTTCCAATCCGTCATAAACCTGATCCGTGGTTATTTCGGGAAGCATCGGCAGGGGGACAAACCACTGAGCGGCAATCCGGTCCACCAATTCCTGCGCGGAAGAAAGCGGAGTCACCCGGCGGACGGCTTTATTCCTGACCCCCACGCCGGCCCCCTCGAGTTTCTGCAAATGCTCTCCTCTCAGGGCCAACTGATCCTTGCCGGTCACGTAGCGGTCCCAAAACTTAATGAATCCGCCAAAACGGACCGGCTCCCCTTTCGCGACCGCGTCCAGCCGATTCTGCCACCAGGATCCGAACAATTTGATGGAAATGCCGAAGATCGTCGCCCATTTAAATGTATTCCAAAGTCTCAAAAATTTCGGCGCGGCCGAATGGGCCCAGAACGTCGCGACATGACTCCAGCCCGCCGCCAGCAACCCGGAATGCGCGAGCAGAAACAGGCCCGCAACAATCCCAAGCACAATCCCGATAATAAGAAGATTCCGTGCCAGCGTTTTTTTCGGGACTTTTACCGGAGCCGGCGTCTTGACTTCCCCGGCGGCGGATCCGGCATCGCTTCCCAAGGAAGAAGCTTTAACAGTCAATATTCCACCCGGTGAAGCACCGACCCGGACTCCCCAGCCGGACGCGGCAAAATCGGAAATACCGCGGGATGCCCCCATTTTCTGCAATAATCCGGAAAGATTCGTCATGGAATCCTGTCGCGAAGCCGGCGTCGAAGGTTGGACCGATCCCTGCAGCCAATCCTGGGCATCGGACATTAATCCTAAAAGATCCCCTTTCAGAAACCGATCAAGCCCCGGACTCCTAAAAGCTTCCCCGGCTAAGTTCACCAGCCTGCCGGCATCCATGGATTGGGCAAACGCATTTCCGATCCCCGCGCGATATAGCCGTACTCCTGTCACATTTTGAGGAAAATCCGCCGCAGATTCCGGCCAGACTTCGAGAAGCTGATAAAACCATTCTTCAGGATCAACCCATTCTCCGTTGCGCATCATTCCATAATGAAGATGCGCTCCGGTAGTTAAAGTCCCGGAGTTGCCGGATACGGCATAAACCGTTTTATTGGCAATGACTCGATCTCCGGGACTAAGAAGCGTTTTACTTAAATGCATGCTCACTTCGGTCAGTCCCACATCGGGATGACGAATCCAAATCGTGGTGCCCCCCCCTCCGCCACTAGTGATTCTCTCCACAATTCCATTGGCCGGGGAGTACAAGGGAATATACTTAGCGGTAATGTCATTTCCGTAATGAAATTTCCGGTATCCCTGGACCGGATGAATGCGCCACCCGAAGTCTTCTCCGTCCGAAAGAACCGGCGTAGGATCCCCAAAATATTGCGCGGGAGTCACTCCCTTTGGAAACTTCGTTTGACTTTTTCCATCCCATCCCTGATCCGAAACGAGATTGCGAACATGGACCTGAAGGTCCGTCACGGAATCCGTCAATGAATCCGGAACCATCGAAGAAGGCAAATCAAAATCAAGGCCGTACTGTTCAAGGCCATCCGTGAATAACGTCTCGACGGCCCGGCCGGCCTTTGAAGCCGCGGCTTCACTCCCGATCGGGAAATCTCCTATTTCACGGCCGTCTACACTTACCAGAGAAACCTCATCCGAATCGACATCCACAACCACTTTCCCGATCGGAAGAGATTGTCCTTCCCCGGTGCCCGCATAGAGCTCGTAGCCGTATTGTCGTGCTGTTTTATCGACAAAGCAAAAAGACCGAATCGATTCGGGATACAAACTGCCGATCCCGGCGAGAACCTGGGAAGCGATATCCGCCACGCCGGGATTTCGGGGATCCTCGGCCATTCGCACAACATAGGGCAAAACCCGCTCAACGGATCCGTCATCGTTACTAATGAAGCCCGGCTGAGACAAATGTCCCAAAAGACCGTACAAGGCGGCTATGCGAGCCTGATCACTCTCCCTCTCCCCGCCGGCCAGAACACTTACGATCGTTTCAAAATCCGTCGTCGCGGCCGACGCTAAAATCAGGGAAAATTCCGGAGACGGAACGGAAATAACGGGTGTTCCCACTTCAGGGCCCGCCGCCGGCATCGTAACCGGCCCGGCAGCAACCGGCTCTCCCTCTCCCGCTGCGGGAGACGAAGTTAAAGCAGGCTCAGGCATCAACGGAGGACCTTCTTTTGCGGGCTCCAATTCTACTCCCTGACCAGCAAGCTCTTCGCCAAGATCGAACTTCTTTGCCGCGGGAAGCGCCGGAAAGCCCGGAGTTCCCGGAACCGGACCTTGGTGATCCATATCGATGGGAGAATTCCCCGGCAACGGCAGAATCGGCTCACCGGGTTCCGGAGCAAGCTGCGCTCCCGGAATCACCTCTTCCGGAACAACTTCCCGGACCAAACCGGGGATTCCAATTTCCCTCATCCCTCTTTCCGAAGCCCATTCAGGCCACTGTTGAGCTGCGGCATCCCAAGTCATAGCGGCTGCGGCAGGAGCCCCCCCGGCCCACGAAACCGCAATATCCCCCTTCGAAAGGGTAAAATGAGTAAAAAGAATTGCAAACAGAATGGCCCCTAAAACAAACACTCCCGTCACAATAGCCCAAATCGAACCAATCCGCCGCCCGGCGGCAGTCGGCGCCGGTTCCGGGGCAGGCGTGATTTTGGTCTCCGCTTCCCCGGGCGTCAAAACCGCTTCAACCCCCGCGAAAGCCTCTTCAAGGCTCCTCACGCCTTCAACAACAAAATTCCGGTCCTTCGTGGTCCGGAGATCAACGGACAATCCCGGAAACAGTTGATCGCGTTTCGCGGCCATTTTGACGAATTTCGCAACGGCCCGGATTCTCGCTTCGGGAGTTTCAGCGCCGCGATACTCCGCAAACATCTTGAGAAAAATAGAATGATTGATTTGACGCGTATCTTTCAGGTAGGCGAGGTACCGCTCGATGATTTCAGGTGAAAAATTTTCCGCCAGATATCCCAGCTCTTTTGAAACGATCCACACTTCCTCCAGAAAATCCCGCTGAGAATCCGAAAGGTCGCCCGGCAGCGCATCCCGCGCCAGATGCGCCTTGCGGCTCGCGTCATGCAGAGCCAAATGAAATACGGCAAGTTCTATCCCTTCCGGGCTATTGAGGATGCTTTCATCGAAAGCGATCCGGACGCCTTCCGCCTCCGCGGATTCCGACAAATGCGCCAAAACTCCCATGCGGGAATAGGCGCGGATGCGGCCGTCGTCAAGCGCCGTCTCGCCAAACTGACTCGCGACGCTGCGGACGCTCACCGGCGCGCTTGAATCCTGAAGCGCCTCAAGCGCGGAAAGGATTCCCGGGCGAAGCCCCTCACCGATCGCAACCGGCTCGGACCGGACCGGCTTCCGTGTCTGAAGCAGGGTCTTACCGACCGGAACCTCCGGAGTCACTGCAGGAACGGCAACCTCTGCCGTTTCTCCCAGCGACGCGCCGTTCACGTAAATCGAAAAGGCCTGAGCCAACAGCGGCGATTTTTCCCGTTCAAGATATCCGCCGGCCATCTCGATCAAAGCGCTCTTGAACCCGTCAAACCCGTCCGGAGATTCTTCCGGCTGCGGAAACAATTCATACAAATGCCGGACCGCGGATTCCGTTTCCGTCGCGACTCCTTCGCGAAAAGCCTGCGCGCGCGGGTTGGAACGATACCGGTTCAGGGCATCCACAAGCCCCCGCAGAGGTCTTGCCGCCTTACTCGAAAAAGCCTGCCGGGCTTCCCCGACTTGCGTCAACGACTTGGAAACCGCAAAAGCGAGGACGGAAGCCGCCAGGTATTCCGCGCCCCGCGATTCCGGAGCAAAACGATCGCCGTACCGGGCTTGAAGCGCAGTTAAAATGTCATTCAGCTCCGGGTCCTGAAAACGCCCGTCAATCACGGAAAGGGGCCCCGCAAACGAAGGGCCGCGAATCTCACGGACCGCTTCCGCCTCGGGCTTGGCCGGGATGCCGGGCAATATGCCGGGACGCTCGCCGAAAAGAGCTGCGGCGCGTTCGCCGGAAACGCCGTAAACCTGGATATAAACTTCTCCGATACCGGGGACCGAAAAATGCGCCGCCTCTCCGAGCTGCTCGACGCCGCCTTCCGGAGTTCTGAGCCCCACACTCCATTCCGCTTTCTGCGAAATCTCCTCCTGAGAAACCGCCATCACCAGAGAACGGTCCGAACCCGGCACCGGCTCGCCGCGGATCAGATAGACGGAAGATTTAAACGCCTCGGGCTGTTTGAAAACGCTCTCGCGGCCGATCACCGAATTCACGACAACCGAAAGAAGCCGGACCGCGTCCTCGGCGCGGTCTTCCCGTCCCTGCCGTTTCAGAAAATCCCGGAGCGAATCTTCCCAGGGTTTCTCGACCGCCTCTCCGCTTTCGCCCCGCGTTAGAAACGCGACGGCTTTAAACAAGGCGGCAACGCTCGCGGTGAAAACCAGATCGCTGCGGGAAGCCCCTTCGTAATCAATGCCGACCAGAGGGAGAAGACTGCGAGCGGCCAGCTGATACCTGGGATCATGGAGGGCCGCGGGCTTGGCCGCCAAATAATTCCGGATCAGGTACTGCTCGATTGCCGTCGGCTTCTGAACGATCGAATCCTGATAAAGCCGTCTCTCTTCTTCCTCGTCGGCGGCCTTCAGGACTTTGGGCGCCACGACCAGATAAGAAATTTTCCGCTCTTCGAGGGCCCGTTCGATCCCGGCGGTGTGGAATCCTCCGGTCACCATCACGGAAACCGGCTGACGGGCATCGTTCATTTTCTCGAGCGCGTTCGCGATAATGACGTCATCTCGCCGGATCGCGCATTCATAAAACTTCTGTATCCTTTCCACGTCCCGGTCTACCCGCGAAAGATCCGCCGGAAGGGCGTTCAGCAGGCGGTAGTGATTTTTCCGGGTTATCTCGCCGACAAAGGAAACAAAAACCTTCGAAGCAAAACCGGCACGGTTCGCATAGAAGAATTCCGCGTCCTCTTTCGTGAGCGAGAAAGAAAACAGGCGTTCCAGAATCCTCAGGTACCCGAGGAGTTCGTCCAGCCGCTTCTCGTCGCCGTCGGACAGGAGCTTTTCCTTCAGCGCGGTCTCCAGCGCTTCCAGCTCCCCGAAAAGATCCACGCCGATCGAATCATAAAGTCTGCCGTATTCCAGATAGTCCAGCACGTTCTGATACCGTTCGCGGGAAACGCCCAGCCGCGCGACCTCCCCTTCAAGATAGCCGTAGTACTGCGCCCGGCTCATTTTGTGCTTGCGGTAGGCAACGGTATTCGCGGCGAAAAGTTCACGGCCGTCCTTCGAAAGCCGCTTCTTGATTTCCTCGGCCAGAAGCGGGACTTCTTTTTCGGCCGCTTCAAAATCGATTTTCCCCTCCAGGTCCCGGAGCCGCTCAAACGACTCGAGATGCCGGCAATTTTCGATGGGGACTCCCCGCTCGCGTGCTTTTTTCAGAAGCGCTTCGGCATAATGAGGCAGATATTGAGGATCCTCTTCGAACCGTTTCCGGAGTTTGTAAAGGGCCTTCATGTCCCGGGAGAAAAGATACCGCCCGATTTCCTCGAAAACCTCCCGGAGCGCTTTCAGCATCCGCTCGTCCTCGTTGGCATAGCTCAATGCCTCGACGAAAACCTTCCGGTTTTCTTCGTACAAATCGCCCCGCTCGATCCCGTTCAGGACGAGCGAACCGGCATTCGAGACGGCGTAAAATTCGGGCCCGGTAATTTTGGCCTGCCGGAGAAAATAATCCGAAACCGACCGCCGGATTTCCGGATCGGGAAAGCTGGCCAGAATCGAGGTGTCGATTTCACCCGAAGTTCCTTCCACGTTGGCGAGCGTTACCCCGTGATTCGTCACGAAGTAATTCAGAATGGCGGCAATATTTTTCTGCGCTTCGTAATTGGCGTGAGCGTCCTGGATGTGAATGACGACCCGGTCCCCCTCGCCGCGAAACACTTTTCGCACATCGGCGATATCGGAAGGCAATTCGATCCGATCGATAAAATTCAGAGGCGATCCGGCGGAAGCCCCCGCGGCCCCGGAATCGGGAAGAGCTTCTGCCCTGATGCGAGAAATACCGTCGGCCCAGCCCAACTGCGTCGTGCTGAACGTCACAATCACCACAATCGCAATGGCCTTGATAAAAAACCTTTTTTTCTCACATTGAAAAAGGCTAATCACTTTGCATTCTCTCCTTTCGAAGAGCGCTGCGCCATCTCGTGTCTCGGCATATTCGATTCTCTCCCGGTAAAGCTTTTAGTCATTGCACGCTAAGAGCTTTAAAAAATCCAATTGCCTTGCCTCTGCCTGAGGTAATGTCTCTGCTTGAAATTTCAAATCTGCCTTTGCTAAAACCAGTGTTTTTTTCATATATTCACCAGAGTTAACATTACTTTATCTAAGCTCATTATAAAGTTTATCATTAACCGTTTAAAAAGTCAATCATGTAAATGAGTTCAATGCAATTTAACCCCGGGTTCATGGCCGATATAACTCCTTACTAGAGAGCTGTTTGCGTAAATCTTAGCTTGAATAAGCTCTGATTGCGCTCTCAACCATGAAAAAAATCTTTTCACATCTTCCAAAGCCAGCAAAATATTGGGTATGATAATGAGGGTCAAAATCGTCGAACTGGTCAGCCCTCCGATCATCGTAATCGCAAGAGGGGACCAAAGATCACTCGATTGCCCGATTCCGATTGCCATCGGAACAAATCCCAAAATCGTTGCGATACTCGTCATCAAAATCGGCCGCATGCGATCTTCGCCCGAACGGATCAAAAGTTCGCGGTGATCGCGAATCAAAGGCTTAAGACTGTTGTAATGATCCATCATCACGACGGAATTTTTCACCACGGAACCCGCAAGAATAATCATCCCGATAAAAACGTGTTCGCTCAAAGGCTTCCCCGTAACCTTAAGTCCGGCGTAAATCCCAACCGCGGCAAGCGGAACCGCCGCCATAATAATCAGCGGCTGAAGGTATGACTGAAACAGACAGGCAAGAATCATGTAAATCAGGAGGATGGTCACCCCCACGGCAAACGAAAGCTGCCCGCGGCTCTTGATCAGATCCGAATACGCCCCTCCGAACCGGTAAAAATAATCCTGAGGAAATTTCATGTCTTTG
>JAKQXH010000026.1 GCA_029561555.1 Candidatus Omnitrophota bacterium
CGCGACCGGCGCCGTCGATCCGGAATTTATCGTCGCGGCCGTTGATTTTATCCGGAGTTATGCCGACCGTTGCCATCACGGCAAGGAAGAAGATATCCTGTTCCGGGATCTGAAGAAAAAGCCGTTGTCCGCGGAGCATGCCCGCATCCTCGGGGAATTGGAAGCGGAGCACGTTAAGGGGCGGGAGGTCACCCGGGGCATCGTCGCGGCTTATGAAAGATATCTCCGGGGGGACAAGGCTTCCGTCGGGGAGATGATCCGGCTCATGGAAGTCCTGGCTGAATTTTATCCGAAACATATCGAGAAGGAAG
Source organism: Candidatus Omnitrophota bacterium (assembly GCA_029561555.1). Classification (GTDB taxonomy): domain Bacteria; phylum Omnitrophota; class Omnitrophia; order Omnitrophales; family Omnitrophaceae; genus JAKQXH01. The sequence continues at coordinate 312 of JAKQXH010000026.1, forward strand.
ACAGGCATTTTTTTATCCCCTGCATGGCTTATTTTACGGAGGGAGAAAAAGAGAATATGCTTGCCGAATGTTACGAATTCGACCGCCGGTTGATCCATGAAAAATACGAACAAGGCGTTCAAAAAATGGAACGGGAGAGATGACGATGAGCAAATATCGCTGTACCGTGTGCGGTTATGTTTACGATCCCAAAGACGGCGATCCTGCGGGGAATGTGGAGCCCGGGACGGCCTTTGATGACTTGACCGAAGAATGGCAGTGCCCTAAGTGTCACGCGCCGAAAGAGATGTTCGTTAAATTTTAGGCATAAACAGGGAACACCCCCGGGTGTGTTCCCTCACTCAGAGAATACGATATGATGACAAGCCCGACTTTTGGTTCGCGCCGGTTTGAGTTTCCCCGGTGCATAACGTGGGGGCTCGTGTTCATTTTGCTCGCGGCTCCGGCCTCCGGGTGCGCCCGGTATCAGCCCAAATTCGGAGGGGACACGCCCTATCTTCAACGCATGAAAACTCAGACGCGGGATTCGGTCACCATTTCCGTGGCCGGCTTGAGCGCGGCCGAGAGCAGGAAGATTTTCGGCGTGGACCTTGCGAAGCACAATATCCTTCCCGTGTGGCTGAAGATCGAGAATCACGACCCTCAAAGTTCCTATTTTTTTCTCCAGCGAGGTCTTGACCCGAATTATTTTTCCGCCGGAGAGGCGGCTTATATCGCGAGGATACGGCCCGGCATCCGGTTGTTCGACCGTCCCCTCCTGCGGATTTTAATGCCTTTGGGATTTTTTCTCGCGCCGGTCGATTATTTTTTTGTTCAGCCCGCCAATGACCGGATGCGCGAGGCGTTTACGCGGGAGGCGATCAAATACGGATGGTTTGCCCCCGGGGAAGCGAAGGCCGGTTTTGTTTTTGTGCCTTTCGAGATGGGGACCAAGCAAGTGACCGTCGATTTGATCGAACACAACCCCCAAAAGGGAAGCGAGGTCCTGAAGCGTTTTGATTTTTTTGTCGAAATCCCGGGGATCAACGCGGATTACCGGAACAAGGCGTTCGATGACCTTTATAAGCCGGAAGAGATCAGGCACATTGCCGGCGAGGCGGAGTTTCAAAAGGCCCTCGAGGAGCTCCCCTGCTGCGTGACGGACTTTCGCGGCAAGAAAAAAGGCGATCCCCTGAATCTTGTCGTGATCGCGACGCTGCCCGAGATTCTCGAGGCTTTCACGACCGCCGAATGGGACGAGACGGAAACGATTTCCTTCCGGTCGATTCTGCGGATGATCCGTTCGTTTTCGCTTAAGAAAGCCTATAATTATTCGCCGATCAGCCCGCTTTATCTTTACGGGCGGAGCCAGGACATTGCGCTTCAGAAAACCCGCGGGAATATTCACGAGAGAATGCATCTGAGGCTTTGGCTGAGTCCGATGACGTTTGACGGGAAACCCGTTTGGATCGGACAGGCGAGCCGCGATATCGGGATCCGGTTTACGGCGCGGACGTGGAATTTGATGACGCATAAGATTGATCCGGACGTCGATGAGTCGGCGCTGTACGTCCTTTCCGATCTGGTTTACCGCCGTCGTGTCGGGAAATACGGGGTGGTGGGGGGAGGCATCCCGAGGACGCCGGAAAATCCCGGCAGGAATCTGACGGGAGATCCCTATTACACGAGCGGGAAGAGGATGGTGATGGAACTGCCGGCTAAGCAGGCGCCCGAAGTTCCCGCCAGGTTTTTCGTTCCCGGCGAGCAATGACGCAAGACAGTGGAGGAGATTCTTCGTCCGCCATAAAATTTGGCGGACTCAGAATGATAAGGTGATTCCGTTATGATGATGCACAATTCGAAAGATCCGCTTCACGGCGTTACGCTCGAGATGATTCTCAACCGCTTGGTCAGGCGATACGGATGGCAAACGATGGGGAGGATTATCGCGATCAACTGTTTTAATTATGCCCCCAGCGTTAAATCGAGCCTGAAATTCCTCCGGAAGACGCCGTGGGCCAGACAGAAGGTTGAAGAATTGTATGTGAAGATGGTGAAGGAGGAAGGGCCTTCGGCCTTTCAGTCCTCGGAATGACAAGCGGAACTTGCCCCTGAGTGAAGCGAAAGGGAAAAAGGGTGTGACCCCTTTATTCCGTTTCGGGCGGATGATAGAATCGGGGCGGTTGAGAAATTCCTGAGGATACCGATATTTTTTCCGGAGGCGTGAAGCCGTGAAAGGGCGGGTTTCGCGCGCCGGCAAAGTTTGAAGAAACGAGGAGGAAAATATGAATTCCGTAACAATGGGGCTCGTCATTTTCGCAAGCGCTTTCGGCGGCGCTCTACTGGGTCTTTTTCTGTCTTCAATACTGCCCGAGCATCATCTGAGCAAGGAATCCAAGGATGCCATCAAAATGGGGGCCGGTTTTATCGCGACGCTGACGGCGCTTGTTTTGGGATTGATGATCAGTTCGGCGAAGGACTCCTTTGACCTGATCAATAACGCGATGTCACAGGGGAGCTCCCGGATTATTCTGCTGGACCGTGTCTTGGCCCGCTACGGACCGGAGACGAAACCGATCCGGGAGGATCTCCGCCGTTCCGTCGCTTTCACACTTGAGACTATTTGGGGGAAAAGAGGAAAGGAGTGGGCCGGAAAGATCCGGGCTTTTGAGGCGAAAGCGAGGATGGAGGACATTCAGGACGAAGTGCGCGGCCTGGTCCCGCAAAACGATGTTCAGCGCTCGTTTCAATCCCAGGCGATTGGGTTGACCGATGAATTGCTTCAGATGCGCTGGCTGACCATCGAGCAGACGCAGTTTTCTCTCCCGACGCCGTTTTTTGTGGTCCTGTCGTTCTGGCTCGCGGCGCTTTTCGTGTCCACCGGCCTGCTGGCTTCCCGGAATACCACGGTGCTGATGGTCCTGTTCGTGTGCGCGATATCGATATCCGGCGCGGTTTTCCTGATTTACGAAATGAATCATCCTCTCGGAGGGATCATTCAGGTTTCGAAAAAGCCGCTTCTGAAAACCCTGGAGTATCTGGGGAAGTGATCCCGGGCGCGTGAACCGGGAAAAGGGGTGTGCCCCCTTTATTCCGTCGATTCGAGCTGGGTGGCGATATCGACGCCCGAGATGGCTTCCCGGAGGATCCCTTTCCGGAGATAAATCGGCCTGATTTTTTCCCTCAGCAGAGGGAGTCGGCGCATGAACAGAACCGCGCCGAGAATGCAGACGATCCCGCCGAAGAAAAGGGTGCCGGGCGCTCCGATCCGCGCGGCCAGTGTTCCCGCAAGCAGGCTTCCGAAAGGGGCCATGCCCGTGAAGGACATGGCGAAAAAGCTCATGGTCCGCCCGCGCTTGTCGTCGTCCACGATGGTTTGAAGAAGCGTGTTGCTGGCCGCCATTTCCACCATCATCCCGAATCCCGCCAGTGAAATAATAACGAGTGAAAGCCGGAAGGACCGCGAAAAGGAAAAGGCGATCAGGGCGATGCCGAATGTGATGGCGGCTTGCGGGATAATTCTGCCGAGCCCGATGACACTTTTCCGGGAAGCGAGATAAAGCGCGCCGAGGAGCGCGCCGCAGCCCGAAGCGCCCATCAGGAATCCGAGCCGGTACGGCCCGCCGCCCAGGATTTTATCGGCGAAAATCGGCATCAGGATCGCGTAGGGCATGCCCATCAGACTGACCAGGGCGAGCAGGAGCAGGATGGCGCGGATGGGAACGAATCCGGAGACGTAGCGGAAGCCTTCTTTCAGTCCGTGAAAGAGATGTTCGTGGGCGCGTTTCCGGCTCGGAAGGGTAACGTCCATGGCGAGCAGCGCGGCGATGACGGCAATGTAACTTAGGGAGTCGATCAGGAAACAAATCCCCTCGCTGCTGGCCGCGATCAGGATTCCCGCCAGGGACGGTCCGATCAATCGCGTGCCGTTGACGAGGGAGGAATTTAACGCGATGGCATTACTCAGGTCCTGCTTGTCTTCGATCAGGTGAATCATGAAAGACTGACGTGTCGGCATGTCGAAAGAGTCAATCAGCCCCTGGAAGATATTCAGGGCCAGGATTTGCCCGATGGAGATTACGCCGCTTAAGGCCAGGGCGGCGAGAAGGGCGGATTGGAGCATGGCGAGGCATTGGGTGACGATGACGAGACGGTGAAGGTTGAGCCGGTCGACGATGACCCCGGCCACGGGGGTGAGGATGAAGGACGGGATCTGGCTTGCGAATCCGACCAGCCCCAGGAAAAAGGCCGAGTGGGTGAGGCGATAAACCAGCCAGATCGTGGCGATGCGCGTCATCCAGGTGCCGGTGAGAGAGACAAACTGCCCGAAGAAAAAGAGCCGGTAATTTTTAGACCGGAGCGCGCGGAAGATCTCCTTGATCGGTTGCATATTTTACTAAAATTCCGTTTCTTCCCGTTTCAAAGCCAGCGGACAAACAAGAATGCCGGGCTTAAAAGGGGTGAGGTCCCTTTTTGAATTTTTTCCAGCGCTCTTCCATCCGCGCGTTCATTTCATCGAATTTCTTCTGCTGTTTCGGCGTCAGGACGTTCCGGATTTCGGCCTGCGTCGCGTTGCGGATCGCCTCGAATTTCGGTTGAATCTCGGCGTGAATCGCCATCATTTCGGGCCGTTTCGCTTCGAGGATCGCGGAGATTTTCTCTTTTTGTTCCGCCGAGAGATGCAGTTTCCGGTCGAAACGGTTCAGGAGATGCTGTTCCATGCCGCCTTCTTTCCAATGAGGGCGAAAATTCTCTCTTGCCTGCCACTGTCCGAAAGCGGTTCCCAGCGCGAATCCGATCAGAAGCGAGATGGCGATCTGATGCCAGCTGATTTTCCAGGGCGTTTTCATGATTGCTCCTTTATGACGAAAAGATTGCTGATTTTGGGAGTTTCCCGGGAGAAACTCCATTGGGCGTTTTCGGGGACATGGGCCAGCAGAAGGGTCTCGGTGTCCACGACCGGTTCCTGATGAAGGATCGCGATGAAGATCAGGAACACGGCAAAGGCATAGCCGGTGGCCGGGACCAGCCATCGCAAAAAGGGAAGAAACCAGGGCTCGGGTTCCGGCGGGACTTCTTCAAGCCGGGCGATACGGTTCATGACCCCGCGGACGAAAAATTCCGAGGGTTCGGGGGCGGGAGCTTTCGCAAACTCCGCCCTGACGTTTTCCCAACGCTCCAGCCGTTTCCGGCAATCCGGGCAGGATTTCAGGTGATCGGCGATTTCAAGCCGTTCCCGCTCCGGGAGCTCCGGATCGTGAAATTCCGATATTTTTTCGCGTATCTCTTCATGCTTCATGATGCGCCTCTGATTCTTTAGACGATTCCCGCGCCGGAAAAGTGTCCGCGTTTTTCTGTAATTCATGCCGGGCGCGCTTCAGCCGGGCCTTTACGGCGTCGAGCGAACACTCGAGCGTTTCGGCCAGTTCCTGATAGCTCAATCCGTGGATTTCCCTTAAGACCAGTATAGTCCGCGATTTCTCGGGGAGGCAAGCGAGCAGTTTTTGGATCATATCCTTCTGCTCGAGCTTGTCTTCATCGTCCGGAGCCGCGCCCAGCAGGGTTTCTGCCTTCTCGCCTTCTTTTTCCAGCAGGGCGTCCCAGGATTCGGTTTTGTGCCGGGACCGTTTTCGCAGGAGGTCCAGGCAGTGATTGGCGGTGATCCGGTAAAGCCAGGTTGAGAATGCGGATTCGGCGCGGTATTGATCGAGCCGCTGATAGGCCTTAATGAAAATCTCCTGGGCGGCATCTTCCGCCTGCGCCGGATCGGACAGCAGGGTGAGGCAGTATCCCCGGACGCGGCCTTCGTACTTGCGGACGATTTCCGCGTACTCGTTTTGCCGCCCTCCCAGGACTTCGAGGATGATTCCGTAGTCTTCGTTGGAAACAGCCTTGTAGTTTTCCAAGTTTCCCCTTCGATTTTACCGATAGCCGGTATTCTACTCTTTAGACGCCGCCCGAGGCCGAAAAGTGTCATTAGAGGAAAAACAATGCCGCCTGAGGCCTGTGTGCCGCTATTATACAAAAAAAAGAGAAGCCGGAGGTGATCCGGCTTCTCTCGGGCTGAATTCCGGGTGCGGCCGGTTTGAATCAAAGAAGGGGAAACTTGCCGGTCGCAGGAGGCCCGGGAATCAGTCTCTTTTGAACTTCCGGGGACAGGCCTTTCCCGAAAAGCGTTCCTTCATTTTCGCCTCGCAAAGTGTTTTCAGCTTTTCGTCCTGCTCTTTGGTCAGAATCGTCTTTAGCTTCGCGACCGCTTCGGCCAGTGTTTTGGCTTCCGCCTTTTTCAGCTCGTATTTTTGGTCGATCAGCGTACCGACGGTCTTTGTGTCGGCCGGGTCCTCCATCATTTTTGCCTTCAGGTCGAGTTCCGCGATTTCGATTTCCGCATTCTGCTTGATTACCGATTTTTTCGTCTCGAGCATGAGGGCTTTGACCGCGCTTATTTTTTCGTCGGACAGGCCCAGCTCCGCGCGGTTTTCGAGAATCATGTGCGTCTTTCCGAAGAACATTCCTTCGCAATGTTTCCCTCCGCGGAATTCACGCGGTCCGTGATCGGCGTAGGCCACGGAAGACAGAACGGTGATCGCGAGAGCGAGGGCCCCCGCGCTTTTTAACCACGATTTCCTTTTCATGACGGATCTCCTTTTCGTTGAATTTGATGTAATCCCGTATTTTGAAAATTCTCTATTGCGCATTTTTGGAATCGCTTTCCCCCGCTTTCCCGGGGTTGATGTAACGTTCCTTTAATTGATCTACCGTCGGGTGATCGGGATAAAATTCGCCCTGCGGCCCCAGGAACCCGGTATTGGTTTTCCTGAGCGTCACAAGGGTGAAGGTCCCGTCTCCGTTCGGGAGATGAATTTCGAACGTGTCGATTTTTGTTTCGTCGATTCCGGCGGGGAGGGCGGTTTGCGTATTGGCCGGAGCGGGTTGAGACGGCGCCTGCGTGTAAGAAGCCGGCGGAACCGCGGCGACAGGCTGAGCGGTCACAATCGGTTGAGGGGCCGGCACCGTCGGCGGGGTAACAACCGTGTAGCCTCCGGGCGCCGGCGCGTAATAGGTGTAGCCGTATTCATAGTAAGGCGCGCGGTTGACGAATACGGTTGTGTAACCCGGAGGCAGGGCCGGGACTACCGCTCCCGCGGGGGGTGTGACGACTGCGTAACCCGCGGGGGTGTACCGGTAGAACAAACCTTCGCAGTAGAGATAAGTCAAGCCTCCCACCAGCAGTGAAATATAGCCGGGCGGCAGACGGTGGGCGATAAAGTCCCGGTGCGGCGCGCCCTTATGAAACGGGACCGGCCCTCCGTGCTGCGCGAAGGCCGGAATGGACTGGCTCAAAAAAAGGAAAATTAAAGCTCCTGTGATTTTCTTTCCGAACATGGTTTTCTCCTTCGATTAGGTCAAAATCAATTGCTTCGGTATTCCTGGAATCAAACCTTTTCATTGAAAATCGTTCTTTCGGCATTTCAAATTCCTCCGTGCGTTTCTCTGTGGTTTAGACGCGCCCGGTTGTTTAAAAGTGTCATGTCGAGCGGAGCGATAGCGGAGATTTGCCGGAGCGAAGTGATGCTGGATAATTCCCGGGGACCGGGTTAAGATAGGGCGGGAACGGTCCCGGCGGGCCGGGAGAACCGGTCCCGGCGGGGAAACATAAAAACCGGAGGTGGGAAATGAGATTCCGTTTTTGGCGGGTTATGGCGGTTCAGATTGCGGTATGGTCGGTCGTGTTTTGGACGGGATTCGCGCAGGCGGCAACGGTGAAAAACGTTTCAAACCAGCCGGTCCAGGCCAATTTGGGAGGACGGACTCTGCGGCTATTGCCTCAGAATCCCGTGCAGGTTTCCCAGCAGGAGCTGGCTTCTCCCGGATTGAGCGCGTTGATTCGCGGGGGGAAGGTTGTGGTGCTGCCCGAGCAGGCACAGGGTAAAAAGTCGGCATCGAAGCCCGTGAAATCGTCCGGTGCGAAACGCATTTAACCGGTACCGGCGGGGAGACGGGCGCGTGTCATTCTGAGGAGGCCCTTCGCTTCGTTCAGGACAAGCTTCGCCGACGAAGAATCTCTGCGCCGGGATAAGCAATGCCGGCAAGGAAAAAATATGCTGATAAATTACAATAAGGCAAAGAAAACGGCGGGACGGCGCGCGGCTGCGGTGGGCGCGATTTTGTTTTTTCTGACGCTCGGTTTCCCGCCGGCGCTTTCGGCTTTTCGGATTTCTCCGGAAGACGAGAAGACGGTTGCGGATTACGCGTTTGCCCTTCTGCGGGGAGAGAACGCTTCGCTCGGGGAATTGAAAGGGACGGAAGGTCCCTACCGGAAACTTTTTATTTCGGTCTATAAGGACGGGAAGACCAAGTTCTGCCAGAGCGGGTCGGCGAAGGATGAGGATCTCCCTAAGCGCCTTCAAAACGATATTGCCATGGCCGTGCAGAGAGGATTTCAGGATAAACGCTTCGGCCCTCCGTTGAGTTCCGATGACGTTCGCGGGGGGGTGGACGTCGTATTTGATTTTCTTTATAACCGGAAGCCGCTCGGGAATTCTCCCGAAGCGATCCGGAAAAAAATTGTTCCGGGGATTCACGCGCTTCAGGTCGTTTGCGACGGGAAAGGGGCTTTCTTTAAGAGCTCGGTCCCCGTGACGCACCGCTACGGTATCAAACGGATGCTGGGGCGATTGTGCCGGAAGGCGGGGATGGAAGATCAGTGTTACGAAAGCAATGCCTGCTCGGTGATCCGGTACGATTCCAAGACTTTTAAATCGGACGCGCGGGGGAATGTCGTCGATCTTTGCCGTTACAACGTGCTTTTGCGCGAAGGGGAGATCACGCCCGAGAAAATAAAGGCGTCGCTTTGGCTGGCCGCGGATTGGTACAAAAAAAGCGTCAATCCCGGGACGGGGCTCCTTCATTACGAGTATTATCCCGCGCGGGACGTTTATTCGGATTCGAACAATTACACGAGGCAGGTCGCGGTGATCTGGGCCATCGCGAAGCTTGAGGAATTTTTCGGAAACGGTTCGCTTTCGCCCTTGATCCGGAAGTCGCTGGATCATTATCTGGGGTTCGCGAAAGAGGCGAAAGAGGGAATTTATATCGACGTCGGGCCCCGGCCGAATATCGCGTTTAACGCGTTCATGATCCTCGCCCTGCTGGATTCGCCGGATTATCCGGAGGCGGACGCCTGGATCCGCCGGCTCGCGGGCGGGATTTTGGGCGAGCAGCGGGAGGACGGCTCGTTTATCCTGGATTTTCAATCGGACGATAAGGGGGGAATCGATTATTATCCCGGCGAGACGCTGCTCGCGCTGATGAAACTGTACGAAAAAACGCGGGAGAAGCGTTACCTGCATGCGGTTGAGAAAGCGTTCCCGTATTATCGCGATTACTGGAGGGGAAATAAAAATACGGCGTTTGTGCCGTGGCATTCGCAGGCCGATTATCTCCTCTACCGGGAGACGGGCCGGGAGGATGTGGCGCGGTTTGTTTTCGAAATGACGGATTGGATACTGGGCGAACAGAATCTCAGCCCGTGGCCGGACGAGCGGGGAGGGTTCAGGCGTTCTCCCGGCAATTCGACGGCCAGTTATCTCGAAGGGCTCAACGACGCGTACGAGACGGCAAGACTGGCGGGGGATGAGGCCCGGCGGCAGCGGTACGGGACCGCGATCCGCCAGGGTATCCGTTATGTGATGCAGACGCAATGCACGTGGGCGCAGGCTTTTTTTCTCCCGAATGCCGACCGGGCCGTCGGGGGGTTCCGTCAGTCCGTCATCAATAACGCGCAGAGGATCGATTACACCCAGCACGCCGCGTTTGCCCTGATGAAATCTCTCGGAACGGTTTTCAAGACCAAAGACTGAAGACCACAGACTACAGACCGAAGACCAAAGACAACAGACTAAAGACTAAAAACAGAAGATTAAAAACAAAAGACTAAAAGAACTTAAGAAGGAAAAAGGGAAATCGGGCGATGTCGTTAATGAGATTGATTACCGGGAGAAAAAGTGTCCGGAAGTATTCGGGGCAGGCGATTCCGAGGGAAGATGTTCTCAAATGCCTTGAAGCCGCGCGGCTCGCGCCGTCGGCGTGCAACAGCCAGCCGTGGAAATTTATCGTGATCGACAAGCCGGAGCTCAAAGCCCGGATCTGCGACCGGATTTTTTCCGGGATTTATTCCATCAATCGATTTGCCGCGGAAGCGCCGGTACTGATCGCGGTGGTGTCGGAGAAAGGCTCTTTCCTGAGCGCGGTCGGAGGACAGGTCCGGGACACGCGCTATTATCTTATCGATATCGGGATTGCCTGCGAGCATTTGATCCTTCAGGCCGAGGAACTCGGGATCGGGAGCTGCTGGATCGGCTGGTTCGACGAGAAACCCCTGAAGGAAATCCTGAAAATTCCGAAAGACAAAAAAATCGATATCGTGATTTCCCTGGGGTATTCGCTCGATCCCCGGTCCGCCGCCAAAATCCGGAAGCCGATGAATGAGGTCAGCGCTTTCAACGGTTACGCCTGAGTTTTTTCGGGGGCCTTGTCCGCGGGGGGCTTTAGACTTTCGAGTTTCTCGAACAGGGATTGAAAGACCGGCTTCGCGACGAAAAAGCCCTGCTTGCTTTCTTCATTGACGCAAAAGGCCTCTTCCTTTTCCCCTTCGAGACTGCTGCAGGATATTTGCGCGCGGGGTAATCCGTCCTGTTCGACTTCGATCCGGTATTCCCGCTTTTTCTGCTTGTCGCGTTCGGAGGATTCAAGACGCGAGACGCCGAATAATCTCAGCGCGGCGACGTAATTTTCAAGCTCGGGCCAGCTTTTTTCTTTCGGCGCGAGGGACAATTTCTCCTGAGGCGTTTTGACCGAAAGCCTGAGAATACCGGAGGTCTCCCCGATCCCGAGCGGATTGGAGCGGATCAGACGGGGCTCGTCGGGCCGGATTTGCTTGAGCGCGCGCCCGGACATTTTGAAAACCGTATTCAGTCCGGAGACCCGGACATATCGGCCGCCGTTTTTCTCATCCGCCGGATTTCCGACGGAAAGGGTTTTTTGCGAGCCGTCCGAGAGCGTCAGTCGCAGTTCCCACGCGGGCGTCTCGAAACCGTATCCCGAGCCGTTGGGGTCGGCGATCGAAGCGGCTTTGACGGCAAGAAGGCTTTCGTAATACTTCGTCAGGGCTTTGGGGTCTTTCTCGAACGGGAGGCCGGACCCCGCTTCCCGCCATTCGGCGCTGCCTTCACGGATTTCCGCTTTGACGACGTCGCCGGGTTTGAACGAAAAAAGGCTAAGATCGGCCCAGAAATTCGGATCGATTTTAGAAGCCCGCGGGTCCTGATAAATCCCGAGATTGAGCGCAAGATCGCTTGAGGAGACGAAGATTCTTTCGTCGCCTTCCCGCCTCAGGAAAATTTCGTGCAACCGGTTGGCTTTGGTGCCGAGGATAAGATGAAGAGGCGTCTCCGGGCCCGCTTTCAGGATGAGATGCAGGCCTTCGGCGTCGCCTAATCCGAAATCAGAGAAAAGAGCTGTGCCGCTCGCGCGTTCCTCGCCCTCGAGTTTTTCGACGGAATCCAGGAGGTCCGCGATTTTCTTTTGATCGGCTCCGGCGTTCCAGAGCGAGGCGACCTGCCAGAGCGTTTCGCCCCGGACGAGACGGATTTCATCCGAAGATTCCCGGATCAGGATTTCCCGGACGTCCGCCGGCGCGAAACCCGGGGCGATCGAAGCGGTTTCTTCGGACACGAGCTCGGGCGGATGACGTTTCGAGCGGAAAACGATTCCGGCCAAAATGGCCAGCAAGATGAAGACGAGCAGGAAAATCTGCCGGGCGCTCATGACGCGGACCGCAGCCGTTCGAGGTAAATCTTTTTAGTCCGTGCGCGCGAGAGGATTCTGAATGCGCCGCCCAGCGCCGTGAGAATGGGAATCAGGAGGACGGTGAAAAAGCGCCAGGCGAGTTTTTCCGGCGTCGAGACGCTCCGGATGGCGCGGTCGACGGGTTTTTTCGCGCGGATGCGGATCAAGTCTTCGCCGAGGCTTAACGCGTCGACGGAATTCAGGAAAAAGTTCAGATGCCCGCCTTCCCGGAAAAAGGTTTCCTGAAAGGGGAGTACCCCTCCGATCAGGATGAGTTTCCCGGGCCGTTGAGGCGGTTCTTCCGTCTGCGGATCGGAAGTGCCCGGCTGACCGGGTTCGCCGGGGAAATTGCCTTCAAGCAGAACGGCGACCGGGAAAGGCCCTTTTTCTTTCGGGGCCGCGGACGACAGGATGTCGGGAGAAAAGGGTTCGTTTTGCGCGGGGATGGTCCAGGATTTCGGGCCCGAGAGAAGCAATGTCGTAAGATTCAGACCGAGCGATTCGATCTTTTGCCGGTCGATCGTGAGCGCGGATCCCCAGAGGTATAAGATCGGTTCCAGCCGGGCCGTGATCGACACGTCCGGGTTCATTTCTTTCGAATCGATGCGCATGTGAAAGGGGAGCTTGACCGGAACGGAGAACGCAAACGGGCCAATCCTCATCCCTCCGGCGATGTTGAGTACTTCCTGACGGCTGTCGAGCAGAAAATCATCGCTGACGCCGATCCCCCACCGGGCGAGCAACGGATTGACGTCCGGGTTTTTGGGGACCGGTACGATGCTGAGCCCTTCCTGCCGGGACGGATTGTATTCGAACAGGCGCGTCTGAACCGCCATGAAAACGCTTCCGCCTCGGGAAAGGAAACGCGCGATTTCCCCGCGCTGTTCTTCGCCGAGATTCTCGGGTTCGAGAATCACGAGGGTGTCCGTCCCCGGAGGAATCGGATCTTCTTGGGTCAGCCGAATTCTTTTCGTCTTGTATCCTTCGTGCTTGAGGATGAGCGGGATCAGGCGGTAATCGTCGTTGACCCGGTTTTCCGGCATGGACTGGCCGAGCTGCGCGAGCAGGGCGGCCATGGCCGGATCCGTCTGGGCCTGCTGGTACGGGGCGAAGACCGCGACTTCCGGGTTTTTCGGGAGCGTCATGCGGTAAATCTTGGACATCAGGAGATATTCGAGTTCGTCCAGATTGGCCGGGATGATTCTCGGGAGGATTTCTTCCGCTTTCTCCAGATATGCGACGGCGGCGGCCGAGTAAACCAACCGGACGCCCAGTTCGTCGGCCTCGATGGACTGGACCTGAAAAGGCTGAATCCCCTTGCGCTCCAGGGAGACTTCGAGGGACTCTTCCTTTCCGGGCTTGTCGGCCCGGACGATATTGGCGGCCTCCATATGGAATACCTTATATTGTAATTTCCCGCCGGAGGCGATTTTCAGCTCGTCGAGCTTGTCGATGACGTCCTGCTCCAGGGTCTTGAGGCCGGTCGGCATTTTCTCCTGGGGGGACACGTAGTATTTGACCGTGACGGGCGCTTTCAGGCCGGCGAGGATTTTCTTGGAGACCGGCGAGACGGTGTAGAGATGTCCTTCGGTCAGGTCAAAGCGCCCGAGATTGAATCCGGCGAAAAGCCAGTTGGACGAGACGAAAATGGCGATCAGGATCGCGGCGGCGGAGGCGAAGATTTTATTCTGATTGGGGCGCATCCGCCCTTCGATCCAGAACCCGTTCAGGACGAGAAAGACCGCCGTGCCGGCCGCGAAATATAAAACGTCGCGGACGTCGATGACCCCTTTCTGAAACCCCGCGAAATGAAGCGTGAACCCGAAAAATTTTCTCAGGAAAGAGCCCATCCCCGGGAGCCATCCGTCGAGGGATGAGGCGATGAATTCTGTGCCCGTGAGGAATAAAAGGAAGCAGCAGAGCAGGGTGACGATGAAAGCGACGATCTGGTCCCGGAAGAGACCCGAAATAAAAATGCCGAGCGCGAGAAAAAAAGTCCCCGCGAACAGCGTGCCCAGGTATCCGCCGAGGATGGGGCCCGGGTCCGGCCTCCCCAGGACGGCGACCATCGCGGGGATCGGCAGCGTGAGCGCGAGAGAAAAAGCGAAGAACAGGACGCTCGCCAGGAACTTCCCGCCGACGAGGGAGCCCGGTTTCATCGGGAACGTCAGCAAGAGCTCGTAGGTGTTGTCTTTTTTCTCCTCCGCCCAGAGCCGCATCGTGACGGCGGGGAGGAAGACGCAGAGGATGACGGGCATGAACTGAAAGAACGCGCGCATGTCGGCCACGGACACCAGGAAGAACTGGCTCATGAAAAGACTTCCCGTGAGCAGGGTGAAGACGATGGCGAAAAGATAGGCGATCGGGGAATTGAAGTAGCCCGAAAGTTCCCGCTTCAGGATGGTCAGGCTGCCGGCCTTAGCCATGCGCGGCCTCCTGTTTCCCGGAAGCGAGGAGGCGGATAAAAACTTCCTCGAGGCCCGTGTCGTCTTCCGCGAGCTCGCCCAGCGCCCAGTTTTTCGCTTTGACCAGCGCATCGATTTCGGGAAGAAGGGATTTTCCCGGCCTGCCGCGGATCCGGAAACGCCGGTAACCCGCTTCCGAAATTCCGAGCGGTTGAATCTCCTCGCAGAGTTTCAGATCGTCGAGGGCTTTTCTGACCGCCGGTTCTTCTTCGCGCACCGCGAGGCGGATTTGCTGAAAGCCGGAGGCCTTTTTTTTGAGTTCCGATTCCGTCCCGTTCGCGACGATTTTTCCGTCGTTGATAATGACAATGCGGTCCGCGAGTGTTTCGACTTCCTGCAAAATATGCGTGGAAAAAATAATCGTTTTTTTCGCGGCGAGCGTCCGGATCAACTGGCGAATACCGATGATTTGCAGAGGATCGAGGCCTGACGTGGGTTCGTCTAAAATCAATACTTCGGGATCGTGAATCAGCGCCTGGGCGAGTCCCGTCCTCTGGCGGTAGCCTTTTGAAAGTTCCGTCAGGCGGTGTTTCCAGACGGGTTTCAGCCCGCATTCGGCCTTGACCCATTCCAGGCGGTCGACGAGGGCCTTCCCGGAAAGGTTCCGGGCATGCCCCGAAAAAATCAGATATTCCTCGACCTGCATTTCCGGGTAAATCGGGACGTTTTCCGGGAGATAACCGGTTTTCTGGCGCGCACCGATCGGGTCTTTCAGGATGTCCGAGCCCGAGATTTCGGCCGTCCCGGAGTACGGATAAAGATACGTGGTGAGGATCCGCATCAGGGTCGTCTTGCCGGCCCCGTTGGGTCCGAGGAGGCCGAGGATTTCTCCCTCCCGGACTTCAAAGGAAACCCGGTCGAGTGCCGTGAAGGAACCGTACCGCATGGTCAGGGATTGAATGGAGATCATATCGCGAAATTGTAGCGCACCGGTCTTCTTTGTCAAGCCGACCTTAAGTAAACGCACAAAAAGTCTTCAATGAGTGAGCCGAACGATTCGGCAAATCTGTTTTCGCGATCGATGGTTCGGTTGCTCCGGCGGCAACCGACCATCTGCGCTCTCGCCGTTTGTCCCGGCGCTTTGCGCCGGACCAAGCTCCAAACGGCTGCGAGAGCTCGCTCCAATCAGATTTGCCGTCCTAGGCTCCCCGCCGCTTTAAATGCATAGAGATTCTTTACTACCGTTTAGAATATATGAAAATCTTTGACAAATCCGGCGATTCTATTTAATCTTTTGAGGAAATTTGCAATTGAGCAAAGGAGCGGAATACGATGATTGTTGTGACGGGTGGTGCGGGATTTATCGGAAGCTGTCTTGCGGGGAGACTGAATGAGCTGGGCAGGACGGACCTTTTACTGGTGGACAACCGCGGGACGGAATGCCCGAAGGCCTCCAATCTCAAGAAGCGGAAATTTGCGGATTATTTCGAGAAGAAAGATTTTCTGAAGGAGCTCGCGAAGGGCCGCTTAAATAAGGAAATCGAAGTTATTTTTCACATGGGGGCCTGCACGGACACGACTGAGACCAACAGGGAATATCTGTGGGAGACCAATTATCTGTACTCCAAAGAGCTGGCCGAATGGTCTCTCCGGGAGGGGAAGCGCCTGATCTACGCTTCGAGCGCGGCGACTTACGGGGCCGGGGAGCAGGGGTATTCGGACGACGAAGCGGTGATCCCGAAATTAAAGCCGCTGAACCTTTACGGTCTGTCGAAACAGGCGTTCGATCTCTGGGTCCTTGAGAACAAGCTTCAGAAAAAACTGACGGGTTTTAAATTTTTCAACGTATACGGGCCGAATGAATATCATAAAGAAGAAATGCGGAGTATGGTCCATAAGGGGTATCAGCAGATCAAGCAGACGGGGAAAATCCGCCTGTTTAAATCCTACAAGCCGGAATTCGCGGACGGAGAGCAGAAACGGGATTTTATTTACGTGAAAGACGCGGTCGCGGTGATGCTCTGGGCGTGGGACCACCCCGGGAAAACGGGGATTTTCAATCTCGGGACCGGGAAGGCGCAGACGTGGAATGAACTGGCGCGGGCCATTTTCGAAGCGCTGGGGCTCTCGCCGAAAATCGAATATTTCAATATGCCGGATTCCCTGAAGAATCAATACCAGTACCGGACCCAGGCGGATCTTTCGAACCTCCGGAAGACCGGCTGCGGACATCCGTTTTCCACGCTTCGCGACGGCGTGAAGGATTACGTCGCGAATTATCTCGAGAAAAGCGATCCGTATCTTTGATCCGCGGGCGGGACGGCGAAAGGATTAGCGCGAATTCATGGATGACATGGTTTTCAGAATCAAAGCGGATTTTTTGAAGGGCCTCGCGCACCCCGTCCGCCTTTCGGTCATTGAATATCTGAAAGACGGTGAGGCGAGCGTGGGGAAACTGGTTCGGGCGCTGGGAGTGGAGCAGTCGAATTTGTCCCGGCACCTGGCGGTTTTGAGAGGGTTGGGGGTCCTGGAGGCCCGCCAGGAAAAAACAACCGTCTATTACAGCATTCATGACCATGATGTGTTTAAGGTCTTGCGGCCGATCTCGATCGTGTTGAAAAAGAAACTCAGACGGAGCGAGAAACTTCTGGAAAGTCTGGGGAAAGAGTAGGACGGTTCGCGTTGAGCTGTCGGAATTATCCGTTGACAGCTCTTCTTTTTTGCTGTATATATGAGTAATTTCTCATATTGCCATATATCAATAGTTTCGTTTCGGGAAGAGCTTTTTCGCCCTCCTTTGCGTCCCGGAAGCCGCGGCAACCGGTTGTTCTGAACGGAAATCCGAGCGAATTTGAGGTAATTTTTATGATTCGAAGAAAAATCGCTTTTGAAACAGGGGACAAGCTTTATCACTCCCGGCACGGTCTCTGTCTGATCAAAGAGATTACGCGTCAAAACATGCTGGGACGGGACGACTTGTGCTACTGCCTTGAACCGCTCAAGGAGAAGTGCGCGCGGCCCCGTTTTTTTGTCTCGGTGGATCGCGTTCAGGAAGCCGGGTTCCATACGCCCATTTCAAAGACCGAGGCGATGAAAATCCTTGCGTTCCTGAAAAAAGGGAACGGGACGGACCGAACGCAAAAGGAAGAACGGGACGCGCAAATCCGGCATTTGGCGAAGGAAAATACGCCGGGGGCGCTTGCGAAAGTTTTGTTGATCCTTTCGGATGTCGCGGAGAGCCATATTTCTCATGAGGAACGGAAAATCCTTCAACGCGCCGCGGAAGGATTGAGCCAGGAATTTTCGTTTATTTTGAAGATCTCGTCCCAACAAGCGTCTTCTTTACTGCGGAAAAGTTTTCGGTATTCGCAAAAAAACTCGTGGGTCAAAGAGGTCTTTAAGCGTGTCGGGCGAAATGAAGAGGATAGATGAGGGGGCTCAGAACAAGAGGGTCGTCGCTCTGGTTCCCGAAAAAGGGTCGTTCACCGGTTTTTTGCTGGCCGCCATGCGGTTTGCCGGGGCGTTGCGGGGTTCCCTGAGCGTTTTTCTGCCCCGGGAATTCTTTTTGGAAAGGCCTCAAAAGGAAATTTTTTACAAATCATTTTTGGAAAGGGAATCCGCCGGCAGCAAGGTCCCCTGGGAGATGGCGGCCTGCGAACGTTCATGGGCCGGGACGCTCGAAAGGCTTTCTCCCGGAGAAGATGTCCTCGCGGTTTCGACGGGGAACGGATTTCTTTCGGTAGAAGATTTTTTGCTCGAAACCCGATGCCCCGTGCTGGCGATACCGGAAAATTTCAACCGGGAATTCAGGCGCGTCCTTTACGTTTCCGTGAGCGGAAGATTGAACGATCAGGCCCTCGGGATTGCCGCGACTTTGGGAAAGTTCCGGCGGTGCCGGTTGAAAGTGCTTACCGCGGGGGTTTCTTCGTCCCCTTCGCTGCGCATGGCGCACGCGCGGGCCGAGTATTTTTTGAACGCCTGCAAAGTGAAAGCGGAATGTCAGGTGTCGCTGGGGCGGGTCAAGGAAGCGATCCTGAAATGCTGTGAATCGGAAGAGACGGATTTGCTGATCTTGGGGGCCAACGAAACGGAGGAGTGGAAAGATCACCGCTTCCGCTCGTTCGCGAAAGCCCTTGCCGGGCAAATTGAATGCTCCGTTTTGATCGTGAAATGAAATACGGGAAAGAGCCGCGGAAAGCATGTGTGCCGCGGCGGCGGAAAGGAGGGCCGCGCGATTAAGCCGGAATTGAGTTCCGAAAAAACGGAAGAGTTTATTCGGAGATATTATGCGCTGGGCAAGCGATGCTTCATGTGCGAGCGCATCGCGAAGAAAATCGAACAGAAACAACCGCTGTCGGACGGAGAGCTCTATCATATGCGCGTTTGCCTGCCGGCCCTGGAAAAAACGGGCAAGCAGGGAAGTCCCGTTTGACCGGCGCCGGAAAAGGAAAATAAATGAAAATCGAAGAATTGCTTTCTGAGTCGGAAATCGTGCTGGATTTCGAAGGGGAAGACAAGCGGCAGGCTCTTCAGCTGCTGGTCAGGAAATTTTCGGCTTCTTGTCCCAAGGTCAGTCAGAAGTCTTTGCTCTCGGCGCTTCTCAAGCGGGAAGCGCTGGGCTCAACGGGCATCGGAAACGGTGTCGCCATCCCGCATGCGAGGATCAGCGCGATTACGGCGTCCAAAGGTTTTCTTGCGGTTTCGAGAAAAGGGATTGAGTTTAACGCCCTGGACGGAAAACCCGTGCACATTTTGTTTCTGATCGCTTACCCCGAGAAATCCGTCGGGGAACATTTGAAGGCGCTCTCGAACGTCGCGAAGCTTTTGAGGGATAAGTTCATCAGAGATTTGATCCTCGCCTCGGATTCTCCCGGACAAGTTTTGAAGGTCCTTGTCGAGGAGGAAGCGCGGGAAAATACCTTGTCGTTTTCGGAAGCGGGAAATTGAAGGGCGGGCGCGGTATCGGGAGACCGTCCGCTTAAACGGTTTTGGAAATAACCGGGAGGAGGAAAATATGTTTTCGCAAAAAGGAAAAATAAATTACGGCCCGTCGAACGCGTCGTCGAAACCGGAAGGGAGCCGGACGATTGCGAAAGAAGGGCGTGCGGTTGAATTCCGGCTTTCAAACCTTCGCGCGCAAAGCGTCGGCGTCGGGGGGACCTTTAACCAGTGGAATCCCCTTTCGTTCGGGTTGACGCGGGACGGGCAGTGGAATTGGAAAGGTTCTCTGCTTCTGAAACCCGGCCGCTATCAATACCGGTTTTTTGTCGACGGGAAATGGGCGGACGATCCGAATGCCAAAGAAACGGTCGCGAATGTATTCGGCTCAAAGAACGCCGTCTTGACCGTAAAATAAAGGCGGGAAAGAAGTCTCGCCGGATCAAAACGCAAATAAAGTTGACTTTGTTTTTTTCTCGGCTATGATGGGCGCCGGTTTCAGGAAGTCGCTCTTTTTTGAAGTGTAGAATCCGTTCGGTGAAGGGAAGATGGTGCGAAACCATCACGGTCCCGCCGCTGTAACTAGGGACGAATCCCGCGTGAACCACTGGGGAGCCGGCAACGGCAACCCGGGAAGGAGCGGGAGGAGGATGATCTAGGAGTCAGAAGACCTGCCGAAGAAGGATGTTTCTCCTCCGTGGACAGAGGAAAGAAATTCAAGAGGTTTTTGAGGATGACAACGGGTATATCCTTAGCGGATTTTTCGCTAAGGATTTTTTTTTGACCTCGGGAGTTTCTTGAACCGTCTGTCAGGGAGGGGCCGGATTCCGTATTTCCGGTTTTAACCGTCCAACTTTACGCAAGATAAAGGAGGAAAAAATGGCAAGACGGTTTTTGAAGTTTCTCAGCGCGTGTTTGATCGCCTCTCTCGCGGTCCAGTCCTGTTTTTCGAACGGGTTTGCCGGTACCGGCGATGCCCGGTCCGGACAACAAAATCAATCATCCGAAAGCACGGAAAATTCCCCGACCCGGTGGCCGGCCCGCCTCAAGGGCTTTTTGAAAGGCCCTTCCGGCGACGAAGCCGAGATCTCAAGTTCCGACGAAATCACCGTGATCGCATCTCGGCTGTCGAGTTTTGATCCTCTCCTGGAGGATGTCCCCGCCAATGTGACGTATAAATCGAAGGAAGAACTCGGGCATGAAGCGTACCGGACTTTTCAGGACGCGGTCGAGGACACGGAAGGCGCTATTTTGTTTGACGCGGTCGGGAACGGCCTCGACAAAACTTTTTCGCTCCGGGGTTTTCCCGAAAGCCGCGCCGTTGTTTTTCTGGTGGACGGAATCCGCGTGAACGAGGTGGACGGAAAGGCCGTGACCTATCCGCTTCTTCCGATGAATGACGTGGAATCCATCCAGGTGGACCGGGGGTCTTCTTCACCGGTCTACGGAAGCGACGCGTTCGCGGGAGTCGTCCATCTGACGACCCGCCGGCCCAGTGAGAAACCCTTGAGTCTTTTCGGGGGAATGGAATGGTCGAGCTTTCACGGGCTCCGGTTTAATCAGGGCTTGAGCGGGAGCATTCAGGACCGCTGGACGGGTCTCGGCGGACGGTTTACCTATTATTTCAACGGCGGGCGGGACGTGAACGACGGATTCCGCGAAAACGGGGAGTGGCGGATCACGAATTTCGACATCAAGGCGGGTTATGAATTGCCCGATGACGGCGGAGGGTTTCGCGTCGGGGTCAAGCACACGGAAGACGCGATCTCGAATCCGGGGGAGCTGACGCTCGAGCAGTTTCATCAGAATTCGCGGCAAAGCCTGAAGACGTTGGACGGCCGGAAGTTCAAGAACACGATTGTCCAGATGGACGCGAACAAAAAATTCTGGGACAACCGGATCAACGCTTCGATTTTAAATTACTGGAGGGTCAACCGGAGCCATTTTTACACGACTTCCGCGACGTTCACGGACTGGACGTACGGCTTTGATCCCAATACGAGCCTTGTGACGGACAAATCCCGCGCGACGGATTTGATCGGGCAGATCGATTACCGGGACGCGTGGACGACCTGGCTCGTCAATCAGACCTCTCTCGGTTTCGAGTATACGGACGCGTCGAACGAAGCGCTCCGGCAGTACGCGTTTCAGGGGAACGTGCAGGAGGACCTTCCGCGGCAGACGGAACGCAGCGCGTGGCCCGTGTCGACGGCGCTGTTTTGGCGGGAGACGATGGAATTGTATGAGCGGGTCATCGCCTATTTCGGGATGCGGCACGATTTCAGCTGGCTGAACACGGAAGATTATCTTACGCCGGCGGATAATTTGAGCCGCCGCTGGCATCAGTCCAGCGCTTCGACGGGCCTGACGCTCAAGGTCCATCGCTGCGTCGATATTTTCGGCAATTATTCCCAGGGATTTCGTGTCCCCGATATCAGTGAAATCGCGCCGTTTGCCGGAACGGTTTCCCAGAATCTGAACCCGGTCAAATCGGACAGCTATGAAGTCGGGACTCGCCTGCGGTACAAGGATCAGGCCCAGTTTAAGATGAGCTACTTCCTGATCGACATGAAGGATGAAATCGTTTTCGACAATACGATGATCACGGCCGCGACGCCCTTCGGGGGGAATTCGAATCTGGGGAAAAGCCGGCGGACGGGAGTGGAATTCCGGCTGGACGCGAAACCGGTCAAAGAGGTGAAGGTGTACGGTTCCTATACCTGGATGAAGGCTTATGTCCGGGAGACGGACGCGGACGGCGTGCCGTATGACGGGCGCGCGCTGGGACAGGTGCCGGAAAACCGGTTTACGATGGGCGCGTCGGCGGTCCCTTTTCAGCGGTTCGGATTTCCGCTGGACGGTTTCCGGATTTCCATGGACGGGACTTTTACCGGGCGACAGCACCCGCAATCTTATGAATCGACGGATGAAGCCAATCTGGACGCGACGGGATATTGGATCAAGCCGTACATCGTCTGGAACATGATGCTTTCGTACGAGTGGAGGAAGAAGATTTTTTATTTCAAGGTCAACAATTTGTTCGACGAGAGCTATTACTCGCGGGCGATTGCCGCGCAGTCGTGGGGGACGAGCATCGCCCCGGCCGGGCGCTATTTATTCGTCAATCCCGGCGCGCCGAGAGAATTTGTGCTCGGTATGAAGTGGGAGTTCTAAATGAGCACGTGACTTATGGAACGTAGTGAACACCGCGAAGCAGTCCCTATTGGGATAAGTCACGGTGGCCGCAACATTCTTTGTTGCGGCACTACGGACAAACCTGGATGGTTTGTCCTTCGCGAACTTTTGGCTAGCACTGCGTCTTGCTTTGTATCGACGCTAAGTAACAATGCAGAAGTTTTTGTGCGCTTAAAACAATATTCTTTTCGTTTGGCAAATCTGACTGGAGCGAGCTCTCGCAACCGTTTGGAGCTTGGTCTGGCGCGAAGCGCCTGTCCAAACGGTGAGAGTGCAGGCGGGCGGACGCCGCTGTCCTCAACCACTTTTAATTAAAAAACTTTCGATCGAAGTTGAGGGCTGCACCGACATCCTTGAAAGATTACTCGTATTAATTTCAATGTGAGTCGGCGCTGGAGCGGACGAACCGCCGGTCGCGGAAGTCGATTTGCCAAACATTAAAGCTTAAAGCCCGGGAAACTTTTAAACGGTTGTTTGGCATTTTAGCCGTTTTTTGAGTTTCTATTTTGCTTGTCTCGAATTATGATTCGCACTATACTGATTTCCGATTGAACGCGGGTTTTTGCCGCATACGGTAAAGCGTTCACAACTGAACAGTGAAATTTTAAACGGAGGTAAAATCATGTTTCTGACTTTCTTTCCTTTGGTCCCTTTGGCCTTGGCGGGCGGCATTCTTTTTCGCAACAGAATCCTGGCTTACGGGGTCCCGGTCGCGATGATTGTGTGCAAGTCCTTTTTCACGGATTTTTCGATCATCCACCTTTTTACCCTGCTTCCGCTTCTGGCCGCCGTATTCGGCATCCGGAAGGCCTTGGCGTTGAAAAAGACGTCAGTCGCGCATCTCGCGGGGTATGCGGTGGCGGCGATTTTGGGCTATGAAATTTTCTCGAGCTTCGGCGTGTGGCTGATGGGGAATTGCCTCGCGGGATATTCCGCGATCTACCCGCACACCCTGAAAGGATTGATCGATTGCTACGCCGCGTCCCTGCCGTTTACGGCCATCCATTTTCTCCGGGATGTCCCGCTGGGGGTCCTGATGATGAGCGGCGCGCTTTTCTTCAGGAAAAAATACGCCGTCGCGATTCTGCCGAAATGCTCCTGTGAGCGGAGCTGAAATCCCATGAGGGCCGGACGGCTTTCGTTCAGAAGACGTTTCCTTTCGATGGTTTCGGTCTTCTTTTTGCTGGCCGGAAGTATTGGGGCGCCGGTTTTTGCCGCGGACGCCGATACGAAACTCGGGATCACGCAGCAGCTGAAGGGCCTTGAGCAGAAGGTGGCCGACATACAGAATCAACAGAAAGAAATCCTTTCGAACCAGCAGAAAATCCTGGACGAACTGCAAGTACTCAAAGTTCACATTCGAAGAAGAAGCTAATAAACTCCGTGTCTTTCCGAATCATTTCTCCCAGAAACCGCTTGGGAGGCGTCGTGTTGCCTTCCGCGGACAAATCAATTTCCCACCGCGCGGTCATGCTGGCGTCGCTGGCCGAAGGCGAAAGCCGTATCCACAATTTTCTTGAGGGAGAAGACTGCCTCGCGACGATGCGGGCGTTTTCCCAGATGGGGATCGGGATCGAGCGGACCGCGCCCGGCGAGCTTCTGGTTTGCGGAAAGGGCTTGGGCGGGCTTGTCCAGCCGGAGAAGGAATTGTATCTCGCGAATTCGGGGACGACGATGCGGCTGATGCTCGGGATCCTGGCGGGGCAGCCTTTTATCGCGACCCTGACGGGCGATGAATCCCTTTCCAGGCGCCCGATGAAACGGGTGACGGACCCGCTCCGGAAGATGGGAGCCAAGATCCAGGGACCGGAAGACGCGAATTTCCCTCCGCTCACGATACGGGGAGGAAAGCTGAAGGGGATTCAGTTTTCAAGCGAGGTGGCCAGCGCGCAGGTGAAATCCGCCGTTTTGCTGGCGGGGCTTTTCGCGAAAGGCCCGACGCAGGTGAAGGAGCCTTTGCCGTCCCGGGATCACACCGAGAGGATGATGGAACTGTTCGGGGCGAATTTCCGGAAAGAAGGAAAAGTTTCGGTCGTCCAGCGGACGGAAAAGCTGACGCCCCGGGAAATCAGGATTCCCGGGGATATTTCTTCCGCCGCTTTTTTTATCGTCGCGGCCTGCCTGGTCCCGGATTCGGAAGTGGTCATCAAAGAAGTCGGATTGAATCCGACCCGGACGGGAATTCTGGACGTCCTGAAAGAGATGGGGGCTTCGATCGCCCTTGAAAACGTCCGCGAGGAATGGGAACCCGTCGGGGATTTGAGGGTCCGGTCCTCGAATCTTCAGGCGGTCAAATTGACCAAGGAAAAAATCCCTTCTCTGATCGATGAACTCCCCGTTTTGATGGTGGCCTGCGCGCTGGCCCGCGGAAAATCCGAAATCCGCGGGGCGGAAGAACTCCGGGTCAAGGAATCGGACCGGATCCGGGCGATGTGCGAGAATCTCGGGCGGCTCGGCGCGGAGGCGGAGGAGCTTCCGGACGGGTGCGTGATTCGGGGGAAAGAAGGGTTCCGGGGAGGGAAAGTTTCGAGTTTCGGGGATCACCGGGTGGCGATGTCGATGGCGGTGGCGGGACTGCGTTCCGAGGACGGGGCGGAGATCGCGGAGAGCGATTGCGTCAATATTTCCTATCCCTCTTTTTTCAAGGACTTAGAGAGTCTTTGACGTTCCTTACTCTATTGACACCCCCTAGATTGTTCGGTATACTTCCCGCAATGTATTTTTTTGAAAAACTTCGAGAGAAAAAAAATGATTAAAGCGCTGATTCAATGGATCGATAAGGCTTTCGGGTTTCTTTCAACGGATATCGGGATTGACCTCGGAACGGCGAATACCCTGTGCTACGTCAAAGGGCAGGGAGTGGTTTTGTGCGAGCCTTCCGTGGTGGCGATCGAGCGCGGGACCAATCATGTCGTCGCGGTCGGAGAGGCCGCCAAGCGGATGTTGGGAAGAACGCCCGGAAACATTATCGCGATCCGGCCGATGAAAGACGGAGTGATCGCGGATTTTGACATCACGGAGGCCATGCTCCGCTATTTTATCCGGAAGGTGCACAAGAAAAGAACGCTGATCAGTCCCCGGGTCTTGATCGCGGTGCCGAGCGGGATCACCGAAGTGGAGAAGCGCGCCGTGAAGGATTCCGCCGAAAGGGCGGGGGCCCGCAGTCCCGTTTTTCTGGTGGAAGAGCCCATCGCGGCGGCGATCGGCGTGGGGCTTCCGGTGCAGGAACCCTCGGGAAGCATGATCGTGGATATCGGAGGCGGGACGACCGAGATGGCGGTGATTTCGCTCTCGGGGATTGTTTTTTCCAAGAGCATCCGGATCGGCGGAGACGAATTTGACGATGCGATCATCAATCACATCAAGAAGAGCTACAATCTCATGATTGGTGAAAGGACGGCGGAGGACATCAAGATCCGGATCGGTTCCGCGGCGTCTCTGGAACCGGAAATGACCATGGAAGTGCGGGGGAGAGATGTTCTGGCGGGGTTGCCCAAGACCATCACGATCACGAGTCAGGAAATTCGCGATGCGCTTTCCGAACCGCTCTCATCGATTCTCGAAGCTATCCGCATCACTCTGGAACGGACGCCTCCCGAACTTTCGGCGGATTTGATCGACCGGGGGATTGTGCTGGCCGGAGGAGGCGCGTTGCTGCGCGGATTGGACCGGTTGGTCAGCGAGGAAACCGGCCTGCCGGTGCATATCGCCGAAGATCCTTTGACCGCGATCGCGCTGGGGACCGGAAGATATTTGAGCGACATCAATCTCCTGAAAAAACTTCAGGTCAATACCGGCACTTCTCCTCAAAAATACGAGCGCTGAACCGCTCCTGCCGTTTGTCCTTTCGAATCGTTCGGAACAGGGATCGGGAGGTGTGTTTTTAAGTCTTCCGGTTGCCATGTTCGATTCTTTGAGTTCTGAAACGCTTTTAACCTGAGGAGTTTTGGACTTCGGTGGAACGGAAAAGGCCTTTTTGGGTTGTCGCCCTTATTTTAATTCCTCTCCTTCTGGCCGGCCGTTACACTCCGCTGGGCGAGATCATCCGGTCCGCGTTTTTTTCCCTGACCCAGCCCGTTCTTTCCGTGGGTGCCGCGGCGCGCCAAAACCTGACGGACGTCTCCGACGGCGTCCGGGATGTTCTCTCTCTTTTCGGCGAGACGCGCGAGCTCCGCCGGCGAGTCGCCGAGCTCGAAAGCGAAAACGCCGTCCTTCGCGACGAGGAATACGAAAACAACCGGCTTCGCATCGCGTTGGATCTCAAAAAAAGGATTTCTTATAAAACGATCGTCTGCCGCGTCCTGGCGCGGGACGTGACGCATCTGAGCCATTGGGCGGTTCTCAGCAAGGGGAGCCGGCAGGGCATCCGGAAGGAAATGCCGGTCGTGAACGAAGCCGGCCTGGTGGGGAAGGTGGTGGAGGTGGGGCCTCAGACGTCGAGGATGATTCTTTTGCGGGACATGGAGGCCCGGGTCAGCGCCCTGATCGAGCGGACGCGGGACGCCGGCCTGGTGATGGGGACGGGCGGGACTTTTCTTGAGATGAAATTTATCGATCTGGAATCCGACGTGAAGGTCGGCGACGTGGTGGTCACGGCCGGACTGGGGGACATTTATCCGCAGGGGATTCTCATCGGGAAAGTGGAATCTCTCGCGCGGGACAAAAAGCAAATGCATCTGGTAGCGCAGGTCCGGCCGGCCGTTTCGTTTTCGCGGATTGAAGAGGTCCTATGCTTAAACTTGCCCCGTCCAGAATGATTTGGATCGTTTCCCTGACGGCGATCGCTTCGCTCTATCTCTTTCCTTCCTTCGCGATCGGCGGGATCAAACCGGATTTTCTCCTGCTGTTTCTGATCTTTTACTCGTTCCGGATCAGCTGGAAGCAGGCCCCGCTCGTCGCTTTTCTGATCGGCATCATCAAAGACGTTTTTTCGGTCCGGGTGTTCGGGCTGGAGACTTTTTCGCTGGTTTCGTCGGGTTTTCTGGCGAGATACCTGATGGGAAAAATCGAGCGGGAGGATTTTTTGATCCTCGTTTCCGGCGGGTTTGTGTACGCGATGTTTTACGAATCCGTCTGCGCGGCGGAATACGCTTTCCTGGAACGGTCATTCGCGGTTTTTTCCGCCCAGCTGGTCCGCGGTTTCTGGAGCGCTCTTTACACGGTTTGCTTTCTCCCCCTCGCGTTTGTCCTTTTTGAAAAACTTTCGGGCGGACGGGCTTCCATTTTCGCCGGAAGGGAAATCCGGTGACGATACGGGAATTCGAATTCCGGACCGGATTGTTCCGTTTCTTTGTTTTCGGGTCCCTGCTGTGTCTCGGGCTGGCCCTTTTCGACGTCCAGGTCCGCTGCGGGGGGGAATACCGCGATCTCGCGAACCGGAACCGCATCCGCCTGCTCTATCTGGAAGCGCCCCGGGGGGATATCTACGACCGCAACGGCGCGGTGCTGGCGACCAGCCGTCCTTCCTTTGACGTGTTCGTCATCCCCGAGGATTTCGACGGCAAAAACGCGGAGTTTTTGTCCGGGGTTTTGGGGCTCAAGAAAGAGAAAATCCTCTCGAAAATCAATCACCCGAAGGACGCCCCCTTCGTCCCCGTCCTGCTGAAGCGGGACGTGAAAAAAGCCGTCGTTTTCAAGCTGGAGGAGCGGAAGCCGGAACTGGCGGGAGTGTCCGTGGAAATCCGGCCGATCCGTTTTTATCCGCAGGGCACCTGTGCTTCGCACGTGATCGGTTATCTGGGGAAGATTTCGAAGCGGGAATACCGGGGGCAGGAGGATGAGGGGCTTTACCGGTTTGACGATTGGATCGGGCGGAGCGGCGTGGAAAAAATTTTCGAACGCGAGCTGAAAGGGGAAGACGGGGGAAAACAGATCGAGGTCAACTCGCAGGGGAGAATGATCCGCGTGCTGAGCGAGCGGGATCCCCGGCCGGGATCCGATCTTGCGCTGACGATTGATTCCAAACTAGAGGAGAAGATCTCGCAGATTTTCGGGGACCGGATCGGTTCCGCCATCGTACTGGACCTTGAGACGGGGGAAATCCTGACGTTGGTCAGCAAGCCCAATTTCAATCCCAATGTCTTTGTGTCGCCGGGAGAGGGAACGGAACGCGGGAGGATATTCAAGAACCCGTCATCGCCTCTGCTGAACCGGGGGGTGTCGACGGGCTATCCGCCGGGATCGGTTTTTAAACTGGTGACGGCGCTCTCGGCCCTGGATACGGGAGTGGTCCCTCCCGGCAAGCGGTTTTTCTGCAAGGGCTTTTTCAGGCTGAATCCGCGTTCGCGGGCATTTCAGTGCTGGCGGGACGGGGGACACGGGGCCGTCAATTTATTCGAGGCCGTTGAGCAATCCTGCAACGTTTATTTTTACAATGTCGGAAGCCGCGTGGGGCCCGACACGCTGAGCCGCTACGCGCATGAACTGGGGCTCGGAGAGGCCGTGGAGCTTGAGCTCCCGAATGTTTTCCCGGGCGTGATCCCGAACCGCGAATGGAAAAAGAAAACGTATCACGACGCCTGGTATGAAGGCGAGACGCTCAATTTTGCGATCGGACAGGGCTATGTCTTGACTTCGCCGCTTCAGATTCTGAGAATGGTGGGCCTGATTGCGACGGAGGGGAATCTCCCCGAAATCCACATCGCGAAGACCGGGAAAAAAACAAAGAAGACGCGTAAACCGGTCGTCCGGGTCGAAAGCATCCGGCTGCTCAAGAAAGCGATGACACGGGTCATTCAGACGGACCGGGGGACGGGACAATTGGCCCGGGTGGATTTTATGACCATGGCCGGGAAAACCGGGACGGCTCAGGCGCCGCCCAAAGAGCCTCATTCCTGGTTTTCGGGGTTTTTCCCCTATGAGAATCCGAAATACGCGCTGGTCGTCCTGATCGAGCACGGCGGATCGGGAGGGTTTTACGCCGCGAAGCTGGCCAAGGAGATTGTTTTGGGGATGAAGGAAACGGGGGCTTTTGACTCGGTTCCCGGAGCGGGGGGGGCGAATGTTTAATTTCGCGAATTGGAGGGAAAAAGTGTTCCGGGGGTTCTATTGGCCGCTTTTTTATACGGCGGTCATCATTTCCCTCGTCGGAGTCGCCGCGATTTTCAGCGCGTCGCGCGGGCTTCCCGGGGATTACGCGTTGAAACAGCTGGCCTGGCTCGGGGTTTCAATTTTGACTCTGATGGCCGTGGTGCGCATCGGATACCGGACTCTCCTGGGGTATTCTTACGCGTTCTACGCGATTTCAATCGCGCTGCTTCTGGTGGTCATCATTCTGGGCGACATGCATTTGGGCGCGCAGCGGTGGATTGAAATCGGCCCGTTCGCGCTCCAGCCTTCCGAATTCGCCAAGATCGCGGTGATTTTGACGCTCGCCCAGTATTTGGGCGAACGGGCCCGGAACCGTTATCAGACGAAGCGTTTTCTCGTGGCGTTTATTCTGGTGTCTTTCCCCATGATTTTTATTCTGAAACAGCCGGATTTGGGGACGACGCTGATTTTTATCCCGATCCTTTTCTGCATTCTTTTTCTTTGGGGGGTCCGGTTGAGGTATCTGGTCGTGACCTCGCTGTTCGCCCTGACGAGTTTCCCCGTCTTCTGGGCCCTGCTGAAGGGATACCAGAAACGGCGGCTGCTCGTGTTCCTGAATCCCAACGTCGATCCGCTGGGGGCCGGGTATACCGCGATCCAGTCCAAGATTGCCGTGGGGGCGGGGCAGTTTTTCGGGAAGGGATTCCTTCAGGGGACGCAGAACCGGCTCCGGTTCCTTCCGGAACATCACACGGATTTTATTTTCTGCGTGATCGCCGAAGAATGGGGGTTCGTGGGGAGCTGCCTCATCCTCATGCTGTTCGCGCTCCTGTTCATCCGGATGATCCGCGTGATCGAACGGACAACGGACACGCGGGCCCGACTGATCACGGCGGGGGTGGTTTCGATGGTTTTTTTCCAGGTGGTGATCAATATCGGAATGACGGTCGGTCTGATGCCGATCACGGGGCTCCCGCTTCCTTTCGTGAGCTACGGAGGGTCCTCGCTGGTCACGATGTTTATCGCCGTCGGCCTTTTGATTTCGATCTATAAAGACCGTTCGATTTTTTGATTTTCGACGTTCCGATTTTTGTTCGGGGCGGGCGGGATTTTAACAGGCGCGGTTAAGGTACAGAATGTCCGAAAATAGCCGAAAAACATCAGGATCGGATTTGTGACGGAAAGAGGATGAGAAGGAAATGAAAACGATCGGGAAAACTCTTTTTACGTTCGGAATCATTCTGGCCGTTCTGGCCGCGGGGCTCGGGACCTATAAACTCGCGAAGCGAATGGGGGAAGTTTCCGTCTTGAAGCGGGTGGTCGAACGGCTTTCCGCGGATTCCCGGATCGCCGAGGTGATCGTGACGGAAAACCGGTTCAATCCGGAAACCGACAAGGTCGAGACGACCATCAAATTTCTGGAATATGACGCCCAAGGCAAACCTTTGATCCCGAAGTATTTCACCTTTCAGGGGAATATCATTCAATTTCAGTCGCTTGTGATCCGGTTTCAGGATAAACTGGTCCGCGAGGGGGACCGGATGCGGGGAAAGAGCGCTTATCTCTTTCTGCGCGCGTTCGCGCTGGACGGGAAAAACACGCGGGTGTTTGACATCACGGAGGCCGGTGAAATCCCGGGGGGGTATAAAGTTCCGGGGCTTCAGAGCGAATATGAGGAGCAATTGTGGCGGGATTTTTGGCGGTACGCGCTGGATCCGGTGATGCGGGATAAGGTCGGGATCAAGAACGCGCAGATCGAAGCGCCGGGGTCCCTTTTTCTGCCCGGGACGATTTACACGCTTCGGATCGAGCATGACGGAGGAATCCGGATCGACGCGGAACCGGTCCCGGAGATTTTGAAGGGCGAAAAAATTCAAGCGGCGGGGCATACGGGGTTGAAAAAAGTCGGAACACGCAAAAACACATCAGGATCGGAAAAGGGATGAAATCATGAACAGAAGAGTTTATCTATTGGCCTTCTTTTTGACCGCGTTGGCGGCGGCATTGATCAGTATCAAAGTGATTCACGGGGGGCAGGCGGTTTCGTATACACCCGCGAATCATCTGTGGCGCGTGAATATGATTTTGAATGTCACGGGGCAGGGGGCGCGCGCCAAGGTCCGGATGACTTTGCCCAAGAAAACGCCCCGGCAGATTATTTATAACGAACATTTCGAAGACGCGCAAATGAGTTTTTCCATTACCGACCGCGCGGTAACCGGCAACCGCATGGGCTACTGGCGTTCGGAACTTCTCGATGATACCCGCTCGATTCAGTATTCCTTTTCCACTCAATTGACGAGCGAAGAATTTTTTATTCCGGAGGACCTGGAACTGCCGAAGGACCCGGTCGCGTTTTATCCGCAGGATTTGCAGCCCTGGCTGAATGCGTCGGAATTGATCCAATCGACGGACCCCAAGGTGAAAAAGCTGTTGAAGAAAATTATCGGGAAGGACAAGAAGACTTATCTCGTTCTGAGGCGCATTTTCAATTTCATCCGGGGCGAGGTGAAATATCAGTCGGAGATCGGGAGCAAGGACGCGAAGGAGACGCTGGACAAATTGGTCGCGGATTGCGGAGGTCAGGCGAGGCTTTTTATCGCGCTCAGCCGTGCCGCTGGGATGCCTTCCCGGATGGTCGGGGGGCTGATTATGAACGAAAGCGTGAAAAATATCACGCATGTGTGGGCGGAAAATTATATCGACGGGGTCTGGGTCCCCTTCGACACAACCAATAACTATTTCGCGTATATCCCGAATCATTACCTGGAACTTTACCGGGGCGATACGGCGCTGATCCGTTATCTCGGCCTTTCCAAGCTCGAATATCTCTTCAGCATCCGGAAGGAAAAAATGCCGCCCGTGGACAACCCGTGGTCTTTGTACGTGCTGCCGGTCCATTTCCAGGCGTCCGTCAAATTCCTTCTGCTGATTCCCATCGGCGCGCTGGTCGTGAGTTTTTTCAGGACCATTGTCGGGGTTGCGACTTTCGGGACGTTTGCGCCGATCCTGCTGGCGATGGCATTCCGGGAGATTTCCTTGGGAATGGGACTGCTGTGCCTGGGGGTCGTGATCTTTTTCGGGTGGATCCTGAGGAAAATCCTCGATGCGCTGAAAATTCTGGTGATCCCGAGACTTTCCATTATCGTGACGATGGTGATTATGTTTATCATGGTGATGAATGTCGTGGCCTTTAATTTCGGGCATCAAAACATCCTCTATATCACGCTGTTCCCGATGATCATCATTACCTGGACCATTGAAAGGCTGTCGGTGATCCAGATTGAAGACGGGACCAAGGCCGCGTTTAAGGCGGGGCTCGGCACGATTTCGGTTTCGGTCGCGGCCTATTACGTGATGGGGATACGGGAATTGCACACGTATCTTTTTGCTTTTCCGGAACTGCTGCTGGTGGTGATGGCGCTTCTGCTTCTCCTGGGGCGTTACACGGGGTTCCGCCTGCTCGAGTTGTGGCGGTTCCGTGAATTCAAAAAAATTCAGCGCAGGGACATCCTATGATCGGATTCAAGACGGTAAGAGAACTGGGCCTGCTGGGGATGAACCGGCGGAATGCCGAATATCTCCTCCCGAGAAACGAACGAAAGCTGTATCCGCTGGTGGATGACAAACTCAAGACCAAAGACCTTCTTTACACGCATCAACTTCCGGCACCGGAATTGTACTTCGTCATCAATCACAATTTTGAGGTGAAATATCTCCGGGAGATCAAGTTCCTGAAAGAATTCGTGATCAAACCGGCCCGGGGCGCGGAAGGGCGGGGGATTCTGGTGATTCAGGGGAAGACGGGCAATGAATGGCGGAAGGCGAGCGGAGCGGCGTTGACGATGGATGATATCGAATATCACGTGACGAATATCCTGGCCGGCCTTTATTCGCTGGGCGGTACGACTGATATCGCTTTCATCGAATACTGCGTCCGGAGCCACATCGTTTTCCGGCCCGTGGCGTATCAGGGCGTCCCGGACATGCGGGTGATTTTGTACCGCGGGATCCCGATGATGTCGATGCTGCGTCTCCCGACCCGGGAATCGGACGGGAAGGCCAATCTTCACCAGGGGGCCGTGGGGGCGGGGATCGATATTCTGAGCGGCGTGACGCTGGGGGGCGTGCATCACAATTACCTGATCGACCGGCATCCCGATACGAACGTTCCCATCGGCGGGATCCGGATCCCTTTTTGGAACGAAATCCTCGAGACGGCGGCCAAAGTCTACGACGTGTTTCAATTGGGTTATTTCGGGATTGATTTCGTCATCGATCATTTGCTGGGGCCTTTGATTTTGGAGTTGAACGCGCGGCCGGGACTGAATATCCAGCTTGCGAACCGGGAGGGGCTTCTGCCGAGGCTCCGGGAGATTGACGCGCTGGGACCCGGCGTCGAAGAGCTGAAATGGGAACGGCGGCTTGAGATCACCCGGAAGATTGTCGGGAAAGCCGGCGCGCGTTTGACCGGAAACTGAATGGCCGGTCGGCCTAACGCCCGGGGGACCGAATCCCGGGAGAAAATGAGGGAGCCATGACCCGTTCAAAACTTATCTCGATGTTTTTTATCGGACTGCTCATTTTTATCGTGCTGCAGGTTTTTATGATTTTTTCTCCTTTCGCGAAGGTGATTTTCGGGGCGGCCATTCTCACGTTCTGTTTCTATCCTCTTTTCGTGAAATTCAAACGGCTGTTGAAAAAGCACGACACCCTGGCGGCCGTCCTGATGACGGTTTTTATCTTTTTGGTCGTGATCCCGCCGGTGATCGGGGTGATTGTGAGCCTGACCGGGCAGGTGATCGAGCTCGGACAGTCCGTGTCGGATTATATTTTAAAAGGGGAGTTGAGCCGTCTGATCGATTCCGTGAGGAGCACGTCTTTGATTCAGGGGATCGAAACCCGCATCGGGGCCTGGGAGCCTTTGAAACAGAATATCGCGCAGTGGGTTTTGGGTTCGGTCCGGTCGCTAGGGAATTTCATGACGGCCCAGGCGGGTGTGATCACGCGGAACGTGCTGCTTTTTATGGTGAATATGCTGTTTACTTTTTTTCTGGTTTTCGTGTTCCTCCGCGACAGCGAGAAGATTTACAGCTTCTTCTACCAGCTCGCGCCTCTGGAAGAGCGGAACAAAAAGGCCATTTTTAACGAAATCAACGGGACGTTCTCGGCCGTGATCCGGGGACAGCTGCTGACCAGCCTCGTCCAATCAATCCTGCTCGGGATTGTATTTGCCGTCCTGGGGTTGCCGCTTCCGATTTTCTTTGCGGGAGTCACTTTCATCGCGTCGCTGATTCCGGTTGTCGGCGCTTCCTCGGTGTGGATCCCGTTCGTGATCTATCTCGCCGCCGTCCATGAATACGGGCGGGCGCTTGCGCTGCTCTTGCTGGGGGCTTTTCTGATCAGCTTCATCGATAATCTCCTGAAGCCCGCCCTTATCGGGGAGAAAACCAAACTGCCTTATTTTCTTCTGTTCTTCGGGATTTTAGGCGGATTGAAACTTTACGGTTTTCTCGGGATCTTTCTCGCGCCCGCGGTGCTTTCGCTTTTCTTCGCGCTCGCGAAGATTTTCAAGGAAGAATACCTGCTCCGCTGATTTTTGATTCCGGGAGCGGGAGACCGGCCGTTCGCGCGAAAAATCCGAAAAGTTTCTCCGGCAGGGAAAGGATTTTACTTTTCCTCTTTCAGCTCGGCCATGTCGATTCCGCCGTCGGGAAGAGGGATGTCCAGAGACGTGACGGGCGCCGTCAATAGGTGCGCGGCGCCTCCCAGGGTGTCACCCAGGCCGTTCCAAAGGCCGTAGGGAAGCCCCATCACCATGTCATACACGCTTCCGCTTTGGACGGAATCAAAAGGTCTCGATAGGATTTCGGTCCATCCGAATCCGAGATTGGAAAGCCCGTATTTGAATTTTGCCCAGGCTTTGCTTCCGTAAGTCGTTTCTTTCGTCCAGGGACTGGGGTCGGCGGCATAAACGGCCGACGTGATGAATAAAAGAAAAAGAAATAGGACCAATCCTTTTTTGAACATTTCCGCCGCTTCCTTTCCTTGTAAAAGTTTTTTACGACTGACCCGGCCGATATTACAATTCTTCGTCATGATGCGATCCGGGCGCTCCGTGATAATCGGGGACGGGGGCGGTCAGGACATCCCACGCGCCCCGCGTTATTTTGTCGCCCGTCCAGAAAAGACCGATAAAAATTCCCTTGTAGAAGCCGAGGCCGCACATGGGATTTTCAAAAGTCTCGGTATAACCGTGATAGGCGAGTTCGACGGGAGATTGAAGAATCCCGGCGATTCCCCGCAAGGCCATCCCGCCCGCTTTTTCGGCATAATCTTGGGCGTTTGCTTTTTCGTTCAGCCGCTGATTCATCGGGTCCAGGCGGGTCCATCCCGTTATGAATAAAGCCGCGAAAATCAGAACGAAGGATACGAGCTTTTTATGCCGCATTTTATTCCCTCCCGGATTTTGACTCCTTAGAGTCCCTTGGATATATGCTATGCGAAGTCCCGTTTGATTCAAGACAAAACTGAGTAATTTTTGCGCAAAAGGAAAAAACCCGAAGGCTTCCGGCGGGCCGAGGCGGGGAGGGTTACGTTTTTTTTCGGAGAAACGGTCTCAAAATAGCGAGCATTTCCCTGTGGATCCGGCCGTTGGTGGCCAATATCTGCGGGTCATAAACGGAATAGGGGCCTCCTTTGAAATCGCTCAGTCTTCCTCCGGCCTCCAGGACGATCAGGCTTGCCGCGGCGGTGTCCCAGGGGCTGAGTTTCATTTCCCAGAATCCGTCGAAACGTCCCGAAGCGATGTAGCAAAGATCGAGCGCCGCGCTTCCGGTCCGCCGGATGCCGTGGCAGCGGGTCATGAACGCCCCGTAAATTTTCAGATAATAGCTCGCGTGGATTTTCCGGTCATAGGGGAATCCCGTGACGAGCAGGGATTCGGAAAGGGACTTGACTTTGGAGGTCCGTATGGGTTTTCCGTTCAGGAAAGCGCCCCGGCCTCTTTCCGCGAAGAAAAATTCCCTCCGGAAAGGGTCGAGGACCCCTCCGAGTTCGATGCGCCCGTCTTTTTCGCAGGCGATTGAAACGCAGGCGGCGGGAAAGGTGTGCGCGTAATTGGTGGTTCCGTCGATCGGATCGATGATCCATTTGTAGGGAGATTGCCCCTGAGGCGCCGATTCCTCGGCCAGGATGGCATGGTCCGGGAAGCTTTTCTTGATGGCCCGGATAATCTGCGCTTCCGACCGTTTGTCGACTTCCGTGACCAGTGACAGGCCGTCGTCGCTTTTGACGTCGATTCTCCGGATCCGATGGATCGAACGGCGGAGCAGTTTTCCCGCGTCGGTAATTGCCCGCGTCAGAACGGTTTTTAAACGGCGATTCAAGTGGCTCATTTCTCAGTATCCCGCTTGTTTTGCGGCCTTATGGTTCAAATCCGAAACCGATTGAAATGAACAGGCCGTTTTGTTACTATACACCTGCTTTTCCGCTGAAGTGAAGCCAATTCATTGGGTTGCGGCGTGCCGAACCCGAAAAAATTGAAGTTAATTTACGTTAATTTACCTGCTTTGTCAAAAAGAAGTTCGTAAACCTAGAAGGAATGCCGATGTCTTACACGATTACGCTGATTCCCGGTGACGGGATCGGTCCCGAAATTGCCGAAGTGACCAAAGAATGCATCGAATCGACGGGAGTCAAAATCACCTGGGAGGAAAAAACGGCCGGGGAGGCGGCGATTGAGAAATACGGGACGCCGCTTCCGGACGAAGTCATTGAGTCCGTGAAAAAGAATAAAATCGCTTTGAAAGGGCCGATCACGACTCCCATCGGGACGGGTTTCCGCTCCGTGAATGTCGCGTTGCGGCATGCGCTGGACCTTTACGCCTGCCTGAGGCCTTGCAAATCGTATGAGGGGGTGGCTTCGCCGTTTAAGGGGATCGATCTGGTGTTGGTCCGGGAAAACACGGAAGATCTCTACGCGGGCATCGAATTCAGGAAGGGCGAGGCAGTGACCGCCGAACTCATCGATTATCTTTCGAAGAAGAGCCAGCGGAAAATCCGCGAAGATTCCGGCATCAGCATCAAGCCGATATCGATTTCGGGGACACAGAAAATCGTCCGTTTCGCTTTCGAATACGCCAAGGCCAATCGGCGGAAAAAAGTGACCGCGGTTCACAAAGCCAATATCATGAAATTCACGGACGGCCTTTTCCTGGAAGTCGCCAGGCAAGTGGCGCAGGAGTATCCCGAAGTCCAGTTCGAAGACCGGATTGTGGATAATCTGTCCATGCAGCTTGTGATGCGGCCTCACGAGTACGATGTCCTGGTCCTTCCCAATCTTTACGGGGATATTCTCTCCGATCTGTGCGCGGGGCTTGTCGGAGGGCTGGGAGTCGCCCCGGGCGGCAACATCGGGGAGACCGCCGCGGTGTTTGAAGCCACTCACGGTTCCGCGCCGAAGTACAAGGGGATGAACAAAGTCAATCCGGCGGCGCTGATCCTTTCCGGTGTGATGATGCTGCGGTATCTGGGGGAGAAAGAGGCCGCGGACCGTCTGGAAAAAGCGATCGCGGAAGTGCTTCGCGAGGGGAAGGAAGTCACGTACGATTTAAAGCCGACGCGGAACGATCCGTCCGCGGTCGGGACCCGCGAAATGGGGCAGGCTATTGTCCGGAAACTGAAGAAATGATAATCCGTCGGCGTTAGACCGAACCGAGAAGGCGGAGTCAATGAAGAAGGCAAAAGTGACGGTAGTCGGAGCGGGATTTGTCGGGGCGACAACCGCGCAGCGGATTGCGGAGAAAGACCTTGCCGATGTGGTCTTGATCGACGTCGTGGAAGGACTGGCCGAAGGGAAGGCCCTGGATATTCAGCAGTCGGCCTCCGCGGAGGGGTTCGACGCGAGAATCGTCGGGACGCAGGATTACGCGCTGACGGAGCGTTCCGATGTCATTGTGATCACGGCAGGGCTGGCCCGGAAACCGGGGATGAGCCGGGACGACCTTCTTTTCAAAAACGCCGAGATTGTTTCCCAAGTCACGGATCAATGCGCGAGACGTTCCCCGGAAAGTCTTTTGCTGATCGTCACGAATCCTTTGGATGTGATGACCCAGCTGGCCTGGAAGCGGTCGGGGTTTGAGAACCGGCGTGTTTTCGGCATGGCGGGGGTTCTGGATTCCGTCCGTTACGGCTATTTCATCGCGAGGGAGCTCGGGATTTCCGTGCGGGATGTCCGCGCGATGGTGCTGGGGGGGCACGGGGATTCGATGGTCCCGCTTCCGAGGTATTCGACGGTGAACGGGATTCCCCTCGAGACTCTCGTCCCGGCGGAGAAAATCGAAGCGATCAATCATAAAACCCGGAACGGAGGGGCGGAAATCGTCAATTTGCTGAAGACGGGCAGCGCGTTTTATGCCCCGTCATCTTCCGCCTGCGCGATGGTGGAGGCGATATTGCGCGATTCGGGGCGTATTCTCCCCTGTTCGGTTTATCTCGAAGGGCAGTACGGCCTCTCGGGGGTTTACTGCGGCGTGCCGGTGAAATTGGGCCGGCAGGGGGTTTTGGAAGTCCTTGAACTTCCGTTGACGGGGCCGGAATCGGAAGCCCTTCGGCGCTCTTCCGAGGAGGTTTCCCGGAATGCCGGGAAATTGGCCGCGGCGGGGTTTTTGAATTAAAAGTTTCCCGGGGGATTAAAGCATTTTTAATGAAACGACAGGAAAATAAAAAAGAACCGGTGAGTTCTGATGTCGGCGCGGAGACCAACGATGCGTGATGACAGAAGCCGGCAAGGAGGAAATCTCATGAAGCGTTTAGCAATCTGTTTTTTGTTGGTCTTTCTTTCGGCGTCGGCCGCTTATGCCGGCAAAGGAGAGTTGGTGGTGGCCGATTTTAACCGGGGAGAAGCCCCCAATAATGTCGGGGGGGATTACGGGACCTGGAATTCTTCCCCGAAAGATCCTTCCCAGGGGTGCTACATGTTCGCGGAGCCGGATGACTTCAAAGATCCCAAAGAGGGATATTGCATCCGCCTGGATTACGACGTCCAGTCTCAGAGCCCGGCTTTCAACGGGTTCTGGATGAAGCTGAAAGGAGTGGACCTTTCCGGCTACAACGTCCTGTCGTTTTGGGTCAAAGGAACGCCGGACAACAAATTCACCCAGCGGTTTAAACTCGAGCTTAAGGATACGGAGGGGAAGCGCGCGGTGTATCCGGTTGAGGGGATCACGCCCGAATGGAAAGAAGTGCGGATCAACTTCAAAAGCACGACGTCTCCGGTCAATTGGAAAAAAATGGACGAATTGGTCCTGATCTTTGACGATATCCTCGCGACTTACAAAGAGGGCACGATCTTTATCGATCAGATCTCGTTCGGAAAGAAATGAGGGCGGCTATGAAACCATTCAAGATTGCGGGAAGTATTCTTTTTTTGAGCCTGCTGGTTTTCCCGGGCTTTGCCGCGGCGCAGGATGCGGCCCCGGCTTCGTCTCAGGGGAAGAAAACCCTTGTCGTGGATGATTTTGACAACCGGCTTTCCGTCAATAATCTGGGAGGCGCGACGCAGGGGGACGAGGAATATCCGGGGGGATGCATCCCGTCGTTTGTGACGAAGGGGAAATCCGTTTTCGGAAAACGAGGCACTTCGTTGAAGCTCGAATATGACGTGACGCCGCCCAATTCTTTCTCCTATTACTGGTCCAAACTGGGCCCGGCCGGGAAAGAGATCGGGACCTCAATGCCGGCGGACCTTTCGGGATACGATCTGGTGTCTTTCTGGATGAAGACGGATACGGATGAGCCGGCGTTCGCCTTTGAAATCCATGAGGACACTAACCAGGACGGGCGGTTTACGCTGGGAGAGGATTCCGTTTCGCGGGTTTTTCCTTACCGCTATCTGACCAGCCAGGACACCAAACAGTGGAGAAAAGTCACGATCCCTCTGAGCGATTTCAAGAAAATCGAGCATTGGGACCGGATCCTCGAAGTGGTTTTCGTCTTTGAGAATAAGAAGCTCAAGGAGAAGAAGGGCGTCGTCTATATCGACGAGGTCACATTCGGTGTCGCGGATTCCAACGTCCCCAGTCAGGGGTTCAAAGCTTCCGCGAGTCCGGCAAGCCGGAATTGAAGTTTAGGTAAGAGATTCCGTTAATAGGAACGGAATGCTTCCGTCCGCGGGGGCGGGAAGAATTTCCCCGCGGGCGGAAGGCCCGTAAAAATCGCGGGTTCACGGATTTCAAAGGGAGCGGCCCGGATGAAAGAGCTTTTGACGCGGAATCTGGATCCCGTCTACGACCAGTATTTGGCCGGTCGCGAGCGGGATGCCGTAAAAGCCATCCAGGAATTTCAGGAACGGACGGAAAAGAGCCTTCTGAAATTCGGGCGGTTCACCATCCCCACTTTTCTTAAACCCCATTTTATTTTCCCGTCGCAGGAAAAAGCGGTGCGGTCGGCGTCGGCCCATGTCATCGGTATCCTGAACAAAGTCGTCGACTTTTGTTCCCGGGACACGGCCTTCAAGGATTTCTACCCTTTATCGCGGGAAGCCCGGGAATTGATCGACCTGGATCCCGGTTACCGGAAAAATATCGTCATTGCCCGGCTCGATTGCCTCGCCGAAGGGGACAACCTGAAGATCATCGAGATGAACACGGGGTCTCCCGCCGGGATGGGATACGCGGACCTGCTCGAACAGATGTTTTTTGAGACACCGGAACTGTACGAATTTTTCGAGCTGCATCATATCAAGCGGGAGTCCCGGGTCGA
Organism: Candidatus Omnitrophota bacterium; assembly: GCA_029561555.1. Taxonomy (GTDB): domain Bacteria; phylum Omnitrophota; class Omnitrophia; order Omnitrophales; family Omnitrophaceae; genus JAKQXH01. Next base: position 41,471 of record JAKQXH010000026.1, read on the forward strand.
GAAACTTCTGGAAGCGCTTCTGGAGGCGTACCGGGAATTCGGCGGCGGGTATGAAACTCCGAATATCGCGATTGTGGATTGGCGGTCGGTCCGGACCCGGCCGGAATTTGAAATCCTCCGCGAGGTCTTCGAACGGAAGGGATTCAAAACGGAAATCGCCGATCCCCGGGACCTTCGCTACAAGGGGAAAAAGCTGTACTGTGACGATTTCCGGATCGATATTCTCTACCGGCGGGTGGTCTTCGGCGAACTGGTGGAGCGTCTGGATGAGGTCTCCGAAATGATCCGGGCCTGCCGGGACCGCGCGGTCTGCATGGTCAATCCGTTTCGATCGACGCTGGCGGGGACGAAAGGGGCCATGTCGGTCCTGACCAATCCCGCGTATGATGCGCTTTTCACGGAAGAAGAGAACAAGGTGAAAAGGAGTTATTTCCCCTGGACCCGGCGCATGCGGGACGCGGAAAACTTCTACGGGGACCGGAAAATTTATCTGATCGACTTCCTCAAGGACGAGAAAGACACGCTGGTTTTGAAACCGTCGGAAGGTTACGGAGGAAAGGACGTGTGGATCGGGGCGGAAACGAAGGGGGAAGACTGGAATGTCGCGATTGACCGGGCGCTGAAGGGCGACTGGGTCGTCCAGGACTTTGTCCCGGTGCCGATTACGACGATGCCGGCTTTGGCGAATGACCGCCTCGATTTTCTATACAAAAAGATCACCTTCAGTTCGTTTGCGTTCGGGGAGAAAATGGTCCAGGGGTTTTCCCGGGTGGGGGACGAATCGGTGATCGCCGTGGCCCGGAACGGCGGATTGATCCCCTGCATGGGGATCGAAGACATTACCCATCGCTGAGCGGAGATTCTCCCGGCGGATGCGCGCGGTTTCCCGCCCGATTTTTTTTAAAAAAACCTTTCCAGTTAAAAGTGACTGTACTAAAATAAAACCGCTTGCGATTGCCCGGAAGGCTTGCGGAGAATTTTTTGCTAAAACAAAATCGAAAAGAAAGCTCTGACCGATAAAATGAACCCCAAGGTTTTTACCCTTCAGGAGGCCAACACCCTGATCCCGAATCTCGAACAGATGCTGGATCAGCTCCTGGATAAAAAGAAGCAGATGCAGAAAATGCACGACCAGCTTCTGGTCCTGGATCTGATCACGGGCGGCGGGGTTCAGGACTATCAGTCGCCGGACGGGAAAGAATACGTCGAGAAATCCGCGGAACTCGAGTCTCTGATCCTTTCGTTCGAGGAGGATATCTTAAGGATCAATCAGCAGGGGTGTTTCCTGAGGGATCTCGAACGGGGGGTCGTCGATTTTTTTTACGTGCATAACCGGGAATTGGTTTATCTTTGCTGGAAACGCGGCGAAAAAAAGATCCGTTATTATCACGACTTGGACGACGGAGACCGGAACCGGAAACCTCTGTAAGCCTGCCGCAGGAAATCACGGCCGTTTATTCCGGACAGAACAAAGGAGAGAAAGAATGCTGCTTGCGAAAAAAGCTTTCCTGACGAAAGGGGTCGGAGTCCACAAGCATAAATTGACCAGTCTCGAGCTTGCGCTCCGCGACGCGAAAATCGCTTCTTACAACATCGTCCGGGTTTCCAGTATTTTCCCTCCCTACTGCAAACTGGTTTCGAGGGAGGCGGGGCTCAAATACCTGATGCCGGGGCAGATCCTGCATGTGGTGGTAAGCGAAAGTTCCACTGACGAACCGAACCGCCTGGTTGCGGCTTCCGTCGGGGTGGCGATCCCCAAGAATCCCGCCAACTACGGCTATCTTTCCGAACATCATTCCTACGGCGAAACCGAAGAAAAAGCCGGGGACTACGCCGAGGACATGGCGGCGAGCATGCTGGCGACGATTTTAGGCGTTCGGTTTGATCCGGAAGCCAGCTATGACGCGAAGAAAGAGATCTGGAAAATCAGTACCGAGATCGTGAAAACGGCCAACATCACGCAGTCGGCCATCGGCGAGAAGAACGGGAATTGGACGACGGTCGTCGCGGCCTGTGTCTTGATCATATAAATCCTTTTAATCCTTGCGGAGTTGTTTTTCCCGTCTGAGACGAGGGCCTATCCCGAAGACTTTCAATTTTGCCGGGCTGACCGGGTGAAGGCCGCGCGGGATTTCGGGTGCGAGGGATGTCCCGGAAGGGCGTATGCCTCAGCGCCGGAGTTCTTCGGTTTTGAATCCTTCCGGTGACGGCTTCGAGAAAAGATCTTCGGGGATCTCCGCGTTGATTTCCCATTTCCGGATCCCGAGACGGATTTCCCTCCCCAGCGTTTGTTTCGTCAAAGTGATTTGAGTCGAAAAGGTTTCGCCCCGCGCGTTCTCCCGGGGTTCATCCCAGGCGATTTCGAGGTAAGGCGTTCCCCCGACGGAATAGCGGACGTCTTTTACGATTCGGAGCGAACGGCGGTCGATTCGAATTTCCCGGTCTTTCAGAAAATCCCGCCCGGCGGGGATAAAGGATGAGACGATCCAGTGAAGCGGCGAATCCGCGATTTCTATTTTTTTGTTCTCCTGCCGGATCGGGTCCGGGAACAGCATTTCCCGGAAATCCTGCGGGGAGAGTTGCCATTCAAGCTCTTCCGGCAGGAGGGCTTCCTCCGGTCCCGCGAAGACGGTTTTCAGGCGGGGGATTTTAAGCCAAAACAGCCCGCGGTCCGCGGCCAGCGTGAAATGCTCGGGGGTCGAAGGGCCGAAAGCCTTCAGATAAAAACGATAGTGAGTTTTTTGAGCCGCGATTTGCGCGAAAGCCTGCCGGGAAGATTTCGCGTTGAAATCCGCGATACGGATTTCAACATAGGCTTTTACGGTCCGAATTTTTTCAAGATTCTGATCGACCCAATCCGGCGGAGCGAGCCGGGGAGGGTTCGCTTGAGCGCGAAGAATGGAATGGGAAAAGAAAAGGACCGGGGCCAAACCCGCAAATATCCAGAAGGCTTTCCGTTTCACCGGAGGCAACCGTAGGCGCTTTTAACGCTCAATATCTCCCTGAATGAATTTTCGGACAAGATTCCGCGCTTCGGAGTCCGGATATTGTTTGGGAGGATGCTTCATGGTGTAAGACGAAATGGACGTCAGGGGCCCGCCGATTTTCCGGATGCGCGCCATTTTGACGCAGCGGATCGCGTCGATGGCGCAGCCCGCGCTGTTGGGGGAATCTTCGACCTGAAGGCGGACTTCCACGTTGACCGGAAATCCCGCAAAGCCTTTGCCTTCGATTCTAAGATAACAGACTTTCGTGTCATTGAGCCAGGGAACATAATCGGACGGTCCGATATGAATATTGTCTTCCGGAAGCGGGGTCTCAAACTGGCTCTGGACGGCTTCCGTCTTTGAAATCTTCTTCGACTTGAGCCGGTCGCGGTTCAGCATGTTGAGAAAATCGGTGTTCCCGCCCACGTTCAGCTGATAGGTCCGTTCGATGCTGACTCCGCGGTCCTCGAACAATTTGGCAAGCGTCCGGTGCAGAATCGTCGCGCCGACCTGCGCCTTGATATCGTCCCCGACGGCCGGGATTTTCTTTTCTTCGAACCGGCGGGCCCAGATCGGGTTTGAGACGATGAACACCGGCATGCAATTGATGAGGCTCACGCCGGTTTTGAGACAGGCCTCCGCGTAAAACTGGGTCGCTTTTTCCGAACCGACCGGGAGATAATTGATCAGGATTTCGGCCCCCGATTCCTTCAGGGTCTTTACGACATCCGCCGGCTTTTCGTTCGCGACGACAAAAGTGCGTTCGGGGGGATATTGCGCCATGTGTTCGGAAATCCCGTCGAGAATCGTGCCCATCCGGACCGAAACTTTACTTTTGGAAAAACCGTGTCCGTTGAGCAGGGGGAGTGTGCAGTTGGGGGATTCCTTCAGGGCAAGATCAAACCTTTTCCCGACCTTTCGCTTGTCCACGTCGAAGGCCGCGACGACTTCGATATCCGTCGGCAGATAACCGCCGATATCGTAATTCATGATGCCGTTGACTTTATGATTATCGATTTTGCCGTTGTGCTTGTAATACTCGATTCCTTCTATCAGGGAGGCACAACAGTTTCCGACTCCTGCAATCGCGATTTTAATCTTGTCCATGGCTCTCCGTACCTTATCTTGTTTCGGGAACGATCGTTCGAACTTTAACGGGTGGGGTTAGCGGGGACGAAAGTCCCGTGCTAAGTCCTTTTATTCCCTAAAGATATGGGCAGATTATATCCGTTTTCGCCGGGCAAATCAAGTGAAAGCGGAAAATCGCATTTCCGGAAAACATATTCCCGGAAGAAAACAATTCAGCGGGGATTCCCGCGATTCGTCCGGCCCGTGATTTTGTTCGGATATCCTTTGAAAGGAAAGTGTTCTATGCTAAAATCAGCCGAAAAGAAAAACGGGGAGTTATGCCTTCGATCGAGGACTTTAAAAAATTCGAATTTCGTGTCGCGGAAATCTTGGATGTGAAAGACCATCCGAACGCCGACCGGCTTTATGTGCTTGAGATCCTGGTGGGAAGCGATAAGAAACAAATTGTCGCGGGGATCAAGAAGAATTACACGGCTGACGAGCTAAAGGGAAAGAAAATCGTCATCATCAATAACCTGGAACCGGCGGTGATCCGGGGCGTGGAGTCGCAGGGCATGTTGCTGGCGGCTCGGGATGAGAACCTTCTCAGCGTGATTATCCCCGAGCGGAATGTCGCTTCGGGGGCCTCCATAAGCTAAAAGCCAAGATTCCGACGATTCGTTTTCGCATGGTGTAAATCCCGGGAACAATCTTTTACAACAATCCAGCAGATTGAAAGGATTTCGAAAATGGCAACGATTCAACCGTTTCAGGCGCTTCGCTTCAATACGTCAAAAGTAGCTTTGGAAGACGTGATGGCCCCTCCGTACGACGTGATTTCCCCCTCGGAACAGGACGCGCTGTATGCGCGGAGCGATTACAATACCGTCCGGCTGATTTTGGGGCGGCAGAACGATTCGGATCATGCGTCGGACAACCGGTACACCCGCGCGAAAACGTCTCTGAGCGATTGGATCCAAAAAGGGGTTTTATCGAAAGACGACCGGCCCGCCTTCTATCTTTACGAACAGATTTTCGGATATCCTTCGAGACCCGCGGAGAAGAAAACCCGGATGGCCTTGTTTGCGCGAATCCGGCTTGAGGAATTCTCGGAAGGGAATATCCTTCCGCATGAGCGGACCTATTCCAAGCCGAAGGCTGATCGCCTTGCGCTCCTGAATGCGACGGAGACGAGCCTTTCGCCCGTTTTCGGACTTTACGAGGACGCGGACGGGGAATTGAGAAAATTATTCGGGGAATGCCGGAAGAACGCCCCCTCCCGCAAGGTCGAGAACGTGCTGGAGGCGTCGCACCGGCTCTGGGAAATCACGGACCCGGCGGCCGTCCGGAAGATCTCCGCCCTTTTTGAAAAGAAGAAAATCGTGATCGCGGACGGGCATCACCGTTATGAAACGGCCGTGAATCACCGGAATGAATCGGGGGTGGATCCCCGGGCCGAACATTTTTGCAACTACACCCTGATCGCTCTGGTGGAGTCGGAGGATCCGGGGCTTTTGGTGCTTCCCACCCACCGGATCGTCAGAAAGATCAAGGAGTTCGGCGCCGACCGGTTTCTTCAGGCGCTGAAACCGTACTTTGAGGTTCGCGAAATCCGCCGGGATGAGTTGCTCCGTTTCACGGAAACGCGTGAGGGGGCGCGGAAGGAATTTGCTTTTAGTTTTGAGGACGGGAAATGCTTCCTCGCCGGCCTGAAAGATTTTTCGGCGGTGGAGTCTCTGATGCCCAAAGGGAAATCCAGGGCCTGGTGCGAGCTGGAAGTGAGTCTCGTGACGCATGCCGTCATCGAGAAAATCCTCGGCCTCGAGGAATCGTCCTGGCATGACGGGATCGTTTACTCGCACAGCGCGGAAGAGGTGTTCCGGAAAATGCCGGGCGGGGAATTTTCCGTGGCGATTTTCCTGCGGGGGATTTCCGTCTCCGGGATTTTCGAGGTCTGCAAGATGAAGGAGCTCCTTCCGCACAAGTCGACGTATTTTTATCCCAAACTTCCTTCGGGATTGGTGTTTTACCCGCATCGGACAACCGCCAGTTAAAGTAAAGAAAGGAGACCTTCCATGGAAGTCAATATGCCGGGAGGAAATATGCCGCGCTTCCGAAATCCCCAGCCGGGGATGCTGCTTTTGATCGGATTGATCGCGCTTGCCTTTGCTTCTTTCGGGACCCTCATCTATACCGTGGCCCCCGATGAAGTCGGCGTCATTCAGTGTTTCGGAAAATATGTCCGCACGACCCAGCCGGGACTTCATTTCAAGATTCCGTTCGGGGTTGAAACCGTCCAGCACATCAAAGTCACGCATGTGTTCAAGGAAGAATTCGGGTTCCGCACTCTGAGCCCGGGGATCCGGACGAATTACATGCGGGACGATGTCGCCCCGCGCGGCAAGACGAATCAGTCGACCCTGCTGGATCATGAGTCGCTCATGCTGACGGGGGACCTGAACGTGGCGGAGGTGGAATGGATCGTGCAGTACCGGATCAAAGACCCCGTCCTGTATGCCTTCAAGGTCCGGAACGTGAGGGAAACGCTCCGGAATATGTCCGAGGCGATCATGAGACTGGTGGTGGGAGACCACACGATCAACGAAGTCCTGACCGTGGGACGCGAAGCTATCAGCCAAGAGGTGCATCAGAAACTTCAGGAGGTCCTGGACGGCTATCAAACCGGGATTTTGATCACGAATGTGGTTCTAGGATGTGACGCCGCCGGACCCGGTCAAGCCTTCTTTCAACGAAGTGAACGAAGCCAAACAGGAAATGGAGAAGACCATCAATCAGGCGTGGGAGGAGTACAACCGGGTGATCCCCAAGGCCCACGGACAGGCGGAGCAGATGATCCGGGAGGCGGAAGGCTATGCCCTGGATCGCGTCAACCGGGCCCACGGGGATGCCGAGAATTTTCTCAAGGTCTGGGAGGCCTACAAGGATTCCAAGGAGATCACCCGCACGCGGCTTTATCTGGAAACGATGAAGCAGCTCTGGCCTCAGGTAAAGGGCAAATACGTCATCGATCAGGACGTGAAGGGTGTTTTGCCTTTCCTGAATCTGGCGGACCAAAAGCAGGAAGGAGGGGCCCAGTCATGAAAGCCATCATGAATCTCGTCGGTTTTCTCGCGTTTTTTCTCGCGCTGCTTGCGTTCAACAGTGCGTTTGTCGTGGATGAGACCAAACAGGTGGTGATCACCCAGTTCGGACAGCCCCTCGGGGCGCCGATCAAAGACGCCGGCCTGCATTTCAAAATCCCGTTCGTTCAGAAAGCGAATTACTTTGAAAAAAGAATTCTCGAATGGAACGGATACCCGAACGAAGTCCCGACGAAAGACAAAAAATTCATCTGGCTCGACACGACGGCGCGGTGGAAAATCACGGACCCGCTCCTTTTTTTGCAGTCCATGGGGACGGGAGCGCACGCCCAGTCGAGACTCGATGACATCATCGACGGAATGACGCGGGATCTGATCACGAGCCAGAACATCAATGATATCGTCCGGAACACCAACCGGATCATGACGGTGACGAAGGAAGACGAGGACGTGACCGGGGAGGACCAGATCGAGCAAATCTCCGTGGGTCGGGATCAAATCACCCGCGCGATTCTGGAAAAGGCCAAGGCGATTGTTTCGGAATACGGGATCGAGCTGGTCGACGTCCGGATCAAGCGCCTGAACTATATCGCCCGCGTTCAGCAGAAGGTCTTCGAGCGAATGATCTCGGAGCGGAAACGCGCGGCCGAGAAACTTCGCTCCGAAGGGCAGGGCGTGAAAGCCGAAGTCGAGGGGCAGAAGGAAAGGGAATTGAAGAAAATCCAGTCGGAGGCGTACCGCAAGTCCCAGCAGATCAAAGGGCAGGCGGACGGGGAGGCCGTCCGGATTTACGCGGACGCCTATTCCAAGGACCCCGAGTTTTACAGTTTCCAGAAGACCTTGGAGCTCTATCCGATAACGCTTCGGGACAGCGCGTTTGTGATGTCGACGGATGCCGATTATCTGCGGTATCTGAAAGGGAAGACGGAGAAGCCCGAAGGCGCGTGATTGTTAGATCAACACGGGAATCCGGCTTTTTTATCCCGGAGACCGGCCGGAGCGGAGTGAAGTTCAGTTGAGCGGCAGATCAGGGGTTTCAGATATTTCCGAGGGGGGATTTTTAAATGCCGGGTCTGCCGGGATGAAAATCATCCTGCCGTCCGGGGCGCGTTCTTTTTACCGGAGAGGGATCGTCGTTCCGATCGCGGAGATCCTTCCGTTCCGGGATCCGTTTGAAGCCTACGGGAAAGTGTTCGGAAAAGGCGTCACGTTTTTCCTCGACAGCACGCGATTTCACGCCCAGACGGCCGCCTGTTCTTACGTCGGTTTGAATCCTTTCGCGGGTTTTGAATTCAAAAAAGGGAACGCCCCTCTCGAGCGGCTCCGGGATTTTTGCTCCCGGGAGAAAGGCCGTCTCTGGTCCGAATTTCCCCACTTCACGGGAGGGGGCGTCGGCTTCCTCAGCTATGAACTCTCCCGGGATCTTGAAAAAATCCGGTGGAGCCGCCGCGAAACATGCCGGTCACCCAAAATCCGTCTTTTGTTCTTCCGGGATCTGTTTGTGTTCGATCTGCGCCGGAAGAGAATGCTGGCGTTGACAAACCTGCTGCCCGGCCGGGACGGCCCTTTCGAACGGGCATTGCGGGACGGGCGAAGGCGGCTTGACCGCATGGCAGAAATCCTCGATACTCCGGCCCGGCCCGGCCCCTTGCGGGCCCATTCCGTCCGCCATTTTCGCAGCGATTGCGGTTCCGGAAATTTCCGGCGGATGGTGACGCGGGCGAAGGAATACATCCGGCAGGGGGATATTTATCAGGTGAATCTCTCGCGCCGGTTCACGTTTGATTTTTCCGGGGACCCTCTCGCGCTTTACGGGAAACTCCGGGATCTGAACCCGTCTCCCTTCTCTTCGTTCTTCGATTTCGGCAAAACCAAAATTATCAGCGCGTCCCCGGAACGCCTGGTCCGGCTGGACGGAAGGCTTTGCGAGACCCGCCCGATCGCGGGCACTTACCGGAGGGGAAAGACATCGGCCGAGTCGAAGCGGCTTTCCAGGGCGCTGCTCCGGGACTCCAAGGAACGGGCCGAGCACCTGATGCTGGTCGATCTCGAGCGGAACGATCTGGGGCGGGTCTGCGATTACCGGACGATCCGGGTCGAGAGAATGATGATGCTTGAAAAATATTCGCACGTGATCCATATTGTCTCGAAAATCACGGGCCGTCTCGGGAGGAACAAAGACGGATTCGATTTACTGAAGGCGATGTTTCCCGGCGGCACCATCACGGGCTGCCCCAAGATCCGGAGCATGGAGATCATCGATGAACTCGAGTCCGCTCCGCGCGGGCTTTACACGGGTTCGGTCGGATACGTGGATTTCGGCGGAAACATGGACTGGAATATCGTGATCCGGACGCTTGTCCTCGAGGGCTGCCGCGGGGTGATTCGGACGGGGGCCGGGATTGTGCATGATTCCAAGCCCGCGAAGGAATACCGGGAAACCCTTCACAAGGCGAAGGCGCTTTTTCTGGCGCTTCGGCGGAAATAGAAGGCCCCGTATTTTTTCGGGCTTTCGGGAAAGAGGGGAAATGACTGTCGTGACGCTTCATGAAACGGGGAAGAATCCGGAGCGCTTGTCTCTCGATCAGCTTCGCGCGGAAAAAATCGCCGTTTTTGAAAGCCTGAGGACTTATCGGGGGATTTTGTTCAGGCCGGAAGAGCATCTGGACCGGCTTTTTGCCTCCGCGCGGACGGCGGGATTGGTCCTGCCCTCTTCCCGCGGCGAATTGCGGAAGTTACTGGAAAAGGCCGCGGCTCAAGACGGAGGGGGGGAGCTTTTCTTGCGTCTGACCGTTACGGGAGACCGGGCTTTTGTGATCATCACCCGCCGGGTCTGGCCCGATGAGATTTACCGGAAGGGGATTTGCCTTCGGACCGTTGCGGCAAAACGAAGCCTGTCCCACGCGGTCCCGCCGGAAACCAAGACTTCCTGCTACGGGCCTGAAGTCCTGGCGAGCCTGGAAATAGGCCCCGAATGTTTTGAATCGCTTTTTTTAAGCCAGGAGGGACTGGTCCGCGAGACGAGAAACAGCAATATTTTCGCGGTCAAAAGAGGCGTGTGCGTGACGCCTCCTTCCGACGGGATTCTGGCGGGGGTCACGAGGAATTTTGTGATGGAGTTTTCAAGGGGAGCCGGCGCGGAAATCCGGGAAGATTCCCTGACCCGCCACGAATTGTTCAATGCGGACGAGGTTTTCCTGACCAATACGTCCGGGGAAATTATTCCCGTCCGCGAGATTGATTCCCGGAGGATCGGCGTCAAGATTCCGGGGACTCAGACCCGGCGCTTCATGCGGATGTTCCGCGAAAAAGTCCGTGAAGAGATTTCCCGGGGGCGCGAGCGGCGCGGAGGGCAATGCGATGAGCGTTAGACGGATCGGCGGCGGGGTCTTGCGAAAAAAAACGGGCGAAAACGTTTTTGAAACCGTTTCGTATGAAATGCGGTTTCTGGGAATCGGGGACCTGCCGCTCATCATGACACTGCAGGAGATTGTCGCCCGGAATCTTCCCGATCATGAAATATTCCGTATCGATTCGGAAGAATATTTCCGGAAACATTTTTCGGGGCCGCAGAATGTGATCGGCGTGATTTCGGAAGGGGAACTGGCCGCTTATTGCGTGATCTCTTTCCCGGGGATCGAAGAGGATAATTTCGGGCGGGACATCGGATTGGCCCCGGAGGCGCTTTCCCGGGTGGCGCATCTTGAGACCATGGCGGTCCATCCCGCCTATCGCGGGAATTCCCTGCAGCGGAAAATCGGGAGGATTCATCTGGGAATCCTGCAGGCCATGCGTTGCGAGCATATCCTGTGCACGGTATCTCCGAAGAATTATCCGAGCCTTCGGAATCTTTTCTTTTTCGATTTTACGATCCGGGCCCTGAAGATCAAATACAACTGGATGCTCCGGTACATTCTCTACAAAAACATCCGGAATCCCGTCCGATTGACCCCCGCAGAACGGATTTGGGTCGAAAATTCGGATGCGGAGACTCAGAGGGAACTGATCGAACGGGGGTATGCCGGCTTTGAGGCGGTCCGGGGAAACGGGGAAGATTTCAAAATCGCCTACGGGAGATGAGAGACGGCTTTGACATAGACCTGCCGCTCCCGGGGCCCGTCGAATTCGCAGAAATAAATCCCCTGCCATGTCCCCAGCACGAGACGCCCGTTTTCCACGAGGATCTGCTCGGAACAGCCCACCAGTGACGATTTGATATGCGCCGGCGAATTGCCTTCACCGTGCTGATAGCCGGTCTCGGGGACGATTCTCCTCAATCCGTACAGAAGGTCCCGCCGGACGCTCGGGTCCGCGTTTTCGTTGAT
>JAKQXH010000037.1 GCA_029561555.1 Candidatus Omnitrophota bacterium
GGCTTCGGCACTTCGCATTAATCTTGATGATTAACGCTTCGCAAACTATCGCGCCTCGCAGAGGCGCTCGCAAACTAATGCCAGCCCCGCACGAAGTGCAGGGGGCTGAAAGCCCTTGCTTTCAGCACTCCGTGACAAACTTGCCGGTTTGTCACTACGCAGGCGCGTTTTTAAAATTCAATAAAGTTTTTAGCAGCACAAGGCCACAAGCTTCTTATGTGCGGCACTACTTGCCAACCTCGATGATGGGCTCTTCGCTTCTAAAAAAATATCCAACCATTCGCAGCTCTCTAATCGTTCAACGCACGGTGCAGGAAGCCCTTGCTTCCTGCACTCGAAGGCCGAAACTGTCTGGTTCCGGCCGAAGTGTCAGAGTTATGAAACTCTGACCGCGAAAACCTGGCCGGATTCAGGGCTCTTTCCTCTTATCTTCCTCCCCTTCCTTCTTTTTCGACTCCAGGCGGAAGAGTTCTTCCAAATGAACAACCTGCGAATCCCGTTCCGCCTCTTTTTCAATCTGCCGGACAATACCGCGAAAGGTTTTTTGAGGGATTTTAAGGACTTCAAGGCAAATCGTCGTGAGGAGACGTGTCACCAAATTGACTTGGATCTCAAGATCCTGCAGACGTTCCCGCGCTTCCGTCGCCTGCTCCCAGAGTTTATCCAAATGCTTCCGGTGATAGCCTAAATCATCCTGAAAAGACTTAAGCTCCTTCGCCCATTCTTCCGGGGAGCGCTCCCCTTCCGGACGGATTTTTCTGTCGTCTCCTCCCGCCATGGAGAAATTATGCGGCTTCCGTAACTCTCGTCTTGGCCCATCCGTCGGCGATCCGTTCTCCTTTTGCAAGCAAAGCGACAATCTCAACGAGATAGCCGATCACCAGAACAAACGGAATGATCAAAAGAACATTCCGGATAAACGCCTGCCCCAACGACGGCTTTTCCGTTCCCGAAAGGCTTACCAGCTTCAATCCGACCATCTTCCTACCGGGGGAAAAAACCGTATCCCTGAAAAGCATCCACCCGATATTGACCAAAATCAGGACAGTGTTCCGTATCGCGTCATTTGCGGCAAGAAGAAGAAGGCCGGCCACAATGCCGAGAATAATCGGAATAATGATAAGATCTATGATCCCCGCGGCAAACCTTTTTCCCTTGCTTGCAAGAGCGGGAATTTGAGGACCTCCAACGATTCCCTCTTTGTTCATTTCTGGTGTCATTATCTGCTCCTTTCGCTTTTACTAAACTTTTATCAATCCTAATCTCATTTGATTACTTTAACTTACGGTGAAAAGTATAGCGGGAAGAAAAACCTCTTTCAAGTCCTTTCCAAAAATCCGTAATCGCGCACTCAGTCGTCTTCGGATACCGTCTCTTCCGTCGTCACGGCAAATCTCCCGTCAGGAAGTTTCCGGGCAAGGCCTTGCAATTCCATTCGGGTCAATTCAGCCATAATTTGCCCGGAAGACCGGCCGGTTCTTTGACAAATTTCATCGGGAGAAAGAGGCGCAATCTCCAGATAAGAGCGGATATCGTCATCTTCAGAGCCGGCATTCCTTTCGCTAACCGTTTTCTCTTCGGCTAAATAACCTTTCAGGACCGGCGCCAGAGCGGCAAAAATATCATCGGGACTTTCGACCAACGCCGCACCGCTTTTGATCAGACGGTTCGTTCCTCTGGAGCTCAATGAATCGATACGCCCGGGAACCGCAAAAACTTCCCGCCCCTGTTCCAACGCAAGTCTTGCGGTAATCAGAGACCCGCTTTTTTCATGAGCGGCGACAACCAATACTCCCAGTGAAAGCCCGCTGATCAGGCGATTTCGCTGCGGAAAATTTCCGGCCAAAGGAAGCGTTCCCGGGGCGTATTCGCTGATCAAAGCCCCGTGTTTTTCGATCTCCCGGTAAAGCGATTCGTTTTCGGGAGGATAGATCTGATCGAGCCCGCATCCCAGAACGGCAATCGTGCGGCCCCCGGCCTCCATCGCTCCACGATGAGCTACGGAATCCACGCCCCGCGCAAGCCCCGAAACCACGGTCAGTCCCCGTTCCGCCAGAATTCCGGAAAATTGTCTCGCCGTTTGATATCCGTAATCGTTCGGTTTACGGGTCCCCACGACGGCCACCGCGTAAAAATCTTCTTTCAGAATATCGCCCCGGACATAAAGAACCATCGGAGGATCATGGATTTCCCGGAGACTCCGCGGATAGGCCTCCCCGCTGATTCCCAAGATACCGATTCCCATCCCCAAACATCGCTCGTATTCCTCCTCAGGCGTGTAATCATCCAAAAGAATCCTGATCTTCTCCGCAAACCGCCCGCGGAAACACTCTCGGAGCACCTCGGAAGGACTTCCGCATCTTTCCAGGGCCTCTTTGAACATACGGCACCCGAATCCTTTTACGCGGTTTAAAATCAAAAGCGCCCGGAGATTTTCATCCATGGCAAGCGCAGCTCCCTGCGTTGATTTCCTGAAGTTGTTCGATTGTTTTCCGGACTTTTTCGGCGGAAATCGCGGAAACGACTTTTACCTTTCCGATTTTCACCGGAAGCACGAATCTCAATACCCCCTTTATTTTCTTTTTATCGTACCGGATGGATTCCAGGACACGGGATAATTTTACGGATCGGGGCAACCGGACCGGAAGGGCCGCTTTCTGGATCAGAGTCCTCTGTCGTTCGTAATCCCGCCAGGGAAACACCCCCAGCTCGCAGGCAAGCCGCCCCGCGGCCATCATCCCGAGCGCCACCGCCTCGCCGTGCGGCATCGACCATCCCCGGCTGGCCGCTTCGAACGCGTGCCCGAACGTATGCCCGTAATTCAGAACGGCCCTCAGCCCTTTCGTTTCCCGCTCATCGCCGCCGACGACCCTTGCCTTGATTTCGGCGCACCGGGAAACCGCCGAAAGCAGGATTTTTAAATCTTTCCGTTTCATTCTCAGAATATTTTTTTCGAGAAGACGGAAGAAATTCTCGTCCCAGATCATTCCGTATTTGATGATTTCAGCAAGCGCGTGTTTGATCTCACGGTCGGGGAGGGTTTTCAAAGTCTCGACATCCGAAAAGACAAGCCTCGGCTGATGAAACGTCCCGATCAGATTCTTTCCGTCCGGCAGATCGATGGCGGTTTTTCCCCCGATCGAGCTGTCCACCTGCGCCAAAAGCGTCGTCGGCACTCCGATCCAGGGAATTCCCCGCATAAACGTGGAGGCCGCAAATCCCGCGACGTCGCCGACCACTCCGCCGCCGAGCGCGATCAAAAATGAAGACCGGTCAAATCCGTTTTTCAGCAAATGCCGATAAATTCCGAAAAGATTCTTCTGCGATTTCGCGAATTCATCGGAAGGCAGTTTCGAAAACGAAAAGACCTCAAACCCTTCCGACCGAAGCGCCTTTGAAACCCTGCCGAGATACCAACCCGCGATTTTCGGGCTGGTCACGATCAGGGCCTTGCCGGAAAGACCGATCCTCCGGATCTCTTTGCCCAGAAGAGGAAGAATATTTTTCCCGATGCAAACGTCATAACTCCGCTCTTTCAGCGCCACCCGAATCCTTTTCATGCCGCCCCCTGTTTTAGTCCCAGTTTTGCGATCAGTGCTTCCGCGACTTCCCTCGGCGTTTTCCCCTCCGTGTCGACCGCGCCGTCATGGCAGGATTCATAAAGCGAACGGCGGTCCTGAAAAATCCTCGCCAAAGCTTCTTCGGGGTCCGGCCGGTTCAAAAGGGGCCGGTCCTTTTTCTCCTTCAGCCGCTCGAACAAAACTCTTACCGAAGCCCTGAGATAAACCACCGTTCCCGATTCCTTCATCAAAAGCCTGTTGGCCGGGTCCAAAACAATCCCGCCCCCCGTCGCGATGACCTGCGAATTCCGGTTCACGATCCGCTTCAGGACCCCTTTTTCGAGATCCCGGAAAAAGGGCTCACCGTGCGTTCCGAAAATCCCGCTGACCGTCATCCGGGCCTCCTGTTCGATTTCGGAATCCAAATCGACAAAAATGAGACCCAATTTTTTCGCCAGGCATTTGCCGGTCTCGGTTTTCCCGGCCCCCATCATCCCGATCAGAAAAATGTTTTTCATAACCCCCAAACCGTCATCGTCCCCGAAGCTGTCTCAAATACCCGCGGAAATTTCTTTCGATTTCCGGGACGGAATCCCCTCCGAATTTCTCAAGAAACGCGCGCGCAATTTCGAACGCCACGGCCGCTTCCGCGATAACACTCGCCGCGGGGACCGCCGAAATATCGGACCGTTCGTAACTGGCCTTCTCGGGCTTTTTAGTCTTCATGTTTACGGAACGCAGAGGGCGTGCCAGAGTCGAAATCGGTTTCATCACCGCCCGGAGGGAAATCTCCCCGCCGTTGCTCATCCCCCCCTCGATGCCTCCGGCATGATTGGTCTTTCGGAAATAACCCCGGTCCTTCCCGTAAAAGATTTCGTCGTGAACCCGAGACCCGTTCAGGGCCCCCAGTTCGAATCCCAGCCCGAATTCCACTCCCTTGATCGCCTGAATGCTCAAAACCGCATGCGCGAGCCGGGCATCCAGTTTTCTCGAATAATGCGCGTGCGATCCCAAACCGGCGGGAACTCCCTTCACCCGGACTTCAAAAACCCCTCCCAGCGTGTCTCCCTGCTTTTGCGCGCGCTCGATCATCCGGCAGATATCCGATTCCAGCCGCGAAGAGACGCAATTCATCATTGAATCCCGCGCCCGCCTGACCTGATCGAACGGCACCGGCTCTTTACCGGACAAGCACGCTTCTCCCACGCGAACCACATGTGAAGCGATTTCAATCCCGAAAAAGGCGAGCAGTTGCCGGACCAAACCCCCGATCGCAACGCGCAGGACCGTCTCCCGTGCCGAAGCCCGTTCCAAAATCGCCCGGATCCCGGTCGCGTATTTCAACGCGCCCGCCAAATCCGCGTGTCCCGGCCTCGGCCTGAAAAGCTCAGGCAATTCCCCGAGTTTCGTCTCACGGTTCACCAGCAGAAACCCCACCGGCGCGCCCGTCGTTTTCCCGGCAATCACACCGGAGGTGATCGCGACTTCATCCCGCTCGATCTTCATCCGCGCACCGCGTCCGTACCCTTTTTGGCGGCGGGCGAGTTCCTCCCGAATCAAGTCGGAATCGACCCGGAGCCCGCTCGGCATCCCTTCTAAAATCGCCATCAGGTACTTGTTGTGCGACTCGCCGCATGTCATGAATTCAAGCATGAATCAGTCCTCCTCCCTGTAAGTCCGGCCGTTCTAAAAACCCAGCAGGCCGGCATACCACGCAATAATTCGGTTCGACCACAAAAGAGACGCCACCGCCCCCAGCGCCAGGAAGGGCCCGAAGGCAATCATCCCCGGCACCGGCCCTTCCGGGGGGGTTCCCGGCCCGGTCTGCGAAAGTCCTTCCGGAGTTTTCTTCCTTGAGAATAGAGCCCAAAACGCAAACGGAATCGCGATCCAGGGCGCGATCAAAAACGTGAAAAGTGTTTTTTTAAATCCGACAAACGCGCCGATCATCCCCAAAAGCTTCAGATCCCCGCCTCCCATCGCGTCTTTTTTGAAAGCCCACTTTCCGACAACCGCGGTAATCCAGACGAGCCAGATCCCGGCCAGCATACCCAAAGCGGATTCCGCAAGGCCGAGCCGCCGGTCGATTTCCCCGTGAACCGCCGGCAGGAAAAAACTCGCCGTAAGCCCCGCCAGCATTCCGAAAACACTGACTTCGTCCGGAATAATCTGATGTTCGAAGTCCACAAATGTGGCAATGATCAGAGACGACAGGAAATAAGCGTAAAAAACAAAAGGCGCCGTCCAGCCGAACCGGGACCAGAGAAGAAAAAACATCGCGCCCGCAAGCAATTCCACCAAGGGATAGCGCCAGGAAATCCCTTTTTTGCAATGACGGCATTTCGCGCCGAGAAAAAGAAAACTCACGACGGGTATATTTTCAAACCATGAGAGTTTTACGCCGCACGCGGGACAGCGGGAGCGCCCTTTCATAACGGACTCTTCCTTGGGCCAGCGCACGATACACACGTTCAGAAAACTCCCGATGCAAAGCCCGAAGACAAAAACAAAAATTTTCATCTCAACCGAATGCCCACGCAACGTGCGGAGCATTTCATCCGCCGACAATCTGACAAAATCCAAAACACCGTTCATTTTCGATTCCCCTCCAGGGCATTGAGAAGACTTTTCCGCATCACCTCAAGAGGCGCTTTTCTCCCGGTCCAAATTTCGAAGGCCTTCACGCCTTGATAAAAAAGCATCGAAAGCCCGTTGGCGGTCTTGTGGCCTTTTAACCGCGCCAGGCGAAGGAAAGCGGTTTCCGCCGGATTATAAATCACATCAAACGCGAGAATTTTCCGCTTCGGCAAAACTCGCGCGGGGATCAGAACCGGGTCTTCCTTTTTCATCCCGACGCTCGTCGCGTTCACCAGAACACATGAGTCTTCCAACTCCCGATTCAGGTCTTTTTCGTTCAACACGAAAATTTCAAGCGGCGCGCGGGGAAACCGTTTCAAAAAATGGCGTTTCAGTTTTCGCGCCCGTTCGAAGTCGAAGGCCGCGTTAAAGAGACGGATCGACGCGGCCTTTTCCCGCAAAAAACCCGCAACACAGGCGCGGGCGGCGCCGCCCGCCCCCAAAATAACCGCTTTTTTCCCGGCCGGCTTCAACCCGGCCTCCGAAAGGGCGCGGACAAATCCGTCGACATCCGTATTGTACCCGAAAAATTTCTTCCCCCGCCGCTTGACGGTATTGACCGCGCCGACGGCCGCGGCACCCGGGGAAATCCGGTCCAGATAAGGGATCACGGTCTCCTTGTAAGGCACCGTGACATTGAACCCCTGAAGCGGGGTCTTTCCGAGCTCTTTCATGACGGACTTAAAGGTTTTCGGGCTCAATTCGAAAGGAAGGTATCCGGCATCGATCCCGAGCTTTTGAAAAGCCGGATTATGCATAGCAGGCGAAAGGGTATGCTTCAGGGGATAACCGAATATCCCGAAAATTTTCATAAGAGCCCGCAATCCCTTTCAAAAATTCGGAACCGTTTTTGTCTTTGCAAAACTCAGTTCCCTCGCAACGTGGTTTTCGGCCCGGTCAAACCAAAGCTTCCCGGCGCCGTTTGTTTCCGTAAGCCAGCGCGCGGTTCAAGGCCTGAAGATAGGCTTTCACGCTGGCTTCGATAATATCCGTGCTCGCTCCGCGTCCCGCAATTTCCTGATCCTTGAATTTCAATTTCACCGAGACTTCCCCCAGAGCGTCTTTCCCGCCCGTAACGGCATTGAGACTGTACTGCGACAATTTCGCCTTAACCTTCGCGATCTTCTCGATCGCTTTGTAACAGGCGTCCACCGGTCCGTCTCCCGAAGAAGACACCTCGAAAACTTTCCCGCCTTTTTTCAGACGCATCAATGCCCGAGGCGGACGCTGAGTCTCGATATTGACGGAAAAATGTTCCAGGGCCCAGGTCGTCGGGATCCGCACGACTTCGTCTTCGACAATCGCCTGGATGTCCTCGTCAAAAACGTACTTCTTCTGATCGGCCAGCTTTTTGAACCGCTCAAAAGCCCGCTCCAATTCCTTCTCCGACAAAACGACCCCCAGCTTCTTCAGCCGCTCCCGGAACGCGTGACGCCCCGAATGTTTCCCCAAGATCAGCTGGCTTTCCTCAAGCCCGATCCGGTGGGGATCAATGATCTCATACGTCTCGCGTTTCTTGAGCACGCCGTCCTGATGAATCCCGGACTCATGACTGAACGCGTTTCGGCCCACAATCGATTTATTGGGCTGAACCACCATCCCCGTCAGACGGGACACCAGCCGGGACGTCTTGATAATTTCGGAAAGTTCAATGTCCGTCCTCACCGGCAGGGAATCTTTCCGGGTATCGATCGCCATCACGATTTCCTCAAGCGACGCGTTCCCGGCCCTTTCCCCGATCCCGTTAACGGTGCACTCGACCTGATTGGCGCCGTTCGCCACGGCCGCCAGCGAATTGGCAACCGCAAGCCCCAAATCATTATGGCAATGCACCGACAAGGTGACCGCGTTGCCCAATTCCGGCAGCTGACGAACCAGGAATTGAATCATGTCCCCGAATTCCGAAGGAAGCGCGTAACCGACCGTGTCGGGGATGTTGATGCTCGTCGCCCCCGCCTCAATGGCGATCCCCACGACTTCCGCCAGAAATTCCCACTCCGTCCGGGAAGCGTCCTCCGGGGAAAACTCGATTTGGTCAAAAAAGCGCCTGGCGTATTCCATCTCCTTCTTGACGATCTGGACCAATTCGCTTTTGTCTTTCCGCAGCTTGTATTCCCGGTGAATCATGGACGTCGCGAGAAAAACATGCAACCGCTTGTTCTTGGCGAATTTCAAAGCCTGGCGGCAGGCGTCGATGTCCTTGCGGATCATTCTCGAAAGACCGCAGATGACGGGCTTACGCACCTTTTTCGAAATCATCTGAATCGCCTCGATCTCCCCCCGGGAAGCCGCGGGAAAACCCGCCTCGATCACATCCACGTTCAGTTTTTCGAGCTGGCGGGCGACCTCGAGTTTCTCCTGCGGATTCAGAGACGCTCCGGGAGACTGCTCCCCGTCCCTCAACGTGGTGTCGAAAATAAAGATCTTTTTCCGGTCCTGATTCATCTTATTTCTTCTTTCCGCCTTCATGCAGCCAAGACATCATTTTTCTCAACTGCTCGCCGACTTTTTCGATCAAATGCTCGTCGCTTTTCTTCCGGAGCGCGTTGTAAAGCGGGCGGCCTTTTTTGTTCTCCTCCATCCACTCTTTCGCGAACGCACCCGACTGGACTTCGGAAAGGATTTTCTTCATTTCCTTTCGGGTCGATTCGTTGATGATGCGCGGACCCCGGGTATAATCGCCGTATTCCGCGGTATCGGACACCCGCCGGCGCATGCCGCTGATCCCGGAGACAAAAATCGCGTCGGTGATCAGTTTGACTTCATGCAGGCACTCAAAGTAGGCGATCTCCGGCTGATACCCGGCCTCCACAAGGGTCTCAAATCCCGCGCGGATGAGCTCCGTCAAGCCCCCGCACAGCACCACCTGCTCGCCGAAAAGATCCGTCTCCGTTTCTTCCTTGAAAGTCGTCTCGATCACGCCTCCCCGGGTTCCCCCGATGGCCTTCGCGTAGGCAAGCGCCAGTTTCAGGGCCTGTCCCGAAGGATTCTGCTGAACGGCCACGACGCAGGGCACCCCTCCCCCTTCCAAAAACTGCGACCGCACCAGTGATCCCGGCCCCTTGGGCGCCACCATGCAGACATCGACAAACGCGGGCGGTTTGATGTACCCGAAATGGATGTTGAACCCGTGAGAAAAAAGCAGCGTCATCCCTTCCTTTAAAAACGGCGCGACGCTTTTCTCGTAAATCTCGGCCTGTAAATGATCCTGTGTCAGGATTTGAATCACATCCGCCTGTTTCACCGCTTCTTCCACACCGACCGGCTTGAACCCGTCCTCCACCGCGAGATCATGGTTCCTCGTTCCCTTCAACTCGCTCACGATGACGGCAATTCCGCTGTCCTTCAAATTGAGGCTTTGCCCCCGCCCCTGGATTCCGTAACCGATCACGGCAACTTTTTTATTTTTCAATATTCCGAGATCCGCATCCTGATCGTAATAAATCTTCGCCATCTTCTCCTCCTTCGTGGACTTTCTTCAAATTAAAAATTCAAAAACCGGATTCTGCCCGAGGGGAAGATTCCCCTTCGTGCCGATGTAGACCTTACTCTTCCGACATATCTTCTTCCGCTTTTTTCTTCGCGGACGCCTTTTTCTGTTTCTCCGTCTTTCCTTCTTTCCCCTTCACGGTAATTTCCCTCTTCCTCGCCACCGAAATCAATCCCGTCCGGACCAATTCCCGGATTCCAAAAGGTTTCAACAGTTCCATCATCGCGTCCAGTTTGCTTTCGGTCCCCGTTACTTCCACCGTCAGCGAATTGGACCCCACATCCACCACCTTGGCCCGGAACGTATTCACCACCTGAATAATGTCGGGCCGGGTCGTTGCCGTTGCGTTGATTTTAGCAAGGACCAACTCGCGGTCGATCGTATCCTCATTGGTCAAATCCACCACCTTGATCACGTCCACCAGTTTGTTGAGCTGCTTCATAATCTGCTCAAGCACCGGATCGTCGCCGTGCGTTACGATCGTCATTCTCGAGACCGTCGGATCTTCGGTCTCCCCGACCGTCAGGCTGTCAATATTGAACCCGCGGGCGGAAAAAAGCCCGGAAACCCTCGCCAAAACTCCGAAATGATTTTCCACCAGAACCGAAAGGATACGTTTCATGCAAGTCTCCTTAAATGAGCACGCAACTTACGCGACCAGAGGGAGCGTCAAGTTGCCCGTGCGAATTTATCCCAGGAGGCTGCGGCCTAGCAGCCGATGTGGGATTACAATAATCATATCAACAATTCATCAATGAGCACGCGCCTTATGAAGGCCAAACCCAACAAGTTTTGGTTGTAGTGCCGGATTGATAAAACTCCGGCCGCGCCAAGCTTGTTTGCTTGGCGCTATGCCATATCAAATGAGCGCACGGTTTACGTTCACCGCGTGAACGTCAAACCGCCCGCGCGAATTTGCTCCAGGAGGCTGCGGCCTAGCAGCCGACGTGGAGCTTCTTATGGCCGCAACTTCATAGTTGCGGTACTTCTCGCCAAACTTGTTTGCTTGGCGCTATGCCATATCAATCATTTGGTCAATCGCCTGCCCGGCCGGAACCATCGGATAAACGTTCTCCTCCGATTCCACTAGAAAATGCAGCAGAACAGGCCCCGGATGCGCCAGAGCCTTTTCGATGGCCGGCGCCACTTCCGCCGGAGTTTCGACACGAATCCCCATCGCTCCGAAAGCCTCCGCCAATTTCACAAAATTCGGAGCTGAAGGCCCCAGCTCAACCGACGAATACCGTTTATGATAAAAAAGTTCCTGCCATTGGCGGACCATCCCGAGATAGCTATTGTCCAAAATCGCCACTTTCACCGGAATTTTATTATAAACCGCCGTCGACAATTCCGTCAGCGTCATCTGAAACGACCCGTCGCCGTCAATAACAAAAACCGTTTCATTGGGACGGGCAATCTGAGCGCCGATGCCCGCCGGGAATCCGTACCCCATGGTTCCCAACCCGCCGCTTGTGACCATCGACCGGGGTTTCACAAAAGAATACCATTGAGCGGTCCACATCTGATGCTGTCCCACACCCGTCGCGATCACGGCATTGTTTTCGGTCAGGCGGCTGATTTCCTGAATCACATACTGCGGTTTGATCCGGCCAGAGCCCCCGTTGAATTTCAAAGGATGCTTCTGTTTCCAAGCCGCGATCTGCTCATGCCAATTTTTCAGGTGAAGTTTCTCCGCGAGAGGCGTCAATTGTTTTAACACGCACTTCACGTCCCCCACAATGGGGATATCGACGCGCACGCTCTTTGCGATCGAAGCCGGATCAATGTCAATGTGAATAATCTTCGCATGCGGCGCGAATTTTTCCGTCCGCCCCGTCACTCGGTCGTCAAAACGCGCTCCCACCGCAATCAGAAGGTCGCAGTTCTGCACGGAATAATTCGCGTACATCGTTCCGTGCATTCCCAGCATCCCGAGAGAAAGAGGATCTTTTTCCGAAAAAGCACCCAATCCGGCCAGCGTGGTCGTCACGGGTATCGTCGTCTTATGCGCCAGCTTCGTGAGTTCCTCCGACGCCCCGGAAAGAATACAACCCCCGCCGACGTACAAGACCGGCTTCTTGCTCTGATTGATCAGTTCCGCCGCTTTCTGAATCTGGCGGATATGCCCTTCCAGAACGGGTTTGTAACCCCGGATATTCACCGATTTGGGATATTCGAATTCCGTTTCCGCCATGCTGACGTCCGCGGGCAAATCGATCAGAACGGGCCCCGGACGCCCCGTCGTGGCAATATGAAAGGCCTCCTTCACCACGCGCGCCAAATTGCGAACGTCCTTCACGAGATAACTGTGCTTGGTAATCGGCCGGGTGATCCCGATCATATCGGCTTCCTGAAACGCGTCGTTTCCGATCAGGAAAGTCTTCACCTGGCCGGAGATACAGATCATCGGGATCGAATCCATGTAGGCCGTCGCGATTCCCGTCACGGCATTCGTCGCGCCGGGACCGGACGTCACGATGCAAACGCCGGGTTTTCCCGAAGCGCGGGCATAACCGTCCGCCATATGCGTGGCACCCTGCTCATGCCTCGTCAGGATAAATTTAAAAGGCGCGTCGTAAAGCGCATCAAAAAGAGGCAGAACCGATCCTCCGGGAATTCCGAAAACATATTCCACGCCTTCTTTTTTCAACGCCTCGACAAGAATTTGTGCTCCCCTCATTTTCATTTTATTTCTCTTTCCGCTCTTTCTGAATCCCGCCTCCGGACGTTTTCTCGAACCAGTCCAGAATCTTGGAAATCATTGATTGATCAAAAATATCATTCGCCCTCTGATTCTGCCAGAGCTCGGCCGGCACACCGGCCGATTGAAGCTTCTTAACTCCCTCCCGGATTCCTTCGACGGAAAGATCCCGGGATTTCAGAGGCTTCTCATTTTCACCGACCAGCACATAAACCGGGATCGGATGCCTTTTGATCCTGCCGAGATAGGCAACGGCGCCATAACTGGGCGTCAAACCTCCTCCGATCACGGCCACCCCGGAAAACCTTTTGGGTTCCCGGAGAGCGAGATAATAAGCGTAATCTCCTCCGTCGTTAAATCCCGTTAATAAAACCCGTTTCGGGTCGATGCTGTACTGTTCCGCGACGCTCCGCATCGTCTTAAAAAACCACTTGTCCCCCGCCATGGGAAACTCCCGGGCTTTATACCAATTCGGGCAAAGCACCACATATCCCCGCTTGTCGGCCTCCTTGATCCATGCCTCCGCATATTTTTTCGTTCCGGAACCAAACTTGTCGAGTCCGATAATCAACGGCCAAACTTTATCCCCTTTGTACGTCTTCGGAACATAAATGAAATAGCTTGTTTTATCCGTCACCTGAACAAATTGAAGCCCGGTTTTGACTTCACCGTAAAAGGAAGCCATTGCCTGACTTCCGTTCCATAAAATCGCCGTTATCACAAAACAAGCGGCAGCTATTTTGCTTTTCATCTTAAACCCCTGAAGGTTTTTGATTTTAAAATATGTCAGCAACGGAACTTAGAGAAAATCAGAAGCTAAATTATAGCACAGGACTTTTTCTTGTCAAAACTCTGAGGAATCTTTTCTTTAAATAAGGTTTCAGCGTAGAATAAATTCTTTGGGGGAAGTGGCTGAAATCCTCAGCCCCTTGAGCAGTTCATATACCCGCAAAAGCTCGGCCACATTCAAAGCATAAGAAGCACATCCGCGGGAAATATGCGGGGGATTTCCGTCGAACATCTCGGAGAGACTGCCCAACCCGGCGTCATAGACATGCTCCAGCAGAGGGTCGATCGCTTCTCTCATCTTGATCCGGACTTCCCGCGAATCGCCGAACGTGCGGATCACACCCGTAAAAAAAGCCCCGAGAAGCCAAGGATGGACGGCTCCCTGCCCGCAGGCGCAAGCCCTCCGGCCTTCGTTTCCCTCGCAGGAAGGAACGTAGCCCGGAGCCCCGGGAGGCAGCGTTCTGAGCCCGAACGGGGTCAAAAGTTCTTTCTCGACGGCAACAATCTGGCTTTTCCATCGGGACTCATCCAAAACCGGGAAGGAAAGACTCATGGCAAATATCGAACAGGGGCGAAGGGTTTCATCCTTCCCCTGCTCCGTCACGCCGTGACAAAGATGCCCTTTCCCTTCAAGCCAAAAATCCCGGTTGAAACTCTCCCGGACTGTTTTCGCGAGGGCCGCATATTCCATTCCCATCTGGGGTTCGCCGAAACGGACCGTCAGCTCGCGCAAAATCGAAAGGGCGTTATACCAAAGGGCGTTAAGCGCGACGGGCTTGATCCGCGATTGAAGCGGCCGATCGGGCGCACCGGGGCCCGATTCACGCCGCCCGGGATTCAAGATTTCAAGCAATCCGTCCTGCCCGGTTCCGAACAGGCCGGGGATTCCCCGCCGGTAAGTCTGAATTATCTTTTTCAGCAGCGGGTAGAATTCTTTCTCGACCGTCTCCGCGGCGTCCGAACACCTGAAATAATCCTCGACCGCTTCCGCATACCACAGCGGCGTTTCAATTTTCCGGATCCGCGAAACTCCTTCCTCGGGTTCGTTTTTTAAAGGGATAAAACCCGCCTCCTCAAATTCCCGGGAACGGGCGATCAAAATATCCCGCGCCTCTTCCGGCCTCCCGCGCACCAGGGAAATCCCGTGGAGGGAAAGGAGCGTGTTACGGGGATTCTCGCGGGACGACAAATACCCGGCCTTCAGCGCCCTTTTCCCGAGCCGGTCGTTGACCAGAAAACTCTCCGCCGTCTGCCACAGGAAGCCCCACGGCTGATCTTTCGTCGGAAATGACGCGTCGATTTTCTCCCGCCGTTCCATTTCGCGCTGGAAGATCTCGTCCAAGGAGGCCTCCTGTTTGGAATGCGTGGAAGCGACCAGAAACACTTCGTTGGTGGACGAAAAAGAATAAAGCAGCGAAAAAGGCGAGAAGAGGTCCTCCCGGAAGCCTTTCTCTTCTATCTCTTCGGCGGCGTATTCGAAATTTTTATACCAGTACGATTCCTTGTCCAAGATCACCGCGTTATGGTTAAAAAAAAGTGCGGGAAGGCTCTGATACGGCTGGAACACGACTTCCCCCTTGGAAGTCCGGAGCGAGGCATTTAGCTTCGGATTTTCGCCGGTCAGCGTATCGGCCGCCCGGAATGCCGTGAGCGGACGGACGATCAGTTTCACGGGGACGTCCGAACTCAAAAGCCGGTAGAGAATGACGACGGTGTCTTCCCCGTGGACCAAAAAAACCGTCTTTTCGAGCCAGGCGTCTCCGATTTCGTAAACAAAAGTCGGAAACGGGTCCTGCCGGAATTCGATCAGATTTTCGTAACCCTTCGGAAAAACGCTTCCCGGATAAAAATGGTTGGAAAGATAGAATTTATGCCCTTCGATTTCCAGCGCGTCTTCCAATGAGGACAGGAGGACATACGGTTTGAAAGGAGGTTCGACCGCCGAAACCAGCAGCCCGTGATGCCGGGATGTATTGGCGAGCGCAAGGGTGGAAGCCGCGTACCCGCCGAGACCGTTTGTTTCGATCCATTCCTTCCGGCAGGCGAGGGCCAAATCCTGGCAAATATCCTTGGGAAAAGTAATCGGCTCAATCACGGTATCGAATCAACTCCGTTCCGCCCGCCGGAGCATCAAGCTTCTTTTACCGCAACGCTCGGAATCCTCTGGGCTTTGAGGGATTCCACTTTCGTCACCACAAACTGCGCCCGTTCCTGCAGGGCGCCCCAATTATTCGTCCGAAGGAAACTCTTATCGATCAATCCGTTCGCCAAGACAACCGCCGTCGCGCCTTCCTTCAGGTAATCCACGGAGTTGTCCACCGTGATGCCCCCGGACGCGACCAGTTTGAGAAACGGCAGGGGTGCCCGCAGCGCTTCGATGTACGCGTGTCCCCCCATCAGATCGACGGGATAGACCTCCACGAGATCCACTCCGAGCCGGACGGCGTCCATCGCCTCCGTCGGCGTCGTCGCGGCCTGGATCACGAGCGTGTCGCTGTTTTTGCAGACATTCACCACATCCTTATCCGTGCACGGGCTCATCACGAATTTTGCGCCGACGTGAATGGCTCGATGCGCGATTTCCCCGTCCAGAACGCTCGCAACTCCGGGCAAAACACCTTCGCGCTTGTTCAGATTCTCGATCACCCGGACCCAATGGGGAATCGCGACCGAAACCGCAAACAGGCGGATCCCTCCCGCAAAAAGGGCCTGCACCACCGCCTCCGTGTCTTCGGGCACCGAAGTGCGGATAAAAGCAATGAGTTTATTTTCCTCTATTAATTTCAGAGCCTCGTCTCTCATTCCTATTCTCCTTCGGATCTTCCGTAAAATGCCGTAACCCCGGCGATTCTCGGATTATATTTTGAATTATACATCGTCCGGCAAAAGTTCAACAAATTTTTATTAGGGCCGTTTTGTTTTCCCGCCGGATTTTCCGCGCGGCCGTTCCCTTCCTCTCCGGAAATTTTCCGGGCCGTTTTCTTCCCTCCCGGATTCCTTTTCGAGTTTGAGCAGCTGATCGCGGAATTTCGCGGCTTTCCCGAAATCGAGAGCGCTTGCCGCCCGCTCCATCCGCTCCCGAAGGTAATCGCGGTAGCTTTTCATTTCGTGCTCGTCTCGAGTCTCGCCCGCAGCCTCCAGCACGAGTTCCTCCGCTTCGCGCACTTTCTCGATCCCCTCGCGAACGGCCTTTTGAATGCTTCTCGGCGCGATTCCATGTTCCCGGTTGAACTCCTCCTGAAGCCGCCGCCGGCGCGCCGTCTCGTCAATGGCCGTCTTCATGGAATCCGTGACGCGGTCCGCATACATGATGACTTTCCCCGATGCG
Source organism: Candidatus Omnitrophota bacterium (assembly GCA_029561555.1). Classification (GTDB taxonomy): domain Bacteria; phylum Omnitrophota; class Omnitrophia; order Omnitrophales; family Omnitrophaceae; genus JAKQXH01. The sequence continues at coordinate 16,506 of JAKQXH010000037.1, forward strand.
TGCCTTGCCGCGCGCCCCGCGATCTGAATCAGTGACGTCGAGCTCCTCAAAAACCCCTCCTTGTCGGCGTCGAGGATCAGCACCAGGGAAACCTCCGGAAGATCCAGCCCCTCCCGGAGAAGATTAATTCCCACGACGCAATCGTATTTCTGCAGGCGCAAATCCCGCAAAATTTCGACGCGTTCGATCGCGTCAAATTCGGAATGAAGATAATGCACCCGGATCCCGACGTCTTTCAGATAGCGAGAAAGGTCCTCCGCCATCCGCTTCGTGAGCGTCGTGACCAGCGTCCGCTCCTTTTTCTTAGCGCGGAGTTTGATCTCCTTGATCAGGTCGTCGATCTGCCCTTCCGTCGAGCGCACTTCGATTTCAGGATCCATCAGTCCCGTCGGGCGAATCAGCTGTTCGACCTTCGCCTGCGCCTTTCTCAACTCATACGGCCCGGGCGTCGCCGAAACGTACAGCGTCCGGTCCGTCATCCGTTCGAATTCCGCGAAACGCAGGGGACGGTTGTCCAAAGCCGACGGCAGGCGGAACCCGTGCTCCACCAACACCTTCTTCCTCGAATAATCCCCCTGATACATTCCTCCGAGCTGGGGAACGGTCACATGCGATTCGTCGATGATAATCAAAAACGGTTTCGGAAAATAATCAATCAGCGTGTACGGGCGAGACCCCGCCTCGCGCCCCGAAAGATGGCGGGAATAATTCTCGATCCCGGAACAGTAGCCGACTTCTTCAAGCATTTCAAGATCGTAGAGCGTCCGCGATTCAAGCCTCTGCGCCTCCAAAAGCTTTCCTCCGTCTTTCAATTCCTTCAGGCGATCCCCGAGTTCCTTTTCGACGGAAAGGATCGCACGCTGCAGGCGGTCTGAGGGCGTCACGAAATGTTTGGCGGGATACAGCGCGATTTTATCGAGTGTCTGCGTTACTTTGGAAGTTTCCCGCTCAAGCCGCGCGATTTTCCCGATGCTCCGGGCCCCAAGCTCAATCCTGAACGGCGCCTCTTCATAGGAGGGGAAAATATCCACGATGTCGCCGCGGACCCGAAACGTACCGCGCTTGAAATTCTGATCCGCCCGCTCGTATTGGATCGACACCAGTTTCCGGAGCAACTCCTCCCGTGTAATAGGCTCTCCTTGGCCGAATTCAAGCAAAAGCCCCATCCAGTCTTCCGGAGCGCCCAGTCCGTAGATGCAGGAAACGCTCGAGACGATAATGGTGTCTCTCCTCGACAGCACCGCGCTCGTGGCCCGAAGGCGCAGGCGGTCGAGATCGTCATTGATCGAAGCGTCCTTCTCGATGTAGGTGTCCGTGTGCGGGATGTAGGCTTCGGGCTGATAATAATCGTAATAGGAAACGAAATACTCCACCGCGTTTTCGGGAAAGAATTCGGCAAGTTCGCTGTAAAGCTGGGCCGCCAGAGTTTTGTTGTGGCTGATCACAAGCGCAGGGAGCCCGAGTTCCCGGATCACATTCGCCATCGTGAAAGTCTTGCCAGACCCCGTCACGCCGACAAGCACCTGGTCTTTCAGGCTTCCGAATTCCGAGACAATTTTACGGATCGCCTCCGGCTGATCCCCGGCCGGTTTGAAAGCGGAATGAAGTTTAAAAAGGCTCATGGGTTCCTAATTTATCCCCGCCCGGGAATCCCGTATCTTACTGCTGAACTTCTTTCAGCGGTTCACCCGTCAGCGGATCGTATTTATAGTTGGCCGGATAAGTCCGCCCCGTGGTCGGATTGAACATGGTGTTCTCCTGCCGGCCCTGCTGCGGACCCTGGAACCCCGCGCCTCCCTGCGGACCATACCCGCCGCCCGGTCCGTTCGGCATACCGTTCTGACCGCCGAACTGGTTGCCCTGCTGAGGCATCCCAGTACCGTACCCGCCGCCCGGTCCGTTCGGCATACCCCTCTGGCCGCCAAACTGGTTGCCCTGCTGAGGCATCCCACCGCCGTTCCCGCCTCGCCCGCGGCCCTGCCCGGGACCTCTCTGCAACCGGCTGTTCCGGACCTGCTGATACTTCTGCTGCTGCTCCTCCGTCAGGACCGAATTGATCTGATCCTGGATTTGCTGCCACTCCTGTTTTTTCTGCTCCCGGAATTTTTGAAATTCCTCGTCGGAGCCGAACCCCGTCGGGGCCGTCCGGTTCGCCATGCCGTTCGCGAGAATAGTCCGGATCTGAGTCGCCTGGTCGTCTGATAAAGATAATTGCTGCTTCAACTGCTCCGCCATCTGCGCCGCGCGCGCCGTGCCGTCATCAGTATTTTCCGCCGATACGCGTGCGTTTGACACAAAGACCGCCGCGAAAACCGCGAGGGAAACAACAAAAAAGGGATTCCTAAAAATGCTTCTCATGATTTTCTCCAATTTTAGCGCATCAATGTTTTCTTGAGTCATTTCATCAAAATCGTCCGTGTTCCGCGCAATCCGTCGCCTAAACCGGTTCGCGTCCACTCAGCGCGGCAAGCATTTCTTTATTGGTCGGATATTTTGCGAGCGCTTCGGTCAATTTCCGGATGGCCTCGACCGGCGTGAATCCCGCCAGCACGCGTCTGATCTCCCGGACGCGCCCGAGCTCATCCGCCTCAAGCAATAATTCCTCCTTGCGCGTTCCGCTTTTTGGGATATCCACGGCCGGAAAAATGCGCAGACTTGAGATCTCGCGCGAAAGGTAAATCTCCATGTTCCCCGTCCCTTTGAACTCTTCGAAAATCACCTGGTCCATCCGGCTACCCGTGTCCACCAGAATCGTCGCGAGAATCGTGAGAGATCCCCCGTTTTCGATCTTCCGCGCCGCGCCGAAAATACGCCTCGGCACCTCAAGCGCCCGCGCGTCCACGCCTCCCGAAAGCGTCCGCCCGCTCGATCGCTGCTCCGCGTTGTGAACACGCGCGAGCCGCGTCAGGGAATCGACCAGCAGCACCACATTCCGTCCCTCGACGACTTCCCCGAAAATCTGATGCATGAGCCGATCGGCAGTCTCGATATGATGCTCATAGCTTTCATCGAGAGATGACGACCTCACCTCTGCCGGGACGCTCCGGCGAAAATCCGTCGCCTCTTCCGGCCTTTCATTGATCAGAAGGCAGTAGAGCTTCGCCTCAGGATAACTTTTCGCCACGGACGCGCAGATATGCTTCAGAAAAGTCGTCTTCCCGGACCCCGGCGGCGCGACAATCAGTCCGCGTTGTCCCATCCCGATCGGACAAATCAGGTCCATGACGCGCAGAGTCATCTCGTTTGAGCCGTTCTCGAGCCGTATCCTCGGCGAAGGGTCCACGGCCGTCCCGGCCAGAAAACGCCTTTCCGCATCGCTTGACTGCCGGCCCCGTTCCGGAACGGCACGCCGATAATGCGGGCGGTTAGAATGGTAACGTCTATTTTCGTGATTAAATTTTTTCATCATCATCAAGCGGGGGCACGCCTGGGGGTGACCCCATTAATACCATTAATACGCGATGGCATCGATAGTCCGGCCGGCCCAGCGCCCAAAAAGGAAATTCAGAATATTCCGGGAGCGATCAACGCATCGAATAGAGCTTTGGAATCCGTATTTTGCGAGCCGTCGTTTCAAGCTGCCGGGCGTCTGAACATTTATGTGAATTTTGGCATAAATGGGATCGTCGTGAAACTGAAATTTGAAAAGTTTCACGAAAAATTCCCGTGCCGTTTTTCTCTTTCCCGTTCGCCGAATCAGGCGCGAAAGTTCTTTAAGCAGCGTAAACGGAAATTCCAGCACGCGTTTGGCCGGATACAAAAACCTTTCGTAGATCAGATTGGGAGTTTGGATGATCATGCGCCCTCCGGGGGTTAAAGATGCTTTGATCTCCGGCATCAATGCGTCTAGCTCCCAGTCGTGCAAATGTTCAAAAACATCGATCATAAAAATCACGTCGTACTTTTTCTTGAAATGAATATTTTCAACAACCCCGACGCAAAATTCGATTTTCGCACGGACGGTCTCAGGAAGGACGGAAACGATTTCTTCCGCAATTTTTATAGCGTCAACGCTGCAGTCAAAACCCGTTACTTCGCAGTCCGCGTTCGCGCAGTAAAAAACAAGTTCGCCCCTGCCGCATCCGAAATCCAGCACGCGCTCCCCGGCTTTCAATTCCGCGGCACGGACCGCACGCCGGTAAACTTCATGCAACTCGCCGGAACGGACCCCTTGGATTTCATCCTGCCCGCGGCAATGATGGAAAAAATAATCCTTGGAATAAAGTGCCGGATCGACTTTTTCGGTTTTAGATTTTGCCACCGAGATTCTCCAATGCTGAAACGGGGTCAGACCTAGGTGTGCCCCTTTTAACATTAACCTTTTACGCACGACCGGCGGCTTCGCCGGTCTGGGTGTTGATGCGAACGATGTCGCCTTCCTTAATATAGAGCGGAACGCGGACTTCAATACCCGTATCAAGTTTGGCAAGCTTGGTGCCGCTCCCGGAACTGGAATCCCCCTTGACGGCAGGCTCGGCATAGACCACACGGAGCTCCACGTACTGCGGAAGCTCGACGGAAACCGGCGCGCCGTTAAATTTGATCAGCGTTACCGGGCAGTTTTCCTTCAGATATCCCTTCAGCTCTTCGATTTTTTCAAGCGGCATCGCGAACTGCTCATACGTGCTCTCATCCATGAAAAAATAGCCGTTCACGTCGACGTAGAGAAAACTGGCGGAGACTTTCTCGATGTCGGCCTCTTCGAATTTCTCCCCCGATTTTATATTCTTGTCCAAAACTTCACCCGAGATCAGATTGCGAAGCCGGACTTTGACCATCATGGAAGCGCCTCTCGCTGAAGGAGAAGCAAAAGTGACTTCGAGCACAATGTAGGGAGATCCTTCCACAACGATCATCATTCTTCTTTTGAGTTCATTCGCTCCGACAAGGGACATTTCGGATCCGTATCCTTTCTTCCGTCGTATTATTGCTTTTCAATGGTTCTTCCGTAAACTTCCCGGTGCTTAACCGTTCAAACCGTCCGACCATTTCCGCGCGGACCGAATCGCACAGGCTCGCGACATCGTCTTCACCCGAAAGATGCCGGGTTTCCACGGGCTTGCCGACCGAGAGCAGGATCCGGGATCTTTCCCCGAAAAGCCAGCTCCCTTTCCGGATCAGGTCCCGCGTCCCCGTGATCACAATAGGAACAATCGGTACCCGTTCTTCGATCGCAAGACGGAACGGCCCCCACCGGAACGCCTGGACCTGCCCGTCCGAACTGCGTGTCCCCTCGGGAAAGAAAAGCATGGACACTCCCGCGCGCAAATATTGTCGGGCTTTCTCGGTACATTGTTTCCGGCTCTCGTCATCTTTCCGCTTCACGCCGATATAACCGGTAAGCAGCATCCCCAATCCGATCAGGGGAACTTTGAACAATTCCTGCTTGGCGACAAATTTAAAGGGGGGCCTGAGACAATACAGGGGAACGATGTCTGCAAAACTCTGATGCGTGCAGACGAAAACAAACGGCCCGGCCGAAGGCGGAAGATTTTCTCCCTCGACGGACACCTCCCACACCGGAAAAGTACGGATCAGGAACCGTGCGCCGCCGCGAATAACCGCGTGGAGCCAGTTCCGCTTCGGGTCCCAAATCCGGCTGAACGGATAGACCGCAAGAAACGGAACGGCAAAAAAAAGAATGACCCCGAAAAGATAAATCCAGAGGAAAAACGTTTTCAGGCAGGCCCCGTACTTTTTCATTGAGGCAGCCCGGAGCCCCTTCTGTTCACTTCCGCCTCGGGCTCATTTCGAGCGAAAAATCGAAACGGGGCGCCGAATGCGTAATCGCCCCGACGGAAATCCGGTCCGCGCCGGTTTTGGCGTAATCCCGGACCGTCGTGAGGGTCACGCGTCCCGAGATTTCGATTTGGATTTTCTTCTTCGAAGCGCGTACTTTTGCCACGGCGGCCTTCACCTGTTCCACGGTCATGTTGTCGAGCAGGATCACGTCCGGAGCCAGTTCGATTCCTTTTTCAAGCATCTCGAGGCGGTCGATCTCGATAATGATCTCCTTCCCCCGGACTTTTTTGAGCCGGTTCGCGATGCGCTTCCAGTTATAATCCACGGCTTCCAGGTGATTGTCCTTGATCATGATCGCTTCGGTCAGATTCATCCGGTGATTGAAGCCTCCCCCGCAACGCACCGCGTATTTTTCAAGCACCCTCAGCAGAGGCAGCGTCTTGCGGGTGTCCATGATCTTCACGGGATACGGCTTCACCTGGTCCACGAATTGCCGCGTCTTGGACGCGATCCCCGAAAGATGCCCGAGGAAATTGAGCGCGACCCGCTCGCCTTTCAGAATGCTGTGGAGAGGCCCCGCAACCTTCGCAATAGGCGTGTCGGCCTTGATTCGGCTGCCGTCCGGCTTCAGAAAATCCACCCGGATCGCGCGGCTCACGTACCCGAAAACGTCACGCACCATCGGAAGCCCCGCGACCACTCCCGGCTCCCGCGAGACGATAAGCGCCTGGCCCTCGAGCTTCCTCGAGACAAAAATGTCCGTTGTCCAATCCTTGTCGCCTAAGTCTTCACGGATGGCGTTCTTCACGAGCTTGTGCACCAGATTGAGATTAAGATATTTCATGATATCTCCGAAAACAGATTCAAATTTTCCCGGAGACTTGCCATCTGGCTCTTCAGTTCTTCGCACCTCGCTTTTTCCTTCTCGACGATTTCCTTCGGCGCGCGGGTTACGAAACTTTCATTCGCGAGCCGGGTCTCAAGCTGTTCGAGCCTCTGCCGGGTCTCCTCGATTTTTCCGGAAAGTTTTTTCCGTTCCGCTTCAAGATCGACCAGTCCCCCGGCGCGAAGATAAATCTCCATGTCCGGGTAAACGTTCCCGACGCTGTCTTTGTCCCGGTCATAGGCCGGGACGATCTCAAGTTTCTCAAGCTTTCCCAAATGCGAAATCAGGCGGGACATCAATTCGATATCTTTCTTGACCGTTCCTTCCGCTTTGACCGTCACCGAGACCAGTGCCGTGTGCGGGATGTTCAACTTCGCGCGGAGATCGCGGATCCCGCTCACCGCGCGCTGCATCAGCGTTCCCCGACGCTCGGCGTCCGGATCCGAAAATTTGCGCTGGGCTTTCGGCCAGTCGCTCACCATGATCGAAGGCCCGAAGGCCCCGGGATCTTTGAAGCAAGTTTTGAAACGCTGCCAGATTTCCTCCGAAATATACGGCATGAAAGGATGCAAAAGCCTCAGGCCGGTTTCGAACACATGGAGAAGCACCGCCAGAGTTTTTTCCTTTTCCTCCCAGTCGAAACCGTTCAGGACGGGTTTCGCCGCTTCCAGATACCAATCGCAGAACTGATGCCAGAAGAAATGATAGAAGGCCGTCGCCGCGTCGTTGAAACGGTAATCCTTGAGCGCGCGGTCCATCTCGCCGATCAACCCCTGAAGCAGGGAGAGAATCCACCGGTCGACAATCGTCAGAGACTCCGGCTTGAGATTGAATTTGGACGGAGCCTTGAACCCCTCAAGATTCATCAGAGCAAACCGCGCGGCATTCCAAATCTTATTGGTAAAATTCCTGCCCAGCTCGAATTTCTCCCTCGAAAGATAGGCGTCCTGCCCGCTCGCCGTCAGCATGATGATACTGAAACGCAGGCCGTCGGTGCCGATTTCCTCGATCACCTCGAGGGGATCGATCGCGTTCCCGAGCGACTTGGACATCTTCTGCCCGCTGTCCGCCCGGACCGTCCCGTGGATGTAAACCTGCGAAAACGGAACCGCCTTTCTGAAATGAAGCCCCGCCATGATCATCCTGGCGACCCAGAAATACAGAATTTCCTGCGCGGTCACCAGCGAAGAAGTCGGATAAAAACATTTCAGATCCTCGGACTGTTCGTCGGGCCAGCCCAGCGTCGAAAACGGCCAAAGCCAGGAGGAAAACCAGGTGTCCAGGACGTCCTCATCCCGCCTCAGCGGCCCCTGACACTTGGGGCATTGCGTCAAATCCTCGCGCGAGACAAACACTCCACCCTGCCCGTTCTGTTGTGTCGCGCAGGCGTCGCAATACCAGACGGGAATCTGATGGCCCCACCAGATCTGACGCGAAACGCACCAGTCGCGGATGTTCCGAAGCCAGTGCAGATAGACTTTCGTCCACCGCTTCGGGAAAAATTTCACCTTGCCTTCCTTCTGCGCCCGGAGCGCTTCCTGGGCAAGCGGTTTCATCCGGACAAACCATTGTTTGGAAAGATAAGGCTCGACGACGGTGTCGCAGCGGTAGCAATGGGGGACTTTATGGACATGCGCTTCCTCGCGGATGAAAAGGCCCGCAGCCTTGAGATCCTCGAGAATTTTCTTCCGGGCCTCGAAGCGGTCCAGGTTTTCGTATGGGGCGCCGTTTTCATTCACCCGCCCGTCGGGATGAAATACGTTCCGGAACTCAAGCTGATGGCGGTGTCCCATTTCAAAATCGTTCGGATCGTGCGCCGGCGTGACTTTCACGATACCGGTCCCGAATTCCGGATCGATCAGGTCGTCTCGGATCACGCGAAGTTTCCGGTTCTGAAGAGGGAGATAGACTTCCTTGCCCTCGATGCCCGCGTACCGTTTGTCCTTCGGATTGACCGCGATTGCGGTGTCGCCGAGCATGGTCTCGGGCCGCGTCGTCGCGATGACCACCTGATCGTCGGGGACCAGCGCGTCCAAATTGGGGTCTTTCACAAGATAGCGGTAAAAATACAGTTTGCCTTCGACTTCCTTGTACGGGGCTTCCTCATCGGAAAGCGCCGTCCGGCACCGGGGGCACCAGTTGATGATGTAATGGCCCTGGTAAATCAGCTCGTCCTCATATAATTTCACGAATGTCTCGCGGACGGCGCGGGAAAGCCCCTCGTCCATCGTGAAACGCTCGCGGGACCAATCGCAGGAAGCGCCCAGGCGGCGGAGCTGGCGGATGATCGTGGAACCGTATTCTTCCCGCCACTTCCAGACTTCCGCCACAAAAGCCTCGCGCCCGAGATCAAAACGGCTCTTTCCTTCTTTGGCCAGTTTTTTCTCGACCACATTCTGCGTAGCAATGCCCGCGTGATCCGTACCGGGAACCCACAGCGTGGGAACGCCCCGCATCCTCTGCCACCGGATCAAAATATCCTGAACGGTATTGTTCAGCGCGTGCCCCATGTGAAGCACGCCGGTCACGTTGGGCGGAGGAATCACGATCGTATAAGGTTTCTTCGCGGGATCCGCCTTCGGCTTGAAATAACCGCCGGCCTCCCAGAACGAATACCACTTTTCTTCGACTTCCCGGAAATTGTAGGCGGGACTTAAAGCGCCTTCCTGTGTTTCTTCCACTCTCTATCCTTTATGCAGTTTGTACTCGACGGCATCCACCAGCGCCTGCCAGCTTGCCTCGATGATATTTTCCGACACCCCGACCGTCTGCCAGCTTTTTTTCTCATCCTGGAATTGAATAAACACGCGGACTTTTGCCGCCGTGCCGGCCTGGGAATTCACGACGCGAACCTTATAATCCGTCAGATGGATGTGCGCGATGACCGGATAAAAACGCTTGAGCGCCTTCCGGAGCGCTTTATCGAGCGCGTTCACGGGGCCGTCCCCTTCCGCCGCGGTCAGCTCGACTTCCCCTTTGACCTTGATCTTCACCGACGCCTCGGAAACGACCCCTTCCTTTTCCTCCTTGGTGTCGATGACCCGGAACCCCAGGTGATCGAAATACGGATGGTATTTCCCGGTCAATTTCTTGACCAGCAGCTCAAAGGAAGCCTCCGCCGCCTCAAATTGATAGCCTTCGTTCTCCAGTTCGCGGATTTTGTGAAGAATGTTCCTCATCTCGGGGCTTTCCTTGCCCAAATCAACGTCAAATTCTTTCGCCTTGGCGAGAATGTTCGTCTTCCCGCTCAGTTCGGAAATCAGAAATTTCCGCTGATTGCCGACCAGCGCCGGATCCAGCGGTTCGTAAGTCTTTGCGTTTTTCACCATGGCGTCCACGTGAACGCCGGCCTTGTGCGCAAAGGCCGACATCCCGACAAACGGCTGGTTGAACTGAAGCGGCATATTGCAAACTTCCGCCACAAAATGACTGATTTTCATCAATTCATTCATCCTGATTTTGGACGCAAACGGCATTTTCATTTTGTGTTCGAGCACCGCCGCGACCGAAGTCAGGTCCGTGTTTCCGCAGCGCTCCCCGTAACCGTTGATCGTCCCCTGGATCTGGACGCACCCCTGTTCGACGGCCGCCAGAGAATTCGCGACGGCCAGATTCATGTCGTTGTGACAATGGATTCCGATAGGCACTTTGACCGCGCCCGAAGCGGCCTGAACCGCCCGTTTCACTTCCGAAGGCAGACCGCCCCCGTTCGTATCGCAAAGCACGATCATGTCCGCGCCGGCTTTCGCCGCTTCCCGGATCGTGCTCAAAGCATACTCACGGTTGGATTTAAATCCGTCGAAGAAATGTTCGGCGTCATAAATCACTTCGAGTTTTTTTGATTTCAGGTAAGCCACGGAGTCCCGGATCATCGCGAGATTTTCTTTCAGGGAAGTCTTAAAAACATCCGTCACGTGAAGATCCCAGCTTTTCCCGAAAATCGTTACGACCTTGGTCTTCGCGTCAACCAGCGCGGAAAGATTCGGGTCCTGCTCCGCCTTGATGTGCGCCCGCCGTGTCGAACCGAACGCCACGACCCTGGAATGTTTCAGGGGATTCCGGTGAATCTCCTTGAAGAACTCGATATCCTTCGGATTGGAGCCCGGCCATCCGCCCTCGATATAATCCATCCCGAAATGATCCAGCTTCCGGGCAATCTCAAGCTTGTCGGCCAGAGACAGACTGATCCCCTCCGTCTGAGCTCCGTCTCTCAGCGTCGTGTCGTATAACTGGATTTTCCGGACCGAACCCTTTTTCATAAATATCCTTTTTCCGTCTTTTACTTCTCGCCTTTTTTCTTCTTAGCTTTCACTTCTTCCGTCTTTAGTCTTTGGTCTGTAGTCTGTTGTCTTCGGTCTTCGGTCTTCAGTCCGTGAGATCTTTGGTCTTTCTGTCCTGTCTTATTCCTTCATTACCTTTTGCGCTTTTCCGAGGCCAAACGCTTTATGAAGCGCCGAAACGGCGTCCTTTCCGCAGGCCTTCGGGATCACGCAGGAAATCTTGATCTCCGAAGTCGAAATCATCTCGATATTGATTTTGTTCTTCGCAAGCGCGTCGAACATCCTGGAAGCCACGCCCGAATGAGACCGCATCCCGACGCCGACGATGCTGACTTTTGCGATATTCTCGTCGCAGTCCACGGTCTCCGCTCGGACCGCCGCAGCCGCCGCCTTCACGGTCGCGAGCGCTTTCACGATTTCGCTCTGGAGGACGGTAAAAGAAATGTCCGTCGTGGCCTTGTTCGTCTTGTTCTGAATGATCATGTCCACGTTCACGTTGTGATCGGCGAGTTTCTTGAAAATCCTCGCGGCAACCCCCGGTTTGTCCGGCACCCCGTAAATCGTCACTTTGGCCTCATTGGTATTCAACGCGACTCCGCGCACCAGAAAATTTTCCATTGCCTTCACCTCTTTCGTGATCAAAGTTCCTTCCGTATGATTCAAGCTGCTCCGAACCAGAATCGGAACATTGTATTTTTTCCCGACTTCCACCGACCGGGCCTGCATCACCTGGGCACCTAAAGAAGCCAGCTCCAGCATTTCATCATAGCTGATAACGTCCAATTTCTGCGCGTCCCCGACGATCCGCGGATCGGCGGTATAAACGCCGTCGACATCGGTATAGATCTCGCACACCGGCGCTTTCAGGACCGCCGCCAGCGCGACCGCGGTCAGGTCCGAACCTCCCCGCCCCAGGGTCGTGATTTCATGATCTTCCGTCTGCCCCTGGAACCCGGCGACAATAACGGCATTCCCTTCGCGAAGAGCCTTCCGTATCCGGTCCGCGTTGATATTTACGATCCGGGCCTTGGTATGCACGCGGTCAGTCATAATTCCGACCTGAGGCCCCGTGAACGAAATCGCCTTCACGCCGTTTTTGTGAAGCGCCATCGCAAGCAGCGCCACCGACACCTGTTCGCCGGTCGCAAGAAGCATGTCCATTTCCCGTTCGCTGGGTTTATCGGTAACGGCCTTCGAGAGTTCGATCAGCTCGTCCGTCTTGTCTCCCATGGCGGAAACCACGACAACCACCGAATGGCCTTTTTTCCTTGTCTCCGTCACGCGGTTCGCCACATTTTTCAACCGCTCGGGATTTGCGACCGAACTCCCCCCGAATTTCTGCACAATCAATGACATCTCACGCACTCCTTGATATTATTTTTTCAAATTCCCGCAAGTCTTCCTCCGTATCGATTCCGACGGAGTCCTTCCGTCCTTCCACCACTTTGATCCGGTGTCCGTTTTCCAAAACCCGGAGCTGTTCCAGCTTTTCGGTCTCTTCGAGAGCGGACGGTTTCAGGTTCTTCCAGGTTTTTGTCAAAAAATCCCGCCGGTACGCGTAAATCCCCAGATGTTTCCAAAACCCGCGAAAAAGACCGTCGCGGCTGTACGGGACCGAAGCCCGCGAAAAAAAAAGAGCGAATCCCCGGCCATCCTTCACGAGCTTGACGACATTCGGATTCCTGAATTCTTCCTCGTCCGTCTTTTTGACAGCCGCCGTCGCCATCTCAACGTCCGGATCGGCAAACGCGCCGGCCAAAGAATCGATGACTCCGACATCCAGCAGGGGCTCATCCCCCTGGATATTGATCCATATCCCGGCTTCCGTATCCTCCGCAATTTCCGAGATCCGGGAAGTCCCGCTCGGATGATCGGCCCGGGTCATCCGGACCTTCCCTCCGAAGGCTTTTACCGCCGCTTCAACTTCTTTCGAGTCGCACGCGACGATGACTTCGTCCAATGTCTTCGATTTGCACGCGTTCTCATAAGTCCATTGAACGAGAGGTTTCCCTCCGACCGCCCTCAACATTTTCCGGGGAAGCCGGACCGACTCCAAACGGGCGGGAATCACGCCGACTATCTTTTTCATCTTGCCATCCCGCGGACCTGCGGGCGGACGGAAGAAAAAGATTCGATCAACTCGTCGGGATTCACCGTCGCGGTCCCGAGTTTCCCGACGACAATGCCCGCCGCGAGATTCGAAATAAAAGCGGCTTCCTTCAGCGTGGCGCCCCGGGCCAGCGACAACGCAAAAGCCGCCGCGACCGTGTCCCCGGCGCCGGACACGTCAAATACCTCCCGTGCCGCCGTCGGAATCCGGGTTTGCGCTCCGCGCTTTTCCATTAAAAGCATGCCTTCTTCCCCCAGCGTAATCAGGACAGAATCGCACCGGAGCTTCCCGATCAGTTTTTTACCCACCGCCTCGATCGGAATCCTAACCCCTTCGTTTTCCGTCCCGACGCCCAAAGCGTCCAAAGCCGCATACGCTTCCTTTCGGTTCGGAGTGATCACAGTCACGCCCTTGTAATAAGCGATATGCCGCTCTTTCGGATCGACCATCACAAATTTCCGGTGCCGCTTCGTCAGCTTTAGAAGATCCCGGATCAGAGAAGCCGTTATCAGCCCCTTCCCGTAATCTTCGATGATCACCCCGTCGATCTCCCGGATCTTCGATTCCACGTATTTGAGAATTCTCTGAAGATCCTTCCGGGGGACATCGCCCACCTTTTCACGGTCAAACCGGACGACCTGCTGGGAATGCGCGATGATCCTGGTTTTGTGAATCGTGGGGCGCGTCGGATCGTAAATCACGCCGCCCGTCTCCACGGCATTCTGCTTCATCACTTTGAGAAGCATCCGGCCGACCAGATCCCGTCCCAAAACACCGCACGGGAAAACCTTTCCGCCCAGCGTCAGGATATTATTCGCGACATTCAGGGCCCCTCCCGGCACATAGGATTCCCGGTTTACCTGCACAACCGGCACGGGAGCTTCCGGAGAAATCCGGTCGACACTCCCCCAAATAAACTGGTCCAGGATAAAATCTCCGACGACCAGAATTTTGGCTTTCCCAAAGCTCCGGACCAGCTCAATAAAGCGGGATTTTGACAAAAAATCCGCTTCTTTTCTTTTACCGGGCCTTTTTAGGCTCATAAGTTTATACCCCTAAACAAGTTACGGCTAAACGAGTTTTGTATTGTAGCACGCTTCATTTTTAGAGTCACTAACAAAATACAGAATGCAAAGAAGATTCATGGCTCAAAGAGATTCAGGAAAAAGCCGGGAAGGTTTTTAAAATCTCTCGAAGATTAAAAAACAGCCGACGATCAGTAGAATAAATGCCGAAAGTTTGGATAAGAAATACAGACGCTCATCATCCCAGTTTCTGGCTTCGCGGAGAATCCGGAAGGAAAGAATAAAGAACCACAGGGCGGCTCCGATCACAAATCCCCCCAAAAAGATCCAGTAAAATATCAGTCCCTTCATTTCCGGAAAGTGCGTCAGCAAAAAGCTCATCATCCCGATCCAAATCAGAAAAACCGCCGGATTGGTGATCACGATCAGAAACCCCACGAGAAAATTTTTAGCGGGATTCCGTTTCTTTTTCTTTTCCCGGATGGCTAATTGGGGCTTCTTGAGCAGGATTTTCGCCGCCAGCAGAAAGACCGTGAAAATGCCGACCCAGCGAATCACCATCCAGGATTTGGGATTGCGCAAAAACGGGACGGCCCCGGTCATGGCAATCAGGATAAAAATAACGTCGGCAAAAGCCGCGCCCATCCCCACAAAAAACGCCGCGGTACGGGTGTTCCGCTCGATGCCGCGGTGAATGGCTATCAGATTAATCTGCCAGCCGACCAGAGAAGCAAAAAAGCCGGTCCCCATCCCGAGCGACAATGCCGACAAATGCTCGACGCTCTCCATCGTCCCCGCGGATAGGCGCGCGACAATCCACAAAGAGATTTCCGTGAAAAATTTGATCAGGTTCGGTTCAGCAGTCATCAGTGTCAGGACAGCCCGGATTTACTTCAGAGATTTAGCGGCCAATTCTTCATCGGCCTGCTCCTCAAGACGGATCGGAAAATAAAAAGCCGGCGCCAGAAAGACAAACATCAGGAAGACCAGCGCCAAGGCGGTCTCGAAATTCATCAGGAAGGCGGCCCCTCCGAGCGCGATAAATTCGACGTAGAAGAAGGCCTTCCATTTCGAAAATTGAACGACGGAAAGTTTGGGATAAGCGATACGGCTGACCATCAGAAAACTCATGAGGGACATTAGAAAAATCAGGACAAACATAAAAAGCGTCACATCCGTCCATTCATTCTTCGTGCAGGCCAGAACCGTCAGCGACAAAGTCGCCGCGGCGGCCGGAGTCGGCAGGCCCTGGAAACAGGACTTTACCGGAGGGCACACGTTGAATCTTGCCAAACGATAAGCCCCGGCCCCGAGGAAGCAGAAAACCGCCAGCAAAGTCCACGGGTCCAGCCGGTAATCCCAGCTTTTGAGAACCAAAAAAGCGGGGGCGACGACAAACGAGACCACGTCCGCCAGAGAATCCAGTTCCCGCCCGAACAGCGTGGAATTTTTGAGAGACCGGGCGATGTTGCCGTCCAGCGAATCCCAGATCAACGCCGTCAGGATCAGCCAAACCGCCCGCGTCAGATGCCCCTGGGAGGCCATCAAAAGCGACAAAAAACCGCAGAAAAGATTCAAGAGCGTCACGGTGTTCGGAAGCCAGGAAAGGCTGAAGTGATGTTCTTTATGCTCCTCGCGCGGTTCAAAACTCTCGTTGGGATCCGTCATGCGATGCGTTCTCCTAAAATATTCTCGCCGGCTTTTACCTTCTCCCCCACACAAACGGTAGGTTTGAAAATACGCTCGGGGATATAGCATTCCGTCCGCGAGCCGTAACAAATGATTCCGATTTTCTGCCCCCGCCCGACGGACTCCCCGGTTTTAACGTCGCAATGGATCCGGCGGGCAATCGTCCCGGCAATCTGCCGGACCAAAATGCGGTCCTCCGCTTCCCGGAAGCCGATCCAATTGGACTCATTCATATTAACGGACTCTTTTTTCAATGCATTAAGGAATTTTCCGGGTTCATATTGAATATATTCCACGGTCCCTCCCGCCGGTGCCCGGTTCACGTGCACATTCAGCACCGAAAGAAAGATTCCGATTTTAACCGCTTTTTCCTTGAGATAACGGTCCTCAGACACCGTACTGATTTCGACGATTTCTCCGTCCGCCGGAGACACGAATCCGTTCCCCGCCGGGATGCGCCTTTGAGGATCCCGGAAAAATGCCATATGCAAAGCTAAAATAATCAGAAGACCGGCGGTAACCCATGACGACCTGAAAACAAGATAAGATACCGCAGCCAGGGCCAAAAGAATTGCCGCGCCCGGCAACACGCGGGCATCGATAGGAATTCTCATCGTAAAATAATCTCCTCTAGGGGGGATTTTACTCGAGAATAAGATAAGCTTAAAGAAGTAATTTTTAAGCGGCAACCGCAAGACGGCGGCTTGCTTCATAGGCGGTCTGGATCAAAGCGATCAGATTTCCGGCGGTAACCTGCCAGTAATCGCTCCCCGCCGCCGGCTGTTGGAATCCCGCCCGTTTGAAATTCAGGGCCAATTGCTCGGGATCTTCATCCGCAAGCTGACGGATCAATCCGACGGCCTCGACCAGATCGACTCCGTTCCGCAGAAGGTCTTTGACGTCCAACTTAACCCGGGTCCCGTTCCGCAGGTTCACCTCAAGATCCGTGGTCTCATTGAGATTGCTGACGGAAATCACGGGCGCATCGTAAGCCCGGGTGAGCTGCCCGATCCGAACGCCGAATAATTCCCGCGGCACATCGCGCATTTTAAATCTTAACGCGGCGGCCGCTTTGTAAAGCCGGTCCACCAACTTGGGTTTCTTCCCAAAAGAGCCGGTCGCGTCCCAAACGGCAATCAAAAGATCTTCTTCGTTCAGACAATCTCCGATTCTCCGAGCCAGTCCGTCCACCCGTTCATCCGTACCTCCGGTTTCCTTTCCGAAAAGTCCGTCAATCGACACGACAAACGGAAATTTTTCGTGAGAACCCCTGACACCCAAATCCTTCAAAATAATCGGCGTAAGCTTCCCCTCATTGAACCGGCGGATCGGCTCGCTTACTTCGGCGTTTGCATCTTTCGCTGTCAATCCAAATTGAGACAGGAACCATCTCAAAACAGCCGGACCGGCGGCAGGCAAAAACGCGATTCCCTCCGTGATTCCGCCTTCCTCATGCGACCGCATCACCCCTCCGACCGCCCACCACGCCGCACGCCCCCGCTCCCGCACATAGGCCTTCACTTCTTCATCCGGCTGAATCAATTCAAATTCTCCGGGTACGGCGCTTTGAATATCGCGATTTTCCGTTCCCAAACTTCCGGCCGAAGCCTGTGTTAAAAGCGCTTGCACGTCATCCAGATCCTTAAGCGCCTCGTATTTCCGCGCATCAAACGATTCGGTAATGTCCACCATCGCCGGATGATCAGTGCTATCGGCATAATGAACCGGAAAGGCCTTTCCGTCGGGGAAAACCGCAAGTTGCACGCTGCGGGGAACCGTCACAACCAACAAAGACTGATGAGGATCTTTAGTCAGAGAACCGAGTATTTGCTTCAATCCGGCATTTTCCAGAAGCCTCTGATCTTCCGGAACCCGGGGATCAAGCCGCTTCAATGGAATTTCCGTAACCGGGCGGGCCTTTCCTCCCTCCCATACGGCCACGCTTTGCGAATAGTAAGCACTTCCGTTTTCCCGGACATAGAAAAATTCCGTGCGACCATTTCCCAGATAATTCAGCAATGTCAGAACTTTCCCGACCCCTTCCATGTCGTATAAAAGATCATCTAAAGTTACCGTTTCGGGCTGAGACGCTCCGGCTGATTCAGCCTCTTTCGCAGGCAGGATTTCGGAAGCAATCTCCTTGCTTCCCATGCTCGAAGCCGCCGCTTCTTCGAAAGGCGTGTATTCGAGGCCGTGTTTCTTTGCGACCTGATCAAAGGTAATCTTACCGTTCAGAATATTGAATCCGGGCTTGAGCTCGGGGAATATTTCAACCGCTTTCTCTGGCCCCATCAAGAGCGCCAGCAGATAAACGAGTTTCGCGCGTTCGAGCCCCATCGAAATCTGCTTCGGCAAAGCGCTCGGCATGTTGGTGACGGTGAACCAATTCACGCGCCTCACCCAGTTAAAGGCTTCCATACCAAACAGCGCGTTCAAAACATCCTGAACCGCCTCCAGGATGCGAACCACTGTCTCATTAACGATTTTAAATCCGAACAGATAAACTTCCCGGGCCGTCACCCAGCCGTCCTCGTACTTGCGAGGCCGGGTCCCCGCGATGTTTCCGCCCTGATCGACGGCAATATCCCCTAAAAATTCAAGCGGGCTTAAATTCATGAAAGACGGCAGACGGTCTTCCAGAAAAAAGTGGCGGCCGGCTTTCATCAATTGCTGATAGATATCTTCCGTCAATTCCACGGGTGCCGTCGCGCCGGGAACGAGAATGGCCCCCACCACGGCATGGCATTCCTTTAATTTTTCGATAATCCAGAGCGGCAAATTTTTCTCGTGCCGCGGATCAGGCCGTTTCAAAATTTCCACACGGCTCATGAGCCCCTCACTTGTGAACCATTCCGTCAATTCCCGGATCCGGTCCTCGTTCACTTCCGTGATGTAGACATAAGCCCCCATCTTCGCCATGGCCATCGCGCAATTCGCACCGGCGATGCCGCCTCCGAAAACCATTGCCTTCCTGCCCTGCAGCGCGTCTTTCAAATCTTCCGGGATATCGGGATAGCTCTGCACATTTTTCCGTATCAATGCTTCGGTCGCTTCATCGAGCACTGCACGTCCGTCAACCACCTTCCGCCCCTTGACGTGCTTCACGTAATTCGCGTAACGAATCGCGGTCACCCAGCCCGCTCCCTCGCTGGCCGGCGCGAGAATCGGCGTTTTCCACATCGATTTTTCCTTAAACATCACCGTTTCATACGCCACAACCGCGTTGGTGATCGCCTGCAATTTTTCCGTCAAAGCCTTCGCGTGAGGTTCCGCCAGATGAACGTAAGTAAACAAAAGCGCGTTCTCCAGAATTTCGTACTCGCTTTCCTGCGGCTCCTTGATGCTGACCACCACTTTTTGCGATCCAACGTACTGGCTCGCTTCCTTCGCAGCCTCCACGAAATCATCATGCTCAAGGACAATCGCCCCCGCCCTCCGGTATTCCTCATCGCTGAAATAAATTTCTCCGGTATAGCGGTTGATTCCCGACCCCGCTTCGACGAAAATATTATTTTCGACTCCCATTCGCCTCAAAAATTCCACGCCGATCGGCGTCATCCCCATCCTCGCCTCGTTCGGGACCACCGCACGCGGCACAAAAATAGGCCCTGCTTTGAATGCTTCGCTCCAGTCGAAAAATCCTTTTCGCAACGCTTCTTTCCCCCAAAGCTCCCCTCCCAGCCGTTCTTCAACCCAGGCAATGGTAGCCTCAATATTTTTCCGGGTTCCCAAGCTCATCGCCGGATCCGCTTCGATCAATTCCCGCTGAATCGTTTCAATCAAAGGGCGGATATCCTTTCCAAAATCAAACGGTTTTGAAACGGCAAATCGCAGCTGTCCCGATCCCATCAACTTCTGTGCCTCCGACAAATTGCTGGACAATCCCGTCATCAAAATCACGGGGACCGTCTCTTTGCGTTCCGGAGGATTGATTTCCCGGATCACTTCAAAACCGGTTTTCCGGGGCATATTTATGTCCGTGAGCACAAGATCAAAAGGTTTTTGCCCTCCCTCCCCGGCCTGTGCCGCGCGATACAACTGCATCCCCTCCTCGCCGTTTTCTGCCGTTACAACCTGCACTTCCCGATTCCACTTCTTCAAAAGCTGAGATAGGACAACACTGACCGGAGCTTCGTCATCAATGACGAGAACCCTCTGAATCCCCTCCCCCAAACTCGCCCCCTCAATCTGCCCGGCCTGAATGCCCTGATAGGCCGCCCCGAGAGCGCCGGTATATTCGGCCTCTTCGCCGACTTTGATGCTCAATTTAAGCTTCTTCCCTGCG
>JAKQXH010000003.1 GCA_029561555.1 Candidatus Omnitrophota bacterium
ATGAAGCAGCTTCTCGACGCGCATCTTCATGAAATCGAGGAGCCGCTTCCCGAATCCCTCCTCACGCAGCTCGGCCTGATGAACCGGCGGGACGCATTCCGGAATATCCATTTTCCGGAAAGTTTTGAAACACTCGCCAAAGCAAGAGAAAGGCTCGTGTTCGAGGAATTCTTCATTTTCGAACTCGCCCTGATACAAAAAATTCAGCACGAACGCCGGAAGATGCGTTCTCCGGCCATGTTGCTCGGAAAAGAGACTCTGTCGCAATTCGAAGCCAGCCTGCCGTTCCGCATGACGGAATCCCAGCAGCGCGTCTGCCGCGAAATCCTGAACGATCTCGGGACGGAAGTCCCCATGCGCCGACTCCTGCAGGGAGAAGTCGGATCCGGCAAAACCGTTATTGCCGCTTTCTCGCTTCTTCTGGCCGCGGGCAACAATTTCCAAGGCGCGCTCATGGCGCCGACGGAAGTCCTGGCAGAACAGCATTACGAGACCCTCGTGCGCCTGCTCGCTCCGTTCGGACTCAAAATCGCGCTGCTCACGGGAAGCATCCGGGAAAACGAGCGCTCCGAACTCCTGGCGGATCTCCGGAATCAACGGATCCATATCGCGGTCGGCACGCATGCCCTCATTCAGGAAAGCGTCAAGTTCGCCAATCTCGGACTGGTCGTGATCGACGAGCAGCATAAATTCGGAGTCCGACAGCGCGCCAAGCTCCTTGCGTCGGAGCGAAAACCCCATCTGCTCGTCATGACCGCGACCCCCATCCCGCGGACGCTGGGCTTGACCCTGTACGGAGACCTGGATATTTCAACGCTCAAGGAATTGCCGGCGGGACGAAAACCGGTCAAAACTTTCTGGATCGCGCACGAAAAGGAAAAAGAAATTCTTCGGCATGTCCGCGAACATACCCGGGACGGCTCTCAGGCTTATATTGTATTCCCGATCATTGACGAAACCGAGAAAGCGGATCTCCTGGCGGCGACAAAAGAGTACGAGCGCCTGTGCCGGGAAGATTTCGCCGGACTGCCGGTCGGACTGGTCCACGGCCGCATGATAAAGAGCGACCGGGATACCGTCATGAAAAATTTCCGAGACCGCTCCGTTAAAATTCTGGTCGCCACATCGGTCATCGAAGTCGGGATCGACAACCCCAACGCCACTCTCATGGTCGTCGAGCATGCCGAGCGTTTCGGTCTTTCTCAGCTTCATCAGTTGCGCGGACGGATCGGACGGGGAGAAAAGGAATCTTTTTGCTTCCTGTTCGGAGAGCCGTCAAGCGATGAAGGGAAGCGCCGCCTCCGAATCCTGACAAAACTCCAGGACGGTTTTGCGATTGCCGAGGAAGACCTGAAGCTTCGGGGCCCCGGAGATTTTCTGGGTACGCGCCAAAGCGGGACTCCGTTCTTCCGGTTGGCCGATCTGCTTGCCGACGCCGAAATGCTCCGTCAGGCCAGGATCGAAGCGACTCAATTGTTGGGAAAGGACCCCGGGCTGAAGAACACCCCCCTGCTTCATTATTTTGTCCAGAAAGAAAGCCTTTCCCTGTCCCCCCAGGAGGCTTCTCGCTCGGACCCCAAACCGAAGGATTCGGTCACATGAGAGTCATCGCAGGCGCATTGAAAGGACGAAAACTTTCATTTCCGAAGACAAGGGAAATCCGTCCCGCCACGGACCGCGTGAAAGAAACCATTTTCAATGTGCTCGGACAGGATCTCACCGGTTTGGCCGTACTGGATTTGTTCGCCGGCGTCGGCAGTCTCGGGATCGAAGCCCTTTCCCGCGGAGCCCGGCGGGCAACTTTCGCGGAATCCAACCCGCTGGCAGCCGATTATATCGAAAAGAACCTGAACGCCTTGGGGTTGGCTTCCCGGGCGCAGATCCTGAAAACCAGCGCCGAAAAAGCAATCCAAATGATCTCCGGCCGGGACGAAAAATACGATATTATTTTTATCGATCCCCCGTACAGCAAAGGATTTGTGAAAAACACCTTGCTCCACCTTGACCAATCTGATATACTTTCGCCTCACGGATGGCTGGTGATTGAGCACATAAAGCACGAAACACCGCCCGCAATTGCAACCGCATCCCTTTATCGAACCAATAAATATGGCGTGACGCGGTTGTCTTTTTATTGCAGGGTAGAAAGCCGGGGCAAGCCACAATGAAGAAAACGGCGATTTATGCGGGGACATTTGATCCGGTGACGTACGGGCATATTGACGTCATCAAAAGGGCCCTTTCGATCTTTGACGGGTTGTACGTCGTCGTGGCCTCCAGCGTGAGGAAGACACCGTTATTTACGGTAAAGGAGCGCGTCCACTTTATCCGAAAGGCAACGGCGGACTTGCCAAATGTCACGGTTGAAGCCTATGACGGGCTGGTCGTCGAATACGCTAAGGCAAAAGGTGCCCGCGCAATGATTCGCGGCTTGAGGGCTATTTCGGATTTTGACTACGAATTCCAGATGACGCTCATGAACCGGAAACTCAGCGAGGAGATCCAGACCATCTTCCTCATGCCGTCCGAACAGCATTTTTACTTATCGTCCGCGTTGGTCAAGGAAGTTGCCTGGTACGGAGGCCATCGGCTTCGCGGACTGGTTCCAGCGTTCATTGAAAAAGAATTGGCCCGGCGCATACGGAAAACGTAGACCGGGAGGCTTGGACGGCATCGAAAAATAAAAGCGACGGTTTTATGCGGATTGATATTTCAAAACTCAGGGACGGAGAAATCCTTTCCGTTTCCCATGAATACGATTCGAAGGCGCTGAGCCTTGAGCAGTGCGACCTTCGGTACCTGACTCCGCTCAAGCTGGAAGGAACGCTTGGACGGGTCGGGGATTCGCTCTTTTTTAAAGGGAACCTGACCGCGCGGATCGAAAATATCTGCACGCGATGCCTTAAAGCAATTCAGAAATCAGCCGATGAATCTTTCGATTTGTATTTTCCGGTCAAAGACGAGGAATTTCTGGAAACGACCGATGAGATTCGGGAAGTTATGCTGCTCGCGTATCCGGTCAAATTCTTATGCTCGGAAAATTGCCGTGGGCTTTGCCCGCATTGCGGGAAAAATCTCAATGAAGGCCCTTGTCAATGCGCGGGAGGCGAAGACAAGGAAGGGTTCCCCGGATCCTTTGATAAACTGAAACAATGGCATAAAAAGCAACAACCAGAAGACAAATAGGACGGAAAGACAGCAATGGCACATCCAAAACGAAAACATTCGAATATGAGGACCCGCCTCCGGCGGTCCCACGACGCGCTGAAAACCGCGTCGTTTTCCCGGTGCTCTCAATGCGGGGCGGAAATCCTGCCTCACCGCATTTGCCCCTATTGCGGTTATTACCGGGGGAAACCCGCCGTCACAATCCGGGTCAAGAGCAAAAAAGAAGAGAAGTAATCTTTTCGAAAAATCGCGTGAAACCGTTACGCCGAGACGATAAAAATTTGATCGCGAAAGGAGAAGGGTTTTTATGCAGGAAATGGCATTGACACCCCGACGCATTGCGGTGGATGGCATGGGAGGCGATTACGCCCCCGGAGTGGTGGTCCAGGGAGCCGCCCAGGCCGTGACCGATTTCGACTTGGAAATTGTTCTGGTGGGGCAGGAGCAACTGCTGAAGCGGGAGCTTGCAAAGCATAAAATTCCCGGCGGACGCATCACCGTTCACCACGCGTCCCAGGTGGTCGACATGGGAGAGTCTCCGGTCCAGGCCATTCGCAAAAAAAAGGATTCCTCGGTTGCGGTTTGCATCGATCTCCTGAAACAAAAAGCCGTCGATGCCGTCGTAACGGCCGGGAATACCGGCGCGGCGGTGGCGGCTTCCACTCTGAATCTCGGACTGCTACCGGGAATCAAACGGCCCGGAATCGTCGTGAGCATCCCGACGCTTCACGGGATTTCCCTCGCGATTGACGTCGGCGCGAATGTGGATCCGACCCCCGAGCATTTATTTCAATACGCCCTGATGGGCGACATTTACTCCCGGTCCATCTGCAAAAAGCGCCGCCCCGCCATCGGATTGCTGAATGTCGGGGAAGAGGAATCTAAAGGAACGACCGTCACCAAAGAAGCCTACAAGCTCCTGAGGGAATCCGATTTTAACTTCATCGGAAACATTGAGGGACGGGATTTTTTTACCGGAAAATGCGACGTGATCGTCTGCGACGGATTCGTCGGGAATATCGTTCTGAAACTGACCGAGGGACTGTTTGAGAATTTGGTGGAATTCATCAAGAAAGAACTTTCGCAAAACTACCTGGCACAACTCGGGTCCTTCCTCTGCAAGTCCGCTCTCTTGAATATCCGCAAGGAAGCCAATTATGAAGAAGCGGGCGGCGGGCAGCTTTTAGGGCTGAACGGCGTGGTGATCATCAGCCACGGTTCCTCCACAGCCTGGGCCATCCGGAATGCAATCAAAAAAGCAGCCCAGGTCGTCGAATTTGACGTCAACGGGCACATCGTAACCGAAATCACGCAGCGGGACAAATCCAAGGCGGAAGCCGGAAATCATTCCAGCGCAAACTCCAAACCGGCTCAACCGCATGCGGACGACAAGAAATAATCGTATGCGCGCTGAGCCCCGAAACCATTTTGAATAACCGGATTCACAACTCTGAGGCCACAGACGGAAATGCACACACCAACAGAGACGGGCACCAAAATTGTCGGCATGGGAATGTGCCTGCCGGAAAAAGTCCTGACCAACTTTGATCTGGAAAAAATCGTCGAAACTTCGGATGAATGGATCCGAACACGGACGGGAATTCAAGAACGCCGAATCATCGCGAAAGGGCAGGCGACCAGCGACCTGGCCAGCGAAGCGTCCAAACAGGCACTCAAAAATGCGGGGCTGAAGGCGTCCGACATTGATTTGATTGTGGTTGGCACGATTACGCCGGATATGCTGTTTCCGTCAACCGCCTGCGTCGTTCAACGGAAAATCGGCGCGGAAAATGCCGCCTGTTTCGATATTTCCGCGGCCTGCTCCGGATTTACTTATGCGCTGAGCATCGCGGACGGATTGATTCGTTCCGGCCAGTATCGGAAGGCTTTAGTCATCGGAGCCGAGGCGTTATCGCCGTTTTTAGACTGGACCGAGCGCAGCACCTGCGTCCTTTTCGGAGACGGAGCCGGGGCCTGCATCCTTGTATCGACTCCGCAGAAAGAAAAAGGCATTATCGCCTCTTACCTGGGCTCGGACGGGACCTACGCGGACATTCTCGGAATTCCCGCCGGAGGCTCGGCGATTCCGCCGACGCACGAATCCATCGATGCCCGTTTGCACACGCTCAAGATGGAAGGGTCCGAAGTGTTTAAAATCGCCGTCCGGACCATGTGCGATGCGGTTTTTGAAATCGCCAAACGGGCCGGCATGAAGGCCACCGACATTGATTGTTTGATCCCTCACCAGGCCAATTTACGAATTCTTCAGGCCGTCGCCGAACGCGTTGAAATCCCGCTTGAAAAACTCTTCCTGAACCTTCAGCGTTACGGCAATATGTCCGCGGCCTCTACTGCGGTTGCCATGTATGAAGCCTGGGAAGCCAAGAAATTCACTCCGGGATCCAACACCGTATTGGTTGCCTTTGGAGGCGGACTGACCTGGGCGTCCGTATGGATCAAATGGTAGAAGCTCTTTCTTTCGCATTGCTTTTCCCCGGGCAAGGGGCTCAAACCGTCGGCATGGGAAAAGCATTCTTTGAATCCTCCGAACCGGCCCGCAGATGTTTTTGCGATGCGGATCGGATTTTGGGATTCGAGATTTCCAAACTGTGCTTTGAGGGACCCGAAGAGCAGCTCAATCTGACCGTCTATTCCCAGCCGGCCATTTTCGCGACCAGTCTCGCAATTTGGGAAGCGGTCAAAAGTTATTGTCCTCAAATCAGTCCCGCGGTTGTATGCGGTCTCAGTTTGGGTGAGTTTTCGGCGCTAACAGCCGCGCAATCGTTGAACTTTGAGGAGGGTTTGCGATTGGTTCAAAAGCGCGGACTTTGGATGCATGAGGCCGGAGAGAATCAACCCGGAACCATGTGTTCGGTAATCGGACTGTCCCCCGGAGATTGCGAACTTACCGCCAAGGAAGCCGGCGCATTCGTCGCCAATTACAACTCATTGGAACAGACGGCCTTATCCGGAAGCAAGGAAGCCATCGAAAAAGCCATGCAAATCGCAAAGGAAAAGGGGGCCAAAAAGGTCATCCCCCTGAAAGTCAGCGGTGCTTTTCATTCGCCGCTGATGTCAAGAGCCCAATCTCTTTTAGGTGAAGAACTCCGGAAGACCTCGATTCGACCGCCCTCGAGCCGTTTTATCTGCAACGTGAGTGCGGAAGTCGTCGCCGATCCGGAATTGATTCGGAAGAACCTTGAGGCGCAAGTAACCCATTCGGTGCGGTGGGTTCAGACTTTGCAGGAAATCGAAAAGCTCGGCATTAAAAACGCGATTGAAATCGGCCCGGGGAAAGTCCTGAAGGGCCTTGCGAAGAGAAGCTCTCCCGATCTGACGGTTCACAACATTGAAAAACCGGAAGATCTGACGCAGCCGGGCGGCTTCATCGAAAAACTTCGCGCGTCATAATTTAAAAAACGGAAAGGAGTTGTTATGCTGCTCAAAGATCGTTTGGCGTTAATCACCGGCGGCAGCCGCGGAATCGGCCGCGAAATCGCTTTGGCCTTCGCCCGGGAAGGGGCAAACCTCGCCGTCTGCGACATTTCTCCGGAAGGGCTGGAAAATGTCCGGAAAGAAATCGAAGCACTCGGCGTGAAGTGCGAAATCTATGAAGCGGACGTGCAAAAAAAGGAGCAGGTTGATCAAACCGTCCAAAAAATTCTTGACACTCAGGGTCGGATAGATATACTCGTCAACAACGCAGGGGTCACAAAAGACAATCTCATCGCAAGAATGAGCGAAAGCGAGTGGGATTTGGTTCTTTCGATAAACTTGAAAGGCACGTTTTTGTTCACGAAGGCGGTTTGCAGATCCATGATTCGTGAAGGGCGGGGCAAGATCGTCAACATTGCCTCGGTGATCGGCTTAGTCGGAAATCTGGGACAGGCCAATTATTCCGCATCGAAAGCGGGCGTGATTGCCCTTACGAAATCTGCGGCCAGGGAGTTTGCCCGAAAGAATATCTGCGTCAACGCAATTGCGCCCGGATTCATCGAAACCCAGATGACTCAAGCCCTTCAGGAGGAAATGAAGCAGAAGGCGCTGGGGGGGATTCCGCTGGGACGGTTCGGAAAAGCAAGTGACATTGCGGAAACGGCTCTTTTTCTCGCATCTGACAAGGCGGACTATATTACAGGCCAGGTCATCGTCGTTGACGGCGGCATGGTGATGTAAGCACTATCGCGTAAAAGAAATATTGAATCGTTGCAAAAAAGGAGGATTTTGTAATGGCCATTCAGGATAAGATCACTGAAATTATAGTCGAACAGTTAGGCGTGAAGCCCGAGGAAGTGACGCCGGAAGCGTCCTTTGTGGATGACCTCGGAGCGGATTCGCTCGATACGGTCGAGCTTGTCATGGCGCTGGAAGAAGAGTTTGGCATCGAAATTCCCGATGAGGACGCGGAAAAAATTCAAACCGTCGGAGACGCCCTGAAGTACATCGACGAGAAATCAAGCGCAAAGTAACCGCTTGAAATCTCAGATCTTTCCATACGCCATATGAAAAAACGAAGAGTTGTCATCACGGGGCTGGGTGCCATTTCCCCGATCGGCAATACGGCCGAGGCTTTTTGGGCCGCCTTGCTCGAAGGGAAATGCGGCGGAGACTACATTCAATCCATCGACGTCAGTCTCTACAACTGCAAAGTTGCCGCCGAAGTCAAAGGATTTGACCCCTCTAAATATTTAACTCCCAAACAGTGCAAAAAGACGGACCGCTTCGCCCAATTCGCGATTTGCGGCGCCGGAATGGCCCTTGAAGACTCGGGACTGGACGTCAAAAAAGAAGACGTGACCCGTTTCGGGGTCCTGATCGGGACGGGCATCGGAGGGCTCCACACCATTGAAGAGCAATGCCAGGTTATGCTCACCAAGGGAGCCGACCGAATTTCTCCGTTTACGATTCCGATGCTGATCGGAAACATGGGGGCCGGGTTAGTCTCCATCCAATACGGACTCAAAGGACCCAACACTTGTGTGTCAACTGCCTGTGCCAGCGGAACGCACTCGATTGGGGACGCATTCCGCCTGATTCAGCATGACGATGCGGATCTCATGGTCGCGGGAGGAACGGAAGCCTGCATCACCTATCTCGGCTTCGGCGGATTTGACCGGATGGGTGCCTTGACCACCCATAATGATGATCCCAAAGCCTCGTCGCGACCTTTTGATCAAACACGAAACGGGTTTTTAATCGGAGAAGGCTGCGGAGTAGTCATACTCGAAGAGCTGACGCATGCCCTGAAACGAAATGCCAGGATTTATGCTGAAATCGTCGGCTACGGCCTAAATGCGGATGCCAATCACATCACGGCACCCGATCCCGAAGCGGACGGACCGACACGCTGCATCCTTCGCGCGATTCACGATTCAGGCATCAAACCCGAAGACGTCGACTATATTAACGCGCACGGCACATCCACCCCGCTCAACGATAAGGTGGAAACCCTGGCCATCAAGAAAGCCTTCGGGGATCACGCGCGAAAAGTACCCATCAGTTCGACCAAATCGATGACCGGTCACCTCCTGGGCGCCGCGGGCGGAGTGGAAGCCGTTGCCTGCGCTTATGCCATCACCAAGAGCATCATCCCTCCGACCGTCAATTACCATAATCCCGATCCGGATTGTGATTTGGACTATGTTCCGAATCAGGCGAGGGAAGCGAAACTGCGCTATGTTCTTTCCAACTCATTCGGTTTCGGCGGACACAATGCCGCCATCTGCTTCAAGAAATTCGAAGCCTGAAACCCGATTCGCCTCAATTAATCTCTTCTGACTCTCCAAGACGCCATTTCTTGCCGCTTACGCGCAAATCTTTTCCGGCCGGACAAAAGAGAAAAACAAGTTCATTTTCTTTGGTGATTTAATCGGAATTACGTTATAATATGCCCCCGTAACGGCGCAAATAAAAACAAAACTCATACTAAACGAGGAATCATGCATCTTACAAGGCTAGAGATTTTCGGTTTTAAATCATTTTCGGATAAAACGGAAATTCTCTTCGAAAAAGGCACCACCGCTATTGTCGGGCCTAACGGGTGCGGCAAAAGCAATATATCGGACGCCATCCGCTGGGTACTGGGAGAGCGAAGCCCTAAAACCTTACGCGGCGGAAAGATGGAGGACGTCATTTTCAGCGGCACCCAATTCCGAAAACCCCAGGGGTTTGCCGAAGTCTCGCTGACCATCGATAACCATGACCGTATTCTTCCTATTGCCTATGACGAAGTGGTCATCACCCGGCGACTTTATCGTTCCGGCGAAAGCGAATATCTTCTCAACAAGACACAGTGTCGCTACAAAGACATCCAGGAATTGATCTTGGACACGGGAATCGGCTCAAACTCCTATTCCATGATCGAGCAGGGAAAAATCGACTACATCCTGAACGCCCAGGAAGAAGAACGGCGATTCCTGATCGAAGAAGCCGCGGGCATCTCGAAATATAAAGTCAAAAAAGACGAGGCCCTCCGAAAACTTGAACGCACGGAAGATAATCTCCTCCGTCTTCAGGACATCGTCAGCGAAGTCGAAAAAAACATCAACTACGCAGAACGGCAAGCCAAACGGGCCGCTAAATACAAGGAACAGTTCGAGACCCTCAAGCGGCTCGAGACCCAAAAAGCCTTTTTGGACATCAGAGGCCTGGATGAGGAGCGTTCCCGTATCGAAGCGCAATTAACCGAAATCGCCGAGGATTTCGGAAAGCAGGAACTGGAAATCGGAAAAAAATCGGAAGAGTTGTCGGCTCTTCAAAGCGAATTGACCGCATTAGAGCAAAACAAAGGACGCACCGGCCAGAAAAAATACGAAGCAATGCTTCGCCTGTCGGAATTAAACTCGAAAGACCAAGCCAACCGGGAACGAAAGGACCTGCTGGAACGGGAAAATCGGGAACTCGAGCAGGAATTGATCCGGGGAGAAGAGAGAATCCGCGTTCATCAGGAGAGCATTCACGAAAAAGAACGGGAAATCGCGACGATCGTCCGGGAGAAGGAAAGCTGGGCAGCCATGACGGAGCAGGTCACCGCTCAGCACGAAGCCGTTCTGCAAGCGCTCCGCGAAAAAGAAGCTCGGGCTCGGGAATTGCGCTCCAGAATCTTCGAAATTGCCGCGCAGGCCGCCGAAAAACGGAACCGCCTGATGGAGGCCGAAATTTCGGATCAGCGGGAAAAAACAAAATGCCAGCAGGCCGAACAGCAAAAAGAGCGCCTCGGCAAAGAGAAGCACGAGTGTCTTGAAAAACTCAGTGCGGGAAACTCGCAGGATCCGGAGTTGGACCGCGCAGCCTCCGAAAACGAACGCCGAAAAGAAGCCGCGCTTCGCGTCAGGGAAGAGATTGATTCCGCCATTAAAAGCCTGAACGGTGAAATCCTGGACCGTAAAATGAGGATGCAGGAAGTCCGATCCCGTCTCGAACTGGTCGAAACGCTGAATAAGCAAGGTGTCCTGGGAAAGCAGGTCTCCGAGCAGGTTTATGCCGAAAGCCAGCGGGAAGGTTCCCCGGTGTTCGGCTTGGTTCAAAAATTATCCGACGCCCTAAAAATTACCGAAGGCTACGAGCTGGCCATAAAAGCCTGCCTGTCCGACTGGATGCATGCGCTGATCGTCAAAAACAGCGGAGACACCGCCCGATTACTCGAATACGCGAAATCAGCGGGGACGCGAGGACTTTTGCTGGCCGCGTTGCCGGAGGACACAGTCTCGCTGGCATCGGAGCCCTTGCTTCAGCCGGAGGACACGGGCGCTTTTCTCGGAGTCGCCAAAAATTTTGTCAGTCTTCCCCCCGAATACGGATTTCTCGAGCAGGAGCTCTTCGGCAGAGTGCTCGTTGCCGGTGCGCTTTCAGCGGAACAACTTCCGCAGTGGCTGAATCTGGCCCGGAAAACAAAAATTGTGACCCAAGACGGGTTCGTCCTAGGTCCGCTGCGGCGGGTTCAATACTTCGGAGACTTCGTTACGGAAAATCCGTCCGACTCTGAAATGGATCCGGACGCCCTTCGTTTACGGTTAGATCAATTGGAGAGGGATGTCTCCGGGCTGGAAGCCGACCTGAACAACCGGAATGACGCCATTTTACGGCTTAACGGTGAATTGGAAACCCTGAACCGGGAATCGGTTCAAAACCGGATTGCGGCGGAAAGTTCCGCGCGGATCCGGGAATCGCTCGAAAGCCAGCTCAAGCGGCTTGACGAGGAAATCATCTATCATGAGATGGAAATGGCCCAAGCCCACTCGGAAAGCGAGCGCCTTGCCGCGGAGAAAAAATCCCTGGAAGAACTCCTGGGCGCCGTCACTTCCAATGAGCAGACGGAGCAAAGGCACCTCGAAGACGTCTTGGCCGAGTTGGCCCAGTTGGGGCAGCAGCGGGAAGAGCTCTCCCTCCGCGTCAACGAACACGCAAAACGCCTGGAGCGTTTCACGGATCAGCATAAATTCCTGACCGAATCCGTGGAGCTTCTCAGCCGGAACGTCCGCGCCGAATCCGAATCGCAGGAAAAACGGAAAGGGAAAATATCGGAAAACCATCTCACCGTCGCAAGGCTTGGCGACGAAATAACGAACGCGGTACAAATTCGCCAGGGATTCGAAACCGAAATTTGCGCGATCGAGCAAGTCCTCGCCGAACTGGATTCCCAACACGCGAAACTTTCGGATGATAAGGACGTCCTTTCAAAATATTTACAGGAACTCCGGACGCTCGCGGATCAGCGCAAGGAACGGCAACACGCCCTGGAACTTCAAAAAGTCGAGCTGACCTACAAAACTCAGGCGATCGACGAGCGAATGACCGCAACGTATCACATCGGCCTCAAAGCCCTGAATCCGGCGGACTTCGATCTCGAGAATGTCGTCCGGAGCGAAATCGAACCTCAGATCGATCAATTGAAAGAAAAGCTTGAGGGGATCGGAACGGTTAACCTCCTTGCGGTGGAAGAATATGAATCGCTGAAAGAACGCTACGGGTTCCTCAGCTCCCAGAAACAAGACCTGGAAAAAGCAAGAGAAGAATTACTGGAGGCGATCCGGAAAATCAATCGAACGACCAAACAACTTTTCGAGCAGACGTTTCAGGCCGTTCGGACCGCGTTTTCGGAATATTTTCGGACTCTGTTCAACGGCGGGCACGCGGAACTGATCCTGGTCGACGAAACCAATCCCCTGGAATCCGGTATCGACATCGTGGCAAAACCGCCCGGCAAAAAACCCCAGCAAATCACGCTGCTGTCGGGAGGGGAAAAAGCCATGACGGTCATCGCACTGTTGTTCGCCCTGTTCAGGGTGAAGCCTTCGCCCTTTTGCGTCCTGGACGAAATCGATGCGCCTTTGGACGAAGCCAATGTCGACCGCTTCCTGCAGGTCGTCAAAAGTTTTCTCCCGACGACTCAATTCATCGTGGTCACGCACAGCCGCAAAACCATCGCCGCATCGGATATTTTATACGGAGTCACGATGGAAGAAGCCGGCGTTTCCAAAATCGTGTCGGTACGACTGGTCACCGAGGAAACCAAACGCGCCCAAAACGAGCAGGAAATCAAAGACAGCGAAAAAACATTGAACGATCTTTTAGCGTAATCAGGGAATCGTTAATCTGATCAAGGAGGACACGCAATGAAAAAGACTTTGGCATTTTTAATTTCAGCCGCTATCGCGCTTTCGGGATGCGCAACTTCTCTGGACGAAACGCAGACGGGGGCATTGGCCGGAGGAGGACTCGGCGCGGGACTCGGCGCAATTATCGGAAATCAAACGGGACATGCCGGAGCGGGAACCGCTATCGGAGCCGGCGCAGGAGCGCTCGCAGGCGCTTTGCTCGGTGAAGGGATGAAACGCTCGAAAGAATCCGCAAAAGCGGAACTCCGGCAGGAAATGGCTCAGCAACAATACGGTCAGCCCTATGCCGCGCCGCAACAACCGGCCCAGGCGCCAGCTTATCAGGCCCCGCAACCGGCTCAACAAAATTACCAGGAGGCGCATACGAAATACAACCCGAGAACGGGGCAGACCTTCCCGGAACGCTACAAATACGATCCAAACACCGGCGAAGAATTGCAATATATCCGCTAAGCATCGGCGTTTCTCCTGAAAAGTTCTTGCGGTACGAGGCCGCTAGACGCATGGAAATGAAATGAATCTTGCAAATTGGATCACCTTACTTCGGATTTTACTGATCCCTTTTTTCATTACGGCCATCGTCTATTACGATCCGTCACAAACTTATTTCAAGTGGATTGCCTTTTCATTTTTTGTCGCCGCCTGCATCACCGATGCGATCGATGGGCTCATTGCCAGGGTCCGAAAAGAAAAAACGACCCTCGGAAGCTTTCTGGACCCTTTTGCGGATAAATTACTTATCTTAGCGGCCTTCCTGTGCGTCAATCTTTCACCGAATTACACAAGAACCCTGCCGCTATGGGTCCTGATTATCATCGTCTCCCGGGAATTCCTGCTGGTTTCCGGCCTGCTCATTCTTTTCTTCAGTCAGAATAAAATCATCATCGAGCCCAATCTTCTCGGGAAATTCACCACCGTTGTCCAGATGATCACGGCCGGAGCGCTTTTGGGAGAATTCTCCTGGGCACCTTACCCCGCCTACCTTGCCGCCTTCCTGACTATCCTCTCCGGCATGACCTACATCATCCGGGAGGCAAGAAGGCTGAATCATGGATCTCCGGCCCACTGAATCGTCCCGGCAACCGGGAAGCTTGCCCGTCGTCGCCATTGCCGGGCGCCCCAATGTGGGGAAGTCCACGCTTTTCAACCGGATCGTCGGCCGCCGGAAAGCCATCGTCCAGAAAGAAAAAGGGACCACCCGCGACTCGATTCAAGAGGCGGTCTCCTGGCAAAATAAGGCCTTCCTCCTGACGGACACGGGCGGTCTGGAATTTGCCCCTAAAAACACCCTCCAGGCAGCTGTGGAAAGCCAGGCCGAAGAGGCTCTGCGCAACGCCGATCTCATCCTGTGGGTCGTCGACGAGCAGGAAGGAATTATCCCTCTGGACGAAAGAATCGCGGAAAAACTCCGCCGGGCCGATAAAAAGATTATTCTGGTTTCGAATAAATCCGACAGCGCGGCCCGGGATTTCAGAGACTCGGACTGTTACCGGCTGGGAATTCCCGACGTCTTCAAAGTCTCCGCGCTGCATGGGCATGGGACCGGAGACCTTCTGGACCGGATTGCCGAAATCCTGCCGGATTCGGACGGCTACTCCCCAAACCCTTGGGAATTCACGCTCGCGATTGCCGGCGAACCCAACAGCGGCAAATCCACCTATTTAAATCGCATTCTCGGAAAGTCCCGCGCGCTGGTTTCATCGGTACCGGGAACCACTCGCGACTGCATCACCGAGACTCTTTCCCGGGATGGAAGGACCATCCGGATCGTGGACACCGCGGGTTTCCGGACGCGAGATAAAGTCAAGGAAGCCAGCACATTCTTCAGCATCTCCCGGACTCAGCAGGCAATTCAGGAGTCGGATTTGGTTCTTCTCTTTTTTGACGCCACCCGGGGATTCACCAAAACCTCTAAAGTGATCGCGGGACTGGTCCGCGATGCGGGGCGGGGAGTCGTGCTGGTCGCAAACAAATGGGACCTTTCCGAGAAAGGAAAAGACTCCTATGCGGAAGAGTTCAAAGAGGATATCCCGTTTCTGACCGAGTGTCCCCTTGAATTCATCTCGGCACTCAACGGTGAAAACATCGAAGCGCCGATTCGGAGCGCCTTCGCACTATGGGAAAATTACGCCCGCAGGATTTCAACCCGCGCACTCAACGAAACCCTTCGTCAAATCCTACGACGGAAGCCCCCTCCGCCGCCCGCGAAAATTTCTTTTTTGCTCCAAACCGGAGTCCGCCCCCCTTCGTTTGTTTTTTTCTGCCGTCACCTCAAGAGAATCCCGGATCATTACGCGCTGTATCTTAAAAACA
Organism: Candidatus Omnitrophota bacterium; assembly: GCA_029561555.1. GTDB lineage: Bacteria > Omnitrophota > Omnitrophia > Omnitrophales > Omnitrophaceae > JAKQXH01. Next base: position 15,099 of record JAKQXH010000003.1, read on the forward strand.
GTCTCAGCGAAAAATTCCGCCTGGGAGGGCTTCCCATACGGATCCGTCTCAAAGAAGCCGATAAATAAAAAGGGAGAAAATCGTGCTGAATTTCATTCTCGCATGCCTCATTTCATTTCTAGCGGGATCTTTTCCGTCCGGATTCGTCATCGGAAAGCTGGTGAAGGGAATCGATATCCGTCAGCACGGCAGCGGAAACGTCGGAGCAACCAATGTCTTCCGTGTGGTCGGTAAGAGATGGGGCGGGTTGGTCTTGTTTTTAGACGCGCTGAAAGGCTGGCTCAGCGTGACCGTCATCGCATCGTTGTTTTTGAGCGGAGAGCCGTCTTTTTCGGGACTGTTGTGGAGGCTGGTTGCCGGCTTCGCCGCCATAGCCGGCCACAACTGGACCCCTTTTCTCGCATTCAAGGGAGGGAAGGGTGTCGCCACATCACTCGGAGTCGCTCTCGGACTATTCCCGAAAGCGGCGTCTTGCGCGTTGGCTTCATGGGCACTGGTCCTGGCCTTGTCCGGATATGTGTCGCTCGCATCCATCCTGGCCGCGTTCAGCTTCCCCGCCTGGATGTTTTTGTTTTACCGCGCGGCCGCAGGCGCCCCGATCCTGTTCGGACTGAGCATTTTACTCGCCCTTTTGATTTTATACACGCACCGGAGCAATCTAGGTCGGTTATGGGCCGGAAAGGAACACCGTATTTGGAAAAAATAAACGTCTCACCACGCCTGAAAGTTTCCGAGGGCGCTTTCACGGTAGACGGGCAGCCCCAATTTCTGATCGGGGGCGAATTTCAATATTTCAGAATACGCCCCGAACTTTGGGCCGGAAGCCTCGCCCAAATCGCTCAAGCCGGAATTTCCGTTATCTCGTCTTACATCCCCTGGATTTGGCATGAATGGACGGAAGGGAAGTTTGACTTCACGGGAAAAACACATCCGGGAAGGAATCTTCTCGGGTTTCTGAACGAGCTCAAGAATCAGAAGCTTCTATTTATGGCCCGTCCGGGGCCTTTTATCTATGCCGAATACCAGGGCTTCGGCATTCCGTTCTGGGTCGCGAAAAATTATCCGGAAACGCTTGCGGTCCGCGCTAACGGAGTGCCGGATCGCGGAACCTTCTGGAATAATTTCTCGCTGGGGCATCCGACTTATCAAAAACTCGTCCGACACTGGTACTCGAGCCTTTTTCAGATCCTTTCACCGTACTGGAATCATCCCGTTATCACCCTTCAGCTCGACAATGAAATCGGCTTTCTGTACGCGGCTTCAAGCGGCACAATCGACTTCAACATCGACACCCGATACCGTTTTAGCCTGTTCCTGCGACAGAAATACAAAGCCATCGAAAAACTGGAGCGGGCCTGGAACAAGCGGCTAGGATCCTTCTCGGAAGTCTCTCCCCCCCGGCATCCTTTTTCGCAGCCGGAAGCCATGGACTGGCAGGAATTTCTCGAGCTCTGGACCTGCGACTTCCTGCGAAATCTGAAGCAAATTCAAAACGATCTGGCCCCCGGAATCCCGACCACTCACAATGAACCGGTTTTACCTTACAGTCCCTGTCTGCCGAGCCAGCATTTAAAAATCGTCGATTTCATCGGTTACGACATTTACCACAAGCAATCCGCGGGAAATCATGTTTCCGACTTTCCTTTTGTCAGCTCGATTTACCCCTGCCTGCTCAAGCCCTATACGGATATCGGGCATCCTCTTTTGGCGCTGGAACTCGGGCTCGGATGGCCGGATCCCAGAGCCAAAATCCGGAAGGAAACCGTCATTCACAGCGTCGTCGGTTCGCTGGCGCACGGCGCCAAAGGTTGCTGCTTTTTTCCCGTTCAGGACGGGGTCGAAACCAGCGGTCAAGTTTATGATTTCCGTTCGATCCTGAACCACCAAGGCGAACCGACCGTGCATTTCACGGTCTTGCGGAAAATCGTCGAATGCGTCCGGAAACATGAAAATGAGTTTATTTATTCGGAAGGCATTTACGACCCCATGGCCTTCCTGACTTACCAGCCGAATTTCAGATTTCACGCGGAAGACTATCTCCCGTTTTGGCACTATCCGGATCCGGTAAAATACCTCGGGGCGATGGGAACTTTCGGCTTTCTCGCAGTCTTCATGACGGCAGGATACAACCCCCAGATACTCGACCTTGAAAAAACTCCGGATCACCTGCTTCAGAAATTCAAACTGCTGTTTCTTCCCAATAAAGGATTTTTGGACGAGGCCGCCCATCAGAAATGCCTGCGTTACGTCAAAAACGGAGGAACGCTCATCAGTTTTCCGAGCGCCCCGCTCCAGGACCTGAACGGCCATTACCCCGCCCGGCAGGAGCTTTTCCCGTACGCGGTCGAAAAATCCAAATGGTTCGGAAATTTCTCGATCATCCGGAATCTGATCTGGGATTACGGGGTCCGGTATCTTCTCCGTGACCGAAAAAAAATCGAGTCGCTCCATGCCACCTCGCTTCACATTATCGATCTTTTCGAGCCTCTTCTGAGTATTATCCGGCGGAAGCTTCCGCCGGTTTCGTTTCTGACGAACGTCGGCCGCAAAATACCCGGAAATTACTTCCTGCAGCAGTACCAAGCCAAGCAGGAAATCTTCCTGCGGCGGAAGAAAAAAGCGGCGGGATACTGCCACCCGTGCGGCAAAGGAAAAAGTATCGTCCTGGGCACTCTTCCGGGAGGTTTCTATATGACCCCCCACTATTACCAGTCTCGCGCCGCAGACCGAAAAGAGCTGTCGCTTTTCGCTCATGACATTGCGGCTTTGGCAGGAATCACGCGGCGGTTCGAAACGGACATGGAACTTGAAATCGTCATCCGCAAATCGGTCAAACGGCCCAAAAGCGGCCTGATCTTCGTTTTGAACCGGCTCAAGAGGCAATGCGGAAACGTCTCTTTCCGGGACCTTCAGCTTGCGCATCTCGAAACCGTATTCGCTTCCGAAAAATCCAGGGCTGTTTTGGAGTCGACCGACCGAATCCGCCTCGATATTGCCGCGGATGACGCGTTGGTCCTGAAATACGCCGAAACCTGAAAAAAGATTTGACGGGAACCGCCCCGGACAATAAGATTACAAATAAGCCGAACCGCCTGTCTCAAACTTTCCCGGGAATTATTCCGAGCCGCGCAATGCCGCTAAACGCTTCTTTGCGCTTTACAAAGCCCGTCCGCAAAACTAAAATACATCTACTTTGATCTCATTTCCAATCAACAAGTTAGAGAAAAAGAGGACTCAAATGACAGAATCGAAAAAGAAATTGCCGGAAAAGGAAATTCGGAAAGACGATCTAAAAGTCCGTCTCAAGGAAATACAGGAAAAAAAGAAAAATCTGGAGCTGACTCTTCTCCAAATCGAAAAACAATTCGGAAAAGGCTCGATCATGAAGATGGGGCAGGGGAAACGGGAAGACGTGCCGGTCATCCCCACGGGCGCCATCACGCTGGATATTGCGACCGGTGTCGGCGGCGTGCCGCGGGGCCGGGTGGTGGAAATCTTCGGGCCGGAATCCAGCGGAAAAACGACTTTAAGTTTGAGCATCATCGCGCAGACCCAGAAAAACGGCGGGGTGGCAGCTTTCATCGACGCCGAGCACGCGTTAGACCCGGTTTACGCCGAAAAACTCAACGTCAACCTGGAAGAACTTTTGATCTCTCAGCCGGATACGGGCGAACAGGCTCTTCAAATCGCCGAAATGCTGGTCCGCTCGAATTCGGTCGACGTCGTCGTGATCGATTCCGTTGCCGCATTGGTTCCTAAAGCCGAAATTGAAGGCGACATGGGTGATTCGCACATGGGGCTTCAGGCCCGCCTGATGTCCCAGGCCCTGCGAAAACTCACGGCCATCATCAACCGGTCAAAGACCTGCGTCATCTTCATCAATCAAATTCGTGACAAGCTGGGAATCATGTTCGGGAATCCGGAAACGACCCCCGGCGGAAAAGCGCTCAAGTTCTACTCGTCCCTGAGACTCGACATCCGGAGGATCGCCTCGCTGAAGAAGGGCGATGAGGTGATCGGAAACCATGTGCGCGTCAAAGTCGTCAAAAACAAAGTCGCCCCTCCGTTCCGCACCGCGGAATTTGACATCCTTTTTGACGAGGGAATTTCCCGGTCCAGTTCGATTATCGATGTCGCGGTCGGAAATCAGATCTTCGAAAAACAGGGCACCTGGCTTTCGTATCAGAACGAACGTCTCGGCCAGGGAAAAGACCAGGTTCGGATTTTCCTCAAAGAAAACCCGAAACTGCTGGAAGAAATCGAAGCTAAGGTCCGCGAAAAAATGCTGGCGGGGACTCAGGGCGGAAGCGGTGGGGGGGCGGACGAAGCTTCATCGGCGGAATGAATCCCGGGCAAAACCGCGAAGCGTGGGATTATGCGCTCAAGCTGCTCGCGATCCGGAAAAGAACTTCACGGCAGCTGCAGAGGCGCTTGATCGATAAAGGGTTTGAAACGGCGGCTGTCGCTCAAATCGTGAAAAGCCTGACCGAGAAAAAACTCCTGGATGATGCCGACTACGCGCAAAGTTTTGTTCAGGAAAAACAGGCCGTGCGGCCGCTCGGCAAGCGCAGGCTGGCGTACGAATTGAAGGCGAAAGGAATTCCGGGGTCGGTGATCGATTCGGCGCTGGAAGGCGTCACTGAAGAAACGGAGCGCGAAACGGCCCGGAATCTGGCGCTCGCGCGGGCGGCCGCTTTCGAAGATCTTTCTCTTGAAAAAAAGAAGAAGAAAATTTACGACTTCCTCGTGAGGAGGGGCTTTGCTTTCGATACCGCAAGGGAAATAATCGAAAAACTCCGCTAGCCCGCACGCACAGTCGGAACCAAGCATAGAAACGATACAAAACATGAATACCGACGAAATCCGGAAGCGCTTTTTGGATTTTTTCCGCTCCAAAGACCACGCGATCCGACCTAGCGACTCGCTGATTCCACAGGGGGATCCCACGCTTTTGTTTACGGGCGCCGGGATGAATCAGTTCAAGGAATACTTCCTGGGGCTCAAAAAAGACATGACGCGGGCCGCCACCTGTCAAAAATGCCTTCGAACGGGAGACTTGGATAATGTCGGAAAAACACCCTACCATCACTCTTTCTTCGAAATGCTCGGAAATTTTTCGTTCGGGAATTACTTCAAGGAAGATGCCATCGCATGGGCGGTGGAATTCCTGACCGAGCAGCTTCGAATTCCGCTTGAGAAGCTCCGTTTCAGCGTCCATTCCGACGATGAAGAAGCCTACCGCATTTGGACGGAGAAGCTGAAAATCCCGGCCGACCGGGTGAAAAAACTCGGTGATCGAAGTAATTTCTGGCCCGCCAACGCGCGCGCGGACGGGCCGAACGGTCCCTGCGGCCCCTGCTCCGAAATTTTTTATGACCAGGGCAATGCCTTCGGGTGCGGGCACGCAACCTGCGACGTGGATTGCGATTGCGGACGATTTGCCGAAATCTGGAATCTGGTTTTCACGCAATTCAACCGACAGGAGGGGGGTGCCCTGCCGCCTCTGGCCGCAAAAAACATCGATACCGGAGCGGGGCTCGAGAGAATTGCCTGCGTCATGCAGGGGAAACGCAATAATTTCGAAATTGATACGCTGCAGCCCCTAGTCGACTGGACGCTCCGAAAATTCGGAAAGCACTCGTCCCCAAACGCTTTGTTGCTTTCAAAAATCATCGTCGACCACACCCGGGCCGCGACGTTTGCAATCGCGGACGGGGTGCAGCCGTCAAACGAGGGACGGGGATATGTCATCCGGAAATTGATCCGGCGAGCCGTCTGGCGAAGCCGATCGCTTGCCGATCAAACACCCAAAGAACCTTTGCTGGCAGCGCTGGCAGCCGAAACCGCAAAAATGATGGAGGAAGCTTATCCCGAGCTGGCCCGGGAATTGCCCCGCGTCCAAATGCTGCTGAGGGGAGAAGAAGAACGTTTCCTCGAGACGTTGGAAGAGGGGAAAAAAGTGCTGTCCCGGATGACGGACGAGGCCCTGTCCCGGAGCGAAAAAAAGCTTCCCGCGGACGCGGTCTTCAAACTCTACGACACGTACGGCTTTCCGGACGAACTCACGTCCGTAATCGCCGCCGAAAAAGGCCTTGCTATCGATACCGCGGGATTCGAATCTCTGATGGAAAACCAACGTCAACGGGCTAAAGAAGCGAGTAAAATCGCGGATTCCATATTCGTCGCCGAGGACGTTCCGGCGGGACTCAAAGGCCAGCCCGAAACCCGCTTCCTGGGATACCAAACGCTGGAAACGCCCGCCGTGGTTTTGTTCGCGGAAAAAAGAAACGACGCGGCATGGATTGTCCTGGACCAAACGCCTTTCTATGCCGAACAGGGGGGACAGGTCGGAGACCAAGGGCGCCTCGAATGGGAAGGTCGTTCCGTCCCGGTGCTCAACACCCAAAAAAAAGATATATGGATCGCCCATCAAATCGATTCCCGGGAGCGGGTCCCGTCTCCCGGAACCTCGGTCTTTTGCAAAGTCAACCGGGATCGGCGAAACGCCATCAGGCGGCATCACACCGCCACGCACCTTCTGCATGCGGCGTTGCGAAAAATCCTCGGACCTCATGTCAGGCAGCTTGGGTCTCTCGTTAGCCCCGAAAAACTCCGGTTCGATTTCAGCCACCCGAAAGCCGTCACCGAAGGCGAGCTCGGGGAGATTGAAAATTTCGTCAATTCGGCTATACTTGAGAATCTTCCGGTCTCAACCGACGAAAAAAACCTTCGGGACGCCCAGCAGGAAGGGGCTCTGGCCTTCTTCGGCGAAAAATACAAAGACCGCGTTCGGATGGTTTCGGTCGCCGCAGATCTCAGCAAGGAACTCTGTGGCGGCACGCATGTCGCAAGGACGGGAGACATCGGAATTTTATTGATCACGGAAGAATCATCCGTGGGCAGCGGCACTCGCCGGATCGAAGCCGTTTCGGGTTTCGCGGCACTGGATCTCATCCGAAAAACACGGCTTCGGCTCGATCAAGCGGCGAACACCCTCAGGGTCCCGGCCGATGAGATCCCCGAACAACTCGCGAAGCTTTTGAAGAAAGTCCGCGAATCCGAAAAAAGCAAAAGCAAGTCGGGCGTTTCAGCCGACGAAATCAGGAAGATGACCGAAGCCGCGCAAACTTTTGGCAATCTGAAGCTGGTTTCGCCGATGGCCTTCTCGGGGGTTGGCGTCAACGAGCTCCGCTCGATCGCGGACCAAATCCGAAAGGCTTTTGGGGAGCAGGAATGCGTGACGATCCTGTTTACCGTCGATGAAAATCGATCGGTCCGGTATGTCATCGCTTCCGCGACCCCGAAAATTGACGCCTCGAAGCTGGCCGATCAGATCGCCCGCGTTCTAAAAGGCAGCGGAGGGGGAAAGAAAGAGTTCGCGCAGGGCGGCGGAAAGAGCCCCGAATTACTGGAATCCGCCCGGGCAGAAATTCCGAACATGATCGCAGAATTTTTAAAAACATAACTGGACGCAGGAGAAAGCAATGCAGGTGATTCAGTGGGACAAGACAGCGCTGCGGCGGATCAACCGTGAGCTGCAGATCTCGGTCGACAAGGCTCTCTTCAAGAAAGTAAACCGGATTCTCTGGGAGGTCAAAGATCGCGGTGATTTGGCAATCCGCCGGTTCACACGGGAATTTGACGGAATCGATGTCCCTCTGAAAAGACTCAGGGTGTCCGAGGGGGAAATCAACCGGGCTTTCGAGAAAGTCAGCGTTCAATTCGTCCCCATCCTCAAGCTGATTACGGAAAATGTCCGGCAATACTATGAAAAAGACCTCCGGAAATCTTTCCGGATCAAGGGGAAAGACGGCGTCATTCTCGGAAAAAATTATTTTCCGATGAACCGGGTCGGGATCTACGTTCCCGGCGGTCAGGCCCCTCTCGTATCGACGGTATACATGACCGTCATTCCGGCAAAGGTCGCCGGCGTCAAGGAAATCGCTCTGGCAACCCCGCCGAATCGGGAAACCGGCGAAATAGACCCCCACATCCTGGTTGTGGCAAATCTCCTCGGCGTCAAAGAAATCTACCGGATCGGCGGAGCTCAGGCCGTTGCCGCAATGGCCTTCGGGACCCGGACCGTTCCGAAAGTCGATAAAATTGCGGGGCCGGGGAACCCTTATGTCACGGAAGCGAAGCGGCAGGTTTTTGGCTATGTCGGCATCGACCTGATCGCGGGCCCCAGCGAAGTCTGCATTGTCGCGGACTCAACCGCTAATCCCAATTACATCACCTGCGATCTTTTGTCCCAGACGGAACATTTCGGCGGACTGGGCGTGCTGATCACCTCCTCGGCAAAATTAGTCGAGATCATGCGCCGCCGGGTGGATTCCGGCTTTATCCTGCAGGTTAAAAACATGGATGAAGCCTGTGACGCCGCCAACGAAATCGCGCCGGAACACATTGAAATCATGACGGAGAAAGCAAGAACAGTTGCCGGAAGAATCACCAATGCGGGATCCGTTTTTGTCGGGCATTATTCGCCGACCGTCATCGGCGATTACATCGCCGGCCCCAGCCACGTTTTGCCGACAGCGGGCACGGCAAGATATTTTTCCGCCCTCAGCGCTTCGGACTTCATCAAAAGCACGCAGATCATCGAATACAACAAAGAGTCCCTCTCCCGTGTCCGGGATCACGTTCGGAAACTGACGGAAATCGAAGGACTGGTGCTTCACCGTATATCGCTTGAAGCCCGATTTGCCGACACGGAAAAGATCAAAGACACGGGAATTTCGGAACCGAAAGGGTGAGGAACATGAAAAAACGAAAAGCCTGTCTCCAGCGGAAAACAAAAGAAACCAGAATCTCGGTTACTCTCGGGCTGGACGGAACCGGCCGCTACCGCGTCTCGACCGGAATCGGATTTCTGGATCACATGTTGGAACTTTTCGCAAAACACGGCAAATTCGATCTTGAAATTGCCGCAAAAGGCGACCTGCACGTGGATCGGCACCACACCAATGAAGACACGGGGCTGGCCCTCGGAAAGGCGTTTGCCGCGGCATTGAAGGAGAAAACGGGCATCACGCGTTACGGATTTTTCTGCGCGCCGATGGGAGAAGCCCTGGTTCGCGTTGCGCTCGACCTCTCCGGCAGGCCCTCATTCTATTTCCGGTCGGGGCTGAAGTTGAATCAGCGCTCCGAGCCCTATAAGATCGAAGACGCGGAACACTTTCTTGAAAGCCTGGCACAAGCCGCCGGAATCAACCTGCACATCGACATCCTGGCGGGACGCCAGCTGCATCATGTTCTCGAAGCGGCTTTCAAGGCCCTTGCACGGGCCCTGGATCAAGCGACCCGCATCGACCCCCGGGAAAAAGGCGTCCCCTCGACAAAAGGGGTTTTGTGATTTCAAACGCCATGGAGATCACAACGACAAGGCGGAATAAAACCTGCGGACAACCGCCGCAATTTCCGGTGCCGTCATGCTGCTAATCGTAGACTACGGGATGAGCAATCTGCGCAGCGTCGCAAAAGCATGCGAAGGGCTCGGCGCGGAAGTGACCGTCTCCGGAGATCCGGGCCGGATCGAACTTGCCGAGAAACTGATTCTACCGGGCGTCGGAGCTTTCGGACACGCCGTTGCGGAGCTCCAGTCCCGGGGGCTCATCGCCCCGCTGAAAGCATTCGTCGCGGCCCAAAAACCTTTTCTCGGAATCTGCCTGGGATTGCAGCTGTTATTCGATTCCTCAGAAGAAGCCCCCGGCATTTCCGGGCTCGGAATCCTTCCGGGAAAAATCGCGCGGTTCCCGGGATTGCCCGGCCTGAAAATCCCCCACATGGGCTGGAATCAACTGTCAATCATCAGAAAAGAATGCCCGTTATTCAAAAATGTCCCGGATCTCTCCTACGCGTACTTTGTTCATTCTTACTTCGCTGCCGCGGCCGAATGCACGATTGCGGCCGAATGCACCTACGGCGTCCGGTTCACCGCCGCCGCCTGGCAGAATCATATTTTCGGAGTCCAGTTTCATCCCGAAAAGAGTCAGGCAACCGGCCTGAAGATATTAAAAAATTTCATTGATTTGAAGGCCTCACAATGCTGATCATTCCCGCAATCGACCTGAGGGGAGGAAAAGTAGTCCGTTGGATCACCGGATCGCCGCGGCAAGAGATCCCTTACGGGGACGATCCGCTTGCCTTTGCACGGCAATACGAAAAAGAGGGCGCCCTGTGGCTGCATGTCATCGATTTGGACGGCGCAATTGCGGGAAAGCTGACTAACTTGGCCAAAATCCTGGAGATCCGGAAAGCGTCCCGACTGAAAATCGAAGTCGGCGGAGGCATTCGAAACCTAGAAACCGTCGACAAGCTGATCGGAGAGGGCATCGATCGGGTCATCCTGGGAACCAAAGCCGTTGACTCTTTGTTTCTGCGTAAGGCGCTCGATCAATACGGAGACAAACTGGCCGTAAGCGCAGACGCACTGAAGGGAACCGTCAAGATCGCCGGTTGGGCAGAATCGTCCGAGCTCTCACTCGATGAGTTCTTGGCCGAGCTCGCAAAAACTCCGCTCAAAACCCTGATCTGCACCGAAATTTCCCGTGACGGCATGATGAAAGGGCCGGACACGGAAAATCTGATCGCGCTGTGCCGGAGAACTCCGGGGATCCGGATGATTTTATCGGGCGGAGTTTCATCCCTGGATGACATTTTAAAACTCGCCGGGATTTCCGAACCCAATTTTCTCGGCGTTATCGTAGGACGCGCACTTTACGAAAAAAAATTTTCATTGGAAGAAGCCTTGCGAATCGCCGAGAGGAGCCGGAAATGCATCTGAGCCTCGACCCTAAAAATCTGCAGGAACTTTTAAGTCAGCAGTGGGCAATTGTCGCCATCGCCGGGATTCTCCTGACGATTACGGTACGGATCCTGTTTCTCGGAAGACTGTTTGTCGTCTTGAAAGCCTGGGGCCGTGAGCCTTACCGGCAAATACTGAAAGAATATGTCCGTAGGGCCGTTCCCGGCTGGTTCGGCATCGCGTTCTCCGTCGCAACTCTGGAATTAACGCTTTCGTTCCCGGGAATCTGGAGATTCGGGCTGACCCGCAGGGAAGGGCTCCTCGTCGCGGTCATCTTCTTATTTCTCGGCATCCTGTTGCACTCGAAGGCCCTATGCGCCGCCAGCAGCACCGTTTTAAAGCGCCGGGCCGAAACCGAAACGGTCCTGTGAAATCATGCCCCTAGCGAAACGCATTATTCCGTGCCTTGACGTCGACCGGGGAAGAGTCGTAAAAGGAATCCGCTTTTTGGAACTCCGCGATGCCGGGGATCCCGTCGAATGCGCTCAAGCCTATGACCGGGCCATGGCGGACGAACTCGTTTTCCTGGACATCACCGCATCGCACGAAAACCGGAAAACGGTGCTTGAGATGGTTGAAAAAGTGGCGGAGACCATTTATATCCCGTTTACCGTCGGCGGCGGCATCAATAGCATCCGGGACATCCGGGACTTGCTCGCGGCAGGCTGCGACAAAGTGCCCATCAACACCGCCGCGATCTACGACGAAACGATTCTCTCGGAAGCCAGCGCCCGGTTCGGGTGTCAGTGCATCGTTTCCGCGATTGATTGCCGGAAACAAGGCCCTAACACCTGGGAAGTTTACAGCCATGGGGGCCGAAAACCCTGCGGACGGGATACGATTACCTGGGCAAAGCGCGTCGTCGAACTCGGCGCGGGGGAAATCCTCCTGACCAGTATGGATCGCGACGGAACCCGGCAAGGCTACGATTTGGAACTGCTCCGGGCCGTTACGCAAGCCGTGAACGTGCCGGTTATTGCCTCGGGGGGAGTCGGCACGCTTCAGCATTTGGCGGACGGGATCCTGACCGGAGGCGCGGATGCCGTTCTGGCCGCGTCGATTTTTCATTTCGGTGAATTCAAAATACACGAGACAAAAGAATATCTTGCACAGCAGGGCATTCCGGTGAGAATGTCATAATCGAGATCTGAACAAGGAGGTTGGCATGCAGCTTAAATTCGACGAAAAAGGCCTAATCACAGCCGTTATGCAGGACGCCAAAACGCAGGAAGTCCTGATGGTCGCTTATATGAACGAAACGGCATTCCGGAAGACCGTGGAAACCGGAAAAGCGCATTTCTTCTCCCGCTCCCGAAATAAAATCTGGCTAAAAGGAGAAACGTCGGGCCACGTACAGACCGTTAAGCAAATCCTGACGGATTGCGACCGGGACTGCCTTCTGCTTCTGGTTGAGCAGGAAGGCGGCGCCTGTCACCTGGGCTATCGGACCTGCTTCGTTCATAAAGTCACTCCGTCCGGAGACACCGACGGAGTAACTCAGGAAAAAGTTTTTAACCCCGACAGCGTCTATGACAAAACCTGATTTCATAACGCCTTCGTACGGCGAATTCAAGCGTCTGGCCCGCCAGGGGAATCTCATTCCTCTGACCCGGGAATTTCTGGCCGACATCGAAACTCCCGTGACCGGATTCCTGAAGGTTGCGCGGCGAGAAAACGCCAGTTTCCTTCTTGAGTCCGTCGAGCACGGGGAAAAAATCGGCCGTTATTCCTTTGTCGGCAGCCACCCCCTGGAAATCCTCGCGGCGAAAGAGGATGAAGATATCACCGCGAAACTGGAAAAGCGCATGCGCGAAATCCGTCTGGCGGGGAAGGAAAAACTTCCTTCTTTCTGCGGAGGATTTGTGGGATATCTCGGTTACGAAAATGTCGCTCATTACGAAAAAATCCGCCTGCATAAAAAAAAGGGGGTCGAATGCCCGCATGCCGTTTTCTTCATGCCGTCACGGCTTCTGATCTTCGACCATTTGAACCGGACCCTTAAAATCGTCGTGTTTACCAAAAAAGAAGGGAACTTGGGCAGCTGCTACCGAAAAGCTTGCGCTGATCTTGATGAAATGACGGAAACCTTGCTTCGCCCCCTGAAACACGCGGCAACACTTCACGGACTGGAACCGGCAAGTGAAACTCCCCGGCCCGAAAAATCCAATATGACGCGGGCGGATTTCGAATCAAAAATCAACCGGGTCAAAAAATATATCCGGCAGGGGGACTGCATTCAAGTGGTATTCTCCCAGCGGTTCGAAGCGGGAGAAAACGTAAATTGCTTCGAAGTCTACCGAACACTCCGGTCCGTCAACCCGTCGCCATACATGTTTTTCTTCCGGTTTCGCGAAAGCGTCCTGATCGGATCGTCCCCGGAACTTCTGGTCAAAAAATACGGAACTCAAGCCGAAATCCGGCCGATCGCGGGAACCCGTCCCCGAGGCGCGGACGAACGCAAAGACCAGCTGTTGGAACGGGATCTGAAGGCGTCCCGCAAAGAACTCGCGGAGCATTTGATGCTGGTGGATCTCGGCCGGAACGATCTGGGACGCGTTTGCCGGTACAACAGCGTGAGGGTCGAAGAATTTGCCCGGATCGAGCGCTATTCCCATGTGATGCACCTGGTGAGCGTCGTTACCGGGCAGCTCAAAAGCGGCAAGGACGCCTTTCACCTTCTCCGCGCCGCATTCCCGGCCGGTACCGTCACCGGCGCTCCAAAAGTGCGCGCCATGCAAATTATCGACGAGCTGGAGGAAACCAAGCGGGGGCCCTACGCGGGATGTCTGGGCTATTTCAGCCTGAACGGCGACATGGACATGTGCATCATGATCCGAACGATTTTCGTCCACAAGAACCGGGCCTATGTTCAAGCCGGCGCGGGAATTGTGTACGACTCCCGTCCGTCCGCGGAATATTTAGAAACAGTCAACAAAGCGAAAGCCCTGTTCCGCGCCATCGCTCTTTCCGAAAAACGCTTGCTGAAAACCCGGGGCCGACAGCGCTCCGGCCAATCAACCCATCGGAGCGGCAAGTCATGATACTGGTCATCGATAACTACGACTCGTTTACTTACAATTTAGTGCAATATCTCGGAGAGCTCGGAACCCGGCCGCTGGTTTTCCGGAACGACGAAATTTCCATAAAAAAAATCAAAGCGTTGCGCCCTCAAAAAATCCTGATCTCTCCCGGCCCCTGCACGCCCAAAGAAGCCGGTATCTCCAACGACGTGATTCGGGAATTCTCCGGGAAATGCCCGATTCTGGGTGTCTGCCTCGGCCATCAGTGCCTGGGTTATGTATTCGGCGGGAAAATTGTGATCGCCAAGCGCATCATGCATGGAAAAACCTCCCCGATTCACCACAGCGGGAAAATATTATTCCGGGGAGTCTCCAATCCCTTCCAGGCAACACGGTATCACTCGCTTCTAGTCGAACGGAAAAGCATCCCCCCGGTTTTAGAAATTACCGCATGGACTCGCGAAGGAGAAATAATGGGGATCAAACATCGCCGCCACCAGACATGGGGAGTTCAATTTCATCCGGAATCCATCATGACTCTGGAAGGGAAGAAAATTCTCGGAAATTTCCTGCAACTGATTTAATTGAAATAAGTTGCAATTTCGTTTTATTTCAGGAAGTTCGTACCTATTTTTCGAGCAACGTTTTCCGAATGGTCCATGCTATTAGGATTCTTTTCATCCTCTTCTTGTTGATCAAATTTTTATTTTACGCTAAAATTGTGTCAAGATGATACAGCGAAACTGTAAGATCAATAGTGAAAGTGTATTGCGAAAGCTGCTTTTACAAGAAAATTTCCGGGATGGAAATGCAAAAATATTCTTCCAAAAACTCTTCTCCGGAAGTTATGATTCGAATGCGGCATCCAGCGCATTGATCTTATTGCGGGAAAGAGGAGAAACCGCCGAAGAACTGTCCTCGTTAATCCGGATGCTTCGGAAGCAAAGCCATTCCCTGAAGGCTTCCTTCAAACACTTGGTCGACAATTGCGGAACCGGAGGAGACCGGAAAGGAACATTCAATATCTCGACCCTGTCCGCTCTTGTTGCGGCGGGAGCCGGCGCCCGCGTGGCAAAACACGGAAACCGCTCGTCATCATCCGGAATCGGGAGCACCGATATTCTGGACGCCCTCGGCGTGAAAACTTCCGCGCCGGCTGAAATTATGCTCAGGGCATTGAATTCCACCGGATTCGGCTATTTTCATGCGCCGTTCTATCATCCGCTCATGCAAAATATTCGGGAGCTCAGAAAGAAAATCCCGGGACGAACCATCTTCAATCTAGCCGGCCCTCTTCTCAATCCGGTAAGCGTCAGAAGGCAAGTTGTCGGCGTGCCGGACTCAAAGACCTTTCATCTCATGGCCGACACGCTGCTCAAGCTTCGCCCCGAACACGCCTTTGTGGTCTGCGGGCATGGGGGAACGGACGAAATCACTCCTTACGGCCGAACCCTCGCGGCGGAAATCAAAGAAGGGAAAATCCGTTATTTTCAAATCGAACCGACCCGATGGTCTTTCAAATCCGCCTCCGCGCAAACGCTCAAAGGCGGCGACCTTCGGCAAAACAGGCTCATCGCCTTGGGAATTTTGAAAAACGAAATCCGGGGAGCTCGCCGGGACACGGTTCTTTTGAACGCAGCCCTTACGCTGGTGGCCAGCGGACGGGCTACGGACATGCCGGAAGGGCTCCGATTGGCGCGGGCCAGTTTGGACTCGGGAAATGCTTTTTTCGTTTTAAAAAAACTGATTCAAATCACAAACTCATGATTCTGGAAGAAATTCTGACGCACAAGCGGAAAGAAATCGAGGAATTGAAACTCCGGTTCCCCCTGTCCCGCATCCAAGACGCTCTTCGCAGAAGGGAACCGGCCCGCCCGTTTCTTCCGGCAATCAGCGGCGAGAGGGAAGTCCATATCATCGCCGAACTCAAAAAAGCATCGCCTTCCCGCGGAGTGATCCGGGACGATTTCAATCCCCTCCAGATCGCCGAGCTCTTCGACCTGGCGGGAGCCGATGCGATTTCAATCCTGACGGAAACCACGCATTTCGCGGGACGCCCCAGTTATCTCCGAACGGTCCGGCGCGTGACCAATCTCCCTTTGCTTCGCAAAGACTTCGTCATCGACCGATATCAAATTTACGAATCCGCGCTTCTGGCCGCGGACGCCGTCCTTCTCATCTCGGCAATTCTCACGGACGAGGAACTGAAATTGTTCATCGAAGACGCAAAAAAACTCAGCCTCGAACCCCTCGTCGAAGTCCACACGGAAAACGACCTCAAAAAAGCGCTGGATGCCGGCGCGACGCTGATCGGAATCAACAACCGGAACCTTCAGACGCTGAAAGTCAATCTGGAGACTTCCGAACGGCTGCTGAGACACGTTCCAAAGGGAATTACGGCCGTCATCGAAAGCGGCATCTCAAATCACTCGGATATTTTGCGCTACAAAAGTCTCGGCGTTACGGCATTTCTGATCGGAACCGTCATCATGGAATCGGACGACATCGTTAAAAAACTGAGGGAGCTGAAAGGAAATCCGTCATGATTCGAGTTAAAATATGCGGGCTGACCCGGCCGGAAGATGCCGTAGCCGCAGCGGAAGCGGGAGCCGATTTCTTGGGGCTTGTTTTCGCGGAAAGCCCGCGACAAATCAACGCCGAGACCGCTTCCGACCTTATGCGGGCCGTCCCTCGATTTAAAAACTGGGTCGGCGTCTTTGTCGATGAACCCCCGGAAAATATCGTAAACCTCGCCGCACGGCTCCGATTCACCTTTGCGCAATTGCACGGGAACGAATCCCCCGAAAATTGCCGGGTGCTTACCGGCAAAGGGCTGCAAGTCATCAAGGCCTTCCGAATCCAAGGGGGGGACACCTTCGGCAAAATCAGCGATTTCGATGTCCCGTATATCCTCTTCGACAGCTTTTCGCCGGCCCGGCCGGGAGGGACCGGCAGGCACTTTGATTGGTCTCTTCTGCCGAGACAGGAAAAAACCGGCCGTTTTTTCGTCTCCGGAGGACTAGACGAAAATTCCGTCTCAGAACTCTTATCTTTTACCGCTCCTTTCGGCGTCGACGTCTCATCCGGCGTCGAAGACTCACCCGGAATTAAAAACAAAGAAAAAATTACGCGGTTTATCCGAGCCGTCCGGAAACGGAACTGACATGAAGTTCGCGGATCAAATCCTCAAACGGATCGAAAAAATAGACCGAAACAGTCTCCAGAGTTACGTTGCCGAAACCCTGAAAGAGAAAGACTTTCTCGCCGGCGTTCTGGACTCCGTACCCCAAGGGATCTGGATCGTGCAGCCGGACGGTAAAATCGAATACGCAAACCAAAGCGCGAAATCGGTGCTGGGAATCGGGCATTCGGCTTCTCTCCGAAACCGACGGATCCAGGATGTCCTGCAGGACCGGTCTCTTTCGGAAGTCGTCTCCGGATGCCTCTTGAACCGACGCTATGTTTTTCAACGTGAGATCGAAATGATTTTTCCCCGCCCGGCATTTCTCTGTCTTACGGTCATCCCGTTCACCCGGGGCACCGGAAATGAGGATTCTTTCCTGGTGGTCTTCGAAGACACCTCGAATCTCAGGGCCGAAGAACGCCGGCTCGCTCAATCCGAAAAAGTCGAGTCCCTGATCTCATTAGCGAGAGGCGTCGCGCATGAAATCGGAAATCCTTTGAGCGCCATCACAATCCATTTAAAACTCCTCGAACAGGAAATTTCGTCCGAAAAACACCCCCGAAGAAAAAACGCGGAAGAAATACTCCGAGTGATCGCCGCGGAGACCGAACGGCTAAGCCACATCATCAGAAATTTTCTGGTTGCGACCCGAAGGCGGACGCCGGAATTCCGGGAGTCCGATCTCAACGACATCCTGAGGGATTCCGTTAAGGTCTTAAAACCCGAAATGGAAAAAAACGGGATCAAAGCGCATCTTGACTTATGCCAGACGCTTCCGCCCATGCTTTTGGACACAGAGAAACTCCACCAGGCTTTTCTGAACATCTTCAAAAATGCCATTCAATCGATGCCCCGCGGCGGCACCATTCATGTCGCGTCATCAAAAAACGGAAAGATTTGCACGGTGCAAATCCGCGATCAAGGGATCGGAATTCCCGAAAACGTTCTGCCGCGCATTTTTGAAGCGTATTACACAACGAAAGAGGAAGGGTCCGGGTTGGGACTGATGATCGTGCACAACATCATCAAAGAACACGGCGGGCGGATCGAAGTCCGAAGCAAAGAAGGGAAGGGCACCTGCTTCACCCTGTATCTTCCGATCCGCTCCGAAAAGATCCCTCTCCCCGACCCATCCGAGGAGACTCAAAAACCATGACAATCCGGCCCAGCGTTCTGATTGTAGACGATGAAAAAAATATCCGGGAAGGCCTATCCAGATTTCTCACGGCCAAAGACTACGAAGTCCGTCTTGCCGAAAACGCCGTCGATGCCGTCGAAGCCATGCGCGAGGACAATCCGGATATCGTCCTGACCGATTTAAAGCTCCCCGACCAGGACGGGCTTTTTGTCGTGGAAATGGCGAGGAAACTTCTTGCCGAACCGATCGTCATCGTCTTTACCGCTTACGGAACGGTCGAAACCGCCGTGCAGGCGATGAAAAACGGAGCGCATGACTTCCTGGTCAAGCCGGTGCACCCCGATGCGCTGGAAGCGGTACTCGCCCGAGCTCTCGGCAATAAAAAAATAAGAGACGAAAACCGGGATTTAAAGAAAGAGCTCCAGGAAAAACAGGGACACACCAACATCGTTGCCGAATCCTCAAAAATGCAGGAGCTTCTGGCAACGGTCAGACAGGTTGCCCCCACGCAGTCGACGATCCTGATCCAGGGGGAAAGCGGAAGCGGAAAAGAAGTCGTTGCACATCTGATTCATGAATGGAGCGACCGGAAAGAAATGCCTTTCGTGACGGTGCACTGCGCCGCGCTGAACGAGTCCCTGCTTTTAAGCGAACTCTTCGGTCATGAGAAAGGAGCCTTCACCGGCGCCAACGAAAGAAAAATCGGGCGCTTCGAAAAAGCGCACGGCGGGACTCTGTTCCTCGATGAAATCGGAGAAATCGCGGAGGAAGGACAGGTAAAACTCCTCCGGGTTCTGCAAAACGGTGAATTTGAACGCGTCGGAGGGACCAAAACCCTGAGAGTCAACGTCCGGCTGATCTGCGCGACCAATAAAAACCTCGCGGAAGAAGTTCGCAACGGAAGATTCCGGGAAGATCTCTTCTATCGCATCAATGTCATCCGCCTAGATGTCCCGCCCCTCCGAGAAAGAAGAAACGATATCGGGCCCCTAATCCATTTTTTCATCCAATACTACGCACGCCTGAACAATAAAAGCCATTTGACCATCGATGAATCCGCATCCGCAATCCTCCTGAAATATGATTGGCCCGGAAATGTCCGTGAACTTAAAAATGTTATCGAACGGATGGTGGTTTTGTGCAATCAAAAGGTCCTTTGTCCGTCCAGCATCCCGCTTGACATCCGTGACCAATGCGGGATCCCGGCCCCCGGCGAATCGGCGCCCGTTTCATCCGGCAGCTTGCAAGGGCTTCAGATAAAAGACATGGAAAAAGACTTCATCCAAAAAAAACTGATTGAGACGGGCGGAAACAAATTAAAAGCCGCCAAAGAGCTGGGAATTGCAAGAAAAACCCTCTACCGGAAAATCAAGGAGTACGGGATCTCGTAATCCTAAAAAAGGCTCTGTTGTGACTATTTGCGCTTCCAAAGAAATAAAGTGTGTTATTTTGACTCAAATGTCATTTTATTTTGAATATCAGAAATCATATCTTATTTAAAATAAATGGGATATAGATTTTACGGTTCTTGGCACTTGAATTGCATTTAATTTGACAAAATTGAAATGAACTAACAAGTGCCGATAATGAAAATTAACGATCCGGAAGGAGATTTGAAATGGCTAAGGTAATTGGAATCGATTTAGGAACAACCTTTTCGTGCATGGCCTATATGGAAGGCGGGGAGCCAAAAGTTATTCCCAACAAAGAGGGAAGCCGAACAACCCCCTCAGTTGTTGCGTTCACAAAATCCGGCGAAAGATTGGTCGGGCAGACTGCCAAGCGGCAGGCTGTCACCAATCCCGAAAACACGGTGTTCAGCGCAAAGCGCTTCATCGGGCGGAAATCCGGCGAAGTTCAGTCAGAAATCAAGCTCGTGCCGTTCAAGGTTACCGAAGGCAGCGCGGGAGACGCAAAAATTATGGCGGGCGGGCGGGAATACACGCCGCCTGAAATATCCGCAATGGTCCTTCAAAAACTCAAGCAGGACGCGGAAGCCTTTTTAGGAGAACCCGTGAGCAAGGCCGTTATTACGGTCCCCGCGTATTTCAACGATTCTCAGCGGCAAGCTACCAAAGATGCCGGGGCCATTGCAGGCTTGGAAGTGCTCCGAATTATCAACGAACCGACCGCAGCATCACTCGCGTACGGCCTCGACAAAAAGAAAGACGAAAGAATCGCCGTCTACGATCTCGGAGGCGGAACCTTCGATGTCTCCATTCTGGAAATCGGAGACGGAGTCTTCGAAGTGAAATCCACCAACGGAGACACACATCTTGGAGGGGACGATTTCGACCAAAAGATTATCAATTGGCTGGTCGATGAATTCAGAAAACAGGAGGGAATCGACCTGTCAAAAGACCGAACGGCCCTTCAGCGGCTCAAAGAAGCGTCCGAAAAAACCAAATGCGAGCTTTCGACCGCCCTGCAGAGCGAAATCAACCTTCCGTTTATTACGGCGGACCAGAACGGTCCGAAACATCTCGTGATGACGTTGACACGCGCGAAGCTCGAGCAGCTGGTAGGAGATTTGGTTGAGCGGACCGCCGGCCCCTGCCTGCAGGCGCTGAAAGACGCCGGCGTAACCGCGGAACAAATCGACGAAGTGGTTCTGGTCGGAGGGCAGACACGAATGCCCGCCGTACAGGAACACGTCAAGAAGCTGTTCAAAAAAGAGCCTCACAAAGGCGTGAACCCCGACGAAGTCGTTGCGATCGGCGCGGCCATTCAGGCCGGGGTTCTTATGGGGGAAATCAAGGACGTGCTTCTGCTCGATGTCACACCGCTGTCTTTGGGTATTGAAACACTCGGGGGAGTGATGACAAAGCTGATCGAGCGCAACACAACGATCCCGACCCGGAAAAGTGAAATCTTCACGACCGCCGCGGACAGTCAAACCGCCGTCAGCATACATGTTTTGCAAGGTGAACGGGAGATGTCCTCCGACAACCGAACGCTCGGACGTTTTGATCTGGTCGGAATTCCGCCGGCCCCCCGGGGCGTTCCTCAAATCGAAGTGGCTTTCGACATCGACGCGAACGGAATCGTCCATGTCTCCGCCAAAGATCTGGCAACCGGAAAAGAACAGAAAATCCGAATTGAAAGCTCTTCGGGGATCAAAAAGGAAGACATCGAAAAGCTGGTCAAAGAGGCGGAGCTTCATGCCGACGAAGACAAGAAGAAACATGAAACGATTCATGCCCGGAACCAGCTCGACACCCTGATTTACAGCGTTGAAAAAACCCTGAAAGAGCACGGGGACAAAATCTCGGCCGAAGAAAAAAGTCAGATCGAAAACGCCATCAAAGAAGCCAAGGATGCGCTGAATTCCAACGACGCCGAAACGCTCAAAAGCAAGACCGAAAAATTGACCCAGGCTTCGCACGGCCTCGCCCAAAAAATGTATGAGGCGGCCAGCAAGGACAAAAAAGGCCCTTCGACCGGGGGAAGCTCGGCTTCGCCGAACCCGACTCCCGAAGGGGACGAAAAAGTCGTGGACGCCGACTACGAAGTCGTCGACGAC
>JAKQXH010000062.1 GCA_029561555.1 Candidatus Omnitrophota bacterium
ATCCCCGCGAGCCGAAACACCGTCGCCGTCTGCGTTCCGGACGGTATGGTCAGCTTTTCTTTCCCCCAGAGCGTCGGGATTTCCACCTGATCGCCGAGAGCTGCTTGTGTAATGCTGATGGGAATCTCACAATGGATGTCCGGCCCGTTTCTTTTGAAGAACTCGTGTTCCTTCACATGAACAAAAACGTAGAGGTCACCGCGCGGTCCGCCGTGGAGTCCCGGCTCTCCCTCGCCTGAAACACGCACCCTCTGGCCATTGTCTATCCCGGCGGGCACGCCCACGGTTATCCGTTTTGTTTTCTCAACCGTTCCAGCGCCCCGGCATTCGCGGCAGAGGTTCACGTGCGCCTTTCCCAGACCCCGGCACCGGGGGCATGTCTGGACATTCACGAACTGCCCGAAACTCGTCCGGTGCTCATGCCGCAACTCACCCGTTCCCCGGCAGTCCGGGCAGGTTTCAGGCGGACGCCCGTCGGTGGAGCCGCTCCCGCCGCATTTGCCGCATTCCGTTTTTCCAGGAATTTCCACCTCGATCTTTTTCCCGGACGCGGCCTCGAACAGGGATATCTCAATATCGTATCTCAGGTCGCTTCCGCGCTCGGCCTGCGGCCCCCGGGGGCGGGCGCGCGTTCTACCCCCGAAAAACGAGTCGCCGAAGAAGGAATCAAAAATGTCGCCGAAGGAACCGAAACCGAAGTCTCCGAAGCCTCCGAAATGTTCGCCGCTCAACCCGTCATGGCCGTACCTGTCATAGACGGCTCTTTTTTCCGGATCGCTCAGCACCTGGTACGCTTCTGAAAGCTCCTTGAACTTTGCCTCGGCGTCCGGGTCGGTCTTGTTAACATCGGGATGAAGCTGCCTGGCCAGCAGGCGATACGCTTTTTTGATTTCATCTTGGGATGCGTTTCTGTCAACGCCCAATACTTCGTAATAGTCGCGTTTGTTTGTTGCGTTCATCGTTGCCATTTCTTGCAATTATCCCTGTTTTCGTTGAACACCGCCGTTTTCGGTATTGTCAGGTCCGGTTTCCGCTCATCGCGCTTCCGAACGATGTCGAATTATAACATAATTGACACGGCTCGTCAATACTGTTATAATTCGTAACAATCGTCGCGTCAATCGCGGCCTCAAAATTTCAACCGGAAAGGCGGAAAATAATGCCCATAAAAGCGCAGATTCTCGGAAAGCAGCTGAAGCAGGTGCGCATGTCCAGAGGAAAAAGTCAGGAAGAAGTGGCAAAGGAACTGAAGGTGTCGCGTTCGACCCTGGCGCAGATGGAACTCGGTAACAGAATGGTGCGGGCGGAGGACATCGAGCGGCTCGCGCGCATTTATGAGTGCAGCCCCTCCAGTCTCATGACTCCGGGGGGCGCCGACGACGATTCCAATCCTGAAAGAATCTGCAATGAAATCGCCGTTACCGCTCCAATTATTAAAAGTAATGAAAAGACGTTGCTGGAACTGCGCAATGCCCTAACGCTGTCAATCACGCTCACCGAACTTGAGGAAAAACTCGGGTTGAGAATCTGCTCGCTCAATCCGCCGGACTATGACGCGAGGCAGCCGACATCGCAATGGGAGGCGATACATCAGGGGCAAGTTGCCGCGGAACATGAGAGACTCAGACTGAATCTCGGCGATGGCCCCATCAGGGACGTGCCGGAAACCCTCGCAATAAGCG
>JAKQXH010000064.1 GCA_029561555.1 Candidatus Omnitrophota bacterium
AAGGAAAAGCGGCTCCATGTAAGCTTCCACCAGCTGTGAACGGGGCGCAAGTACCTGGATCTGCGTCCGGAGCTGCTTCAACTGCTCGGACGTCACCAAATTGACATGGGTCAAAACCACAACCGTTGCGCGTCCGAGAACAGGCATCGGTTCCCTTAAAATTCCCCGCGGGAGAAGCTGCCCGTTGCCGAAGGGGTTCAGGGAATTGACGACAATGATCTCGACATCCCGCTCCACGGCAACATGTTGCAAACCATCGTCCAGGATCGCGATATCGATGCGTTTTTCTTTTCTGATCTTGAGAGCCGTCTTGACGCGATCACGTCCGACGCCGACGATCACGGCCGGCATGTGATGCCGGAATTCCTCGACCTCGTCATGATTGTAGCCGCGGGTCAGGATCAGCGGCGTCCGCCGGATCGCCGATATTTTCCGGGCGAGAAATTCCACGAGCGGAGTTTTCCCCGTTCCGCCCCATGTCAGGTTCCCGACGCTGATAACGGGAAAAGGGAGGCGCGTCTGTTTCAGAAGTTTTTTGTCATAACTCCACCGAAAAATCCGGACCCCGACTCCGTAGAAAAAAGAGGCAATGGCAAGCAGCGGGACGCACAGTTTCGCCCGGACATCATGACATTTTCCCTCCGCAACCAGCCTGAAATAATTCTTTAGACTTTCCATCGACTTTGTTCCTTTCCGCCGCTTCCCGGGACCCGAGGAATGCCAGCACCCATTCCGCCTGGCGTTTGCTCGCTCCCCGAAGAAGGTTGACGATCTCGTGCGCTTTCACACCCGCATCACGGTACAGGGCCGGTTCCGTCAGGAACTTCTCTGATAATACCTTTAGGTCCCCCGGATCCTTAACGCAGAAAGCCCCGCCGCCCTGATCGAGTTCGCGGTAGATCATGTTGAAATTAAAAGTGTTCGGTCCGTGCATAACGGCACGTTTGAAGCGTGCCGCTTCGATCGGGCTCTGTCCTCCGTGAGGCACAAAACTCCCTCCCATAAAAACAAGATCCGCGATCTGAAAAATGTCTTTCAAGATTCCGAGCTCATCCACTACCAAAATGTCAAAACTCCCTTCGGAAGGTTTTTGTGCCGAAAACGCAACCCGCCGTCCGAACAGCTTGAGGGTTTCGGAAACCTTTGGCGAACGTTCAATATGCCGCGGTGCGACAATCATTTTGAGAGAGGGAAATCTGCCGCGTACTTCCGCAAACACTTCCCCCAATAACTCTTCTTCGCCGGGATGTGTGCTCCCCGCCAAAAAAACAAGGTCCGTTCGCCCAAGCCCAAACCTCTGGCGGAGCAGATTCGGCAAAGCGATTCCCTGGTAACTTCCTTCCAGCTGATCGAATTTCATATTTCCCATCGCCCGGACCGCTTCCGGCCGGACGCCAAGCCGGCGAAACCTGGCGGCGTCTTCTTCGGTTTGCGCGAGCACAAAATCGACATTCCTCCAAACTCTCTTCATGAGAAAAGAAACCGCCCGATACCTGCCGAAGGAC
>JAKQXH010000066.1 GCA_029561555.1 Candidatus Omnitrophota bacterium
AAGGGATCCCTTACGAAATCAATTTCTCGGGATTGAGGCGGGAGGTCAGGAAGAAAAACCTGAGGATAAAACTCCTTCCGGCGGGATGAAACTGGATGACAAGTTCGAAAAGGGATTTCCGAATGCGGCTTATGTATTCACCCGGGATGAGCAAAACGGAAAATTTGTAATCAAAGGCTCCGATGGGAGGACATTCGATATTGCCCCGTTTGAGGGCGAGTTGGATATGAATTCGGTTCAAATGGTTTCGGATCCGGAGGGTAATGTTCATGCTTATTTTGTGACAGCGTACAAAGATGCCAGCGGAGAGGGACTGTACGCTATTTACAGTGAGCGCGGACTTGTGATGAATGGAATGAAAACGCGCGGGCGATTACTTGCGGTAGTTGGCCGGAATCAAGAAGGCGATAGGATTCTGCCGCATGTCTATTTCTCAGGCAACCGGGCGTCTGACGGAAAATGGATTTCCTGCGGTGACGAAGAAGTGCTGGAGGAGGAAGCTCCGTTTTTCGAAAATCGGCCGATTGTGGATTCGAAAGGGGATATCAGACTGTATTCCCGTGTACAGACTCCGGAAGGATTTTATGAAATTTTTGACGATCTCGGAGTTTCCTGCGGACGATTTGAGGATGTGATGGAGTGGGATTTGATCGAGGACGGAGAAGGCAATATTCATGTTTATGTTCTTGCCCGGGCGGGATCGGAGTACGGATTGTATGAAGGATCGAAATTGATTCGGGGCGGTTTGAAAAATGCAACCGGTTTGGCTTTGATTTGCGACGGGGAAGGAAAGACTCATGCTTATTTCTGGGCATCCATGGGAGCTCAGGATTTCAAGCTTTACAACGAAGAGGGGTTAGTTCGTGAAAGAAGCTCTACTTTCCCATTCTACGGGCAATTTATATCCGTGTATCCGCCAAAGCTTGCCCTGGACGGAAACGGAAAAGTGCGGGTGTTTTTTGCCGCACAGACGGATGATCGCAAATGGGGCGTTTACGACGGCGACAGGCAGTTTTCCCGGGGAGGATTTGGTAAAGTCATCGGTCCCGTTTTGGGATTGGGGAGTGATGGCAAGGTGCAGCCATTTTTTCTGACAAGGGAAGGTTTCCAAATGGGAGAGCCTTGGGATCTATGGCAGGGGAATGAATCTATTTCGGGCGGTTACGAATTTCCCTCTGAGAAGTGGGGGATTTATTTAATTCGCGCGAGTGACGGGACGCTCCACCCCTATTTTACCGACATGGAGGGCTGGAATGTTTTCAATCGCGATGGGAATCAGTCCGCAGCGTTTGGTCCTCTTGGACGAGAAACCGTTTTGGATGCTTTGTTCATTAAATCGCTTTCCCGGAAACCGGATGATGGCGGAGCCTCCGATGAAGAAGGTGTGGCTCCGGCAGAAGGGACTACGGGAAGAAGTGTTTTAACGGGGCTTACCGCGGAAGAAATACCGAATGTGTTTTACGCGTTCGTGCAGGATAAGGACGGAAATTATTTTCTCAGAGGTTCGGACGGCGGAATCGTGCCGGTCGCGCCGTTTGACGGGGAAATCGATATCGGCGCCGGTATCAGCATGATTGCCGACCGGGCCGGGAAGGTTCATGTCTATTTTGTCGTCAAAAAAGAAGGCCCCGGAGGGACGTCTTATGCGATTCATAGCGAGGCAGGATTGATTCAGGGAGGTTTCACGGGTTTTGAGGGGGTCAAATGGCCTCGCGGAATGCTGGACGGAGAAGGCCGTGTGCATGTCTATTACGTTACGACAGACGGAGACGGGAACAAGGGTTTGTATTGCGACGGAAAACTTGTTCAGGACGGCTTTGGGGTTATTTATATGCCGTCCTATATTCTCGACGGAGAAGGAAAAATTCATGTTTATTTTAAGGTCAATATGAGGGAGGACCAAGGCCGCAAGCCCGCCCTTTATAATCAGAACGGATTGTTTTGGGAGCCTACGACAAGGGAAGATGTGAACATTCCGGATTTGATTCTGGACGGCGAGGGGAAAGTGCACGTGTATTACAGCGTTTATGTGCCGCAAGCGGCATCCGAGCCGCAAGTGCCTATCCGGGTTTATAACGAATCGGGCCTTGTGCGGGGAGGATTGAGGAGCGGCTATCTGATGGAATTGATTCGCGATCGTGAGGGCCGCGTGCATGCCTATTTTGCCGCTCAGGATGAGAGCGCTAGGGGTGAGGTTGGTAACTACGGATTATACGACGGGGAGAATTTGATTTGCGATGGGTTTGACGCGATCAGCGATCTGGCTTTGATTCTCGACGGAGCCGGGAAAATTCACGCGTATTTCAGGGGTTGGAGGGGACAGCGATGGGGCATTTATGACGAGCGGGGTTTGGAAGGAAATTTGAGTAAAAGGGATTTTACCGAGCTCGGCGCGCCAAAGCCGATTTGCGGCGGGGATGGAAATATCCATGTTTATTTCTGGGGGCAAAAATACGAAGACATCGGGATTTATAGCGAAAATGGATTGATACGGGATGGCTTCCGAAGGGTGAAGAATCCGGTTCCGGTTCTTGATCGCGAAGGCCGTGCGCATGTTTATTTTCACGCGGAAGGGGAAGGAGGAGAATACAAAGTCTACAATGAGGAGAAATGCGTGAATGCAACTCACGGCCAATGGGATTATAAAGTGTTGATGGACGGGGAGGGGCGTTTGCATGTGTATGTCTGCACCTCACCTGTTTTTGATCCTCCCGAAATATGGAGTGACGGAGGAAATGAGAGTGATCGGTTCGGAGGCCCTTTTGAAAATGTCTTAACTGGTAAAAGCCTGTTTGTGAAACAATCCGCTGATGGATCGAAAGATTCCGGTGAAGGGAAAACGCCAGCGCCTGAGGATGATTCCGACACGAAAAGGATTCCGGCTGTTCCGAAAGAACCGTCCGGTGAGGAGGGAATTCCGTCTGCGGGGACGAAGCCTGATGGTATTAGGACCGGAGATGTGGTGACGGCAACGGTGCGTGATCGGCAGGTTTTTGATGACATTGACCGGTTCGTCGAATATCTGAACAACGAATTTTCTCTTGGGATTCAAGGGCAGGGAGAGGCCTTGCTTTTTGCCGGCGGAGGAACGGAGGATCCATGGGTTGAGATTATGAAAAAGTGGTATTCATGGGGAGATATAAGCAGCGGAATTGTGATACGAAACAGGATTCAATCCGACGGGGTTTTTTGGGGGATCAATATTGCATCGAGGGGAGGAAGTCCTGAGTGGCGCATGATTGAGGAGGTGAATTCCGAGGACTTTGAGTCTTTGCTTTTGTTTCTCTCTCGCAACTTTTTTGCTGTTTACTACACCAAATTGGAAACGGAAGACGGAGATATCCTTCACGATATCCGCATTAAATTTGGGAGAAAGAAGGAAGAATTTCGGAAGGATTATGATAAGTATCAGCCTAAAACCGGCAAGCGGAAACCTCCCTTTGATGAATTGTTCAAGACGATTGAATCTGCGGACGGCCACCGGATCGAATTTATTTTCCAGGAGGATGAGAACGAGAAGGATTTAAGGGGGTCCGAAATCGGCGAGACTCGTCAGATCCTCCGGCCCGGGACAAATCCGAAAAAGGTTGGGAAATTCCGCCGTCGGTTGTCGGAAGTGCCGGCTAAAAAGGCGGAGCCTCCCGTAGTTCCCGGAAAACAAACTCCTTTCAGGAAGGCTCTTGATATCGCGCGGAGATTTCTGCGACCGAAAGGTTCAAGTTTGGGGTCACCAGATCGTGAGGCGTATCTCGTATCTCGTGAAGCGCAAGGGAAAGATCGTGAAACGTATCTAGTGCATCGTGAAACACAAGCAAAAGAGCGTGAAGCGTTAAACGTGAAACGCAGTCGGGGAGAGAAAAATGAAAGGGTTCAATCTGGAAAGCGAAAAATAACGACTGATTTTTTGCTTTCCAATCCTGCCTTCTCAATTCTTTCTTCTTTTTTTGGCTTGCGAGATACGATTCACGATTCACGAGATACGGTCTTTGCTTCCTCTCTCGGCGCTCTCGATCCTCGCAATGAGAATCCGGATTTGGTTGCCGAAGAAGGTAATATGCCCGGGTTTAGCTACTACCGTTTTCGGCGGAAATCCGACCGTGAGGTGATTTTCAATTATTTTATCCTGACTTTCAAGGCTCCGGACGGAGTTCTTCATCGATTCGAATTTCTCATGAATCTTCCGGACGGCGTGATCCAGACGGCGCATGGTGCCGGGCCCGATCCTGAAAGTCTCACGAAAAATATGGAGTCCGTGCCGGTGAGGGCTTTTGCCGGGCAGGTGGCGACGATTGTTCCGAGCGAGCAATTTTCGGAAGGGGAAAAGGGAATTGAGATTGAGGTGGATCCCTCTTACGCGGAAGAATTTTCGGGCGCGGGGATTCCGTTGGAAGAAGTGGTGAGATTGTTCAATCCCGAACCGGATGCGTCCCGGGGTGAGACGGGCGAAGGGATACCGTGCCGGATACGGATATTGGAGTCTCAAGATGGGACAAAGGTGAAGGAACAAAAGCCGGATGATCGGGGCCCGAAAGGGGCATCGATTCTCCTCGATCCGTTTGCTTCGGACCGGTTTCCGGCGGTAAAGAGGATCGATTCGATTAAACCGACCGGCAGAGTCATTAAAGGACATGAAGTGACGACCGGGACACTTTTCAGCGGGACCCCTTATATGCATGACTCTCTTCTGAATTCGAGTTCGCTGATTCGTCTCGATGATGGCCGGTTTTTTGTGGGGATCCCGCACGGAGGCGGGTTCCTGAGGGAGTTTTTCTTCGATGAGGATGACTGGCAGGAGGGAACGGTTGTCGCGAATCGGCAGAAGATAAAAGACGTTGATGGCGATGAAATCTTGAAGCCGTCGAACGGAGTCCGACTTGATGAGGATCGTGTTCTTATTCTTAACGCTTCGCAGAATCTTTTCCAGGAGTATGTGCGGAACGCCCAAGGGGAATGGAATCCGGGCCGCCTCACGTTCAATGAGAAAATCGACGGTATCGACACGCTGAGCGGTCCCCATTCCGTTATTTGCCTTGCCCCTGATCGCATTTTGATCGGAAATGGCGGGAACAATACTTTGCGCGAATTTGTGCTGTTGGACGGCGAGTGGCTGCCGGGGGCCGTGATTGAGGTGGAGAGTGCGGGGGCGATGATTTTGCTCGAGCCGGATCGGATTATGGTTGCGGTAAGAGGCGATACTTTGCGCGAATATGAATTCAAGAACGGGGAATGGAAAAAAAGCCGGGAGATCAAGAATAGAGAAATCGACGGGGTTCAGACGATTCAATCGCCGGATGTTCTGATCCGTCTCGACAAGGACCGTCTTTTGGTGGATTCGTGGCAGCAGCGATGCCAGGATACGCTGACGGAGCTTTATTTTAACGGACAAGAATGGGAGCAGAGAATCGTTTATGTCTCGGTTGATCGGGATGCCGCAGAAAATTCGACTTCTTTCATGCGAGACCTGATCCGGACCGGCAGGAACCGGCTTTTGGTCTTAAGCGACGAGGGGATTGACAATGCGAGAGTCGTTGAACTTGAGATTGAAGGAGATTTTGATGACGACCGTCTGATTGATGATGTGAATGCTTTGAACGATAGTGATGCGACGGAGACAGAGATCCCGTTCTCCGGACGGTTCAGCCCGCTGGATGTTGTGGAACAGGCGGTAAGAAACGAGAGACTAAAAAAACTCCGTTCGGCGATCGAAAAAATGAACGGGGAGCTTTTGAAAGGAGTGCTTGCCAAAATTGCGATTGATTCGACCAAGAAAAAATGGGGGAATCCTCTTTCCAAGGAAAAATATGACGACGAAGATCGCAGAATAATCGGATTACTTCTTCGTGCACTTCCTTTTACGGAAGAGAATGGCGTCTTCCGGTCGGATTTAGAGAAACTTTTTGTTTCCGACATAGGCTCTCTACGGCAGTTTCTGATAGATTTTCATCAAGCCCTTCAAAAGGCAAGCGATTTAATGGGCGGCAATGCTGAGATTTCGGGGAAGGAGAAGATTCAGCCGCTCATCGATTTTCTTGCCATTTACTCGGGCAAAATCACGTTGATTCCTATCGTAAGGATTTTCAAGGATGTTTTCGGCTCCCGCGCGACGCTCGAAGCAATTCGCGCGCTGCTCTTGACCGAGCCCGCGCAGTCTCAGGCCCCGGACTCAAATCAGGAGACCGGTGCGGCAATGACCGGTCTGCCGACGTTGGATGATTATCCCGAGGTGAAGGCCTTTTTTGAACAATGGGCGTCGGAAATCCGAAGAGTGCTGGAGGATGTCAGAGGTGGAAGGGGGGATGTCTTAGTGGGGTTCCGGCATTCCGCATCCCGTCTTGATGTTGACCGAGTGCAATTGAAAGCGGACGGAACCGTCTTTCTGGATTTGCTGAGGAAGGACGGAGCAGCCGCTTTGGTTCGGGAGGAGTTTAATTTTCCGATTTCGGATGTCGCGGACGTTTTCTACGATGAAGAATCCGGCATTCTGTATGTTGTGGTCAAGGAAGGTCCGTTTGGCATGGATCAAATCAGCGGAAATCGGTTCCGGAATGTGGTGGGATTTCCTGCTGAACCCGGGATCCATGACATCCTCCCCGTTCAAATCAAGAATAACGCAATATGGATACGTCCCGGGCCTCCTCCGCCGGTTCCGGTGCTTCAAGACGGAGAGGGCATGGCGCTTGAAACGGCAGAGGATATCCGGGGTTATATGAACGAGCGGAGCACAAGGGCCTCTAATGACCCGCGTTTTTATTCTGTCAGCGAAGACGAGTCCGAAAGAAAGGTCAATTGGCGGAGAAACAATCCGAAGAACACCCGGTATCAGTATTCTGACGCCGAGAGGAAAGGCGTGTTTCACCTGCCGGTCATGGGTGGAGAGCAATTGTGGAAATTTCTGATCAAATTTATGTGGGCGGGCGGTTCTAGAAGGGTTGCGATGGAATTTTTCGAAGTGAAGCCCGGGGGCCGGGGAACGGCGGAGATTGACGTGACGCCTTATTTTCGGTCATTGCTCGCTTTGCGGGATTTGACCGCTTCGCCCCATTTTGAATTTCGGTTCTCGGAATTGCCGGAGGAAATCATGGCCTTGGTCCGTGAAGCCGGCATTGATCTGGAAGAGATCAGACTTGCGCAGGAAGCGGATGCCTCCGGTAAGCCCGGTGGATCCGCCCGCGATACGGCGGCGATTCTAATCCAAAACGATGCGCCCGAGGCTGAAGGGAATACGGTCGAGAGTGGTGATCACATGGCGGACGGAGAATCGAGG
>JAKQXH010000087.1 GCA_029561555.1 Candidatus Omnitrophota bacterium
GAAATTGAAATTCGGCATCACGACAAGCGGAGTCAGCATGGATTTCCGGATCGCGATGAGCCGGGCACACCGGATGGTCTGGCAGTGGGGCATGGGGAAAAGCGGGTATGTCGGGGATTATACCGTGATTCCGGAGAGCCAGCTGTCGGAGGAGATCAAGACCGCTTTGAATAACGACGCGAATCAGATCATCCAGGAATGCCTGAAGGAAGTCGAGAAGCTGCTCAGGGATGAAAACGCGATTTTTGAGCGTTTCGCCAAGGAATTGCTGGCCCGGGAAGAGCTTGAATACGATGAGATCGAAGCCATTTTTTCCGAATACGGAAAACCCAACCCCAGGACGGTGGGGAAATATCAGCCGTCGGATTCCTCGTTTAAACCCAATCCTCCGGGGCCAAGCGCTCCCGGGGAAAATAAAAACTGATCCGGGTCCCTTGCGAAGAATGACGGCGGGGGGCTTGAGACGCTTTTTTGTTTTGACCGGGTTTTTCCTCTGCGCGGTTTTTTCCCTCGCGAACGGTTGTATGCCTTCCTACCCGAAAGAGACCCTTGAGCAATCCCTGAAGCAGATTTGCAAAGACGAGTACGGCGTCGATCACGTCCAGGTGAAAACGGCGGGGAAAACGATCGGGGTTTATCTCCCCCTGGATGAGCTTTTTTCCACCGACATCGAAGGGATACTGGCCTCGGGGAAAGTCAAAAACATCGCGAGTTTCATGCAACTGTCGCCGAAGGCGATGGACAAGGTCGAGGACGTCCTGTTTTCGACTTCCCGCGTGATCCTGAGCACGGACAAGCCGCTTGATTTTTACATTCTCAAGGCGATCGATACCGAATCGACGGGGATTTCCCTGATTCTCGTGGGGTATGTCCCCGACATCAAGCGGGTCCGGTTTTGGGACATCCCGCGGTCGGAATACCGGAAGCGGGTCCTGCACGATCTGCAGGTGAATTATGTCGTGATCTGGCAGCGGCCCGTGGTCGGGCTCTTCCGGAACCTCGGCAAGGAGAACACGGAAACGCTTCTTGAAAAATATTTCCTGCCGGGGTCCCGTTTCGAGACGCTCTCGCCGCTTTTTTACTCCCTCCTGCTTGAGGCGCAGTACAAAGAAAATATTTCCTGCGAAATCCTGGACCTCCGGGCCACGGCCAGCCGTCCCAACGAAGCGATGGTGTATGCCAAAGTCCGTGAGACGTATACCCCCAAGGCGGACGCGGCCGGGCATGAGTTTATTCTCCCGAGCGGCGCGGAAGCGGAATATATTTTCGTGCTCACGAAATATCTGGGGGATTACAAAATCAACCGCGTGATTCCTTTCTTTTATCTCGCGCCGGACCGTTCCGTGAAGAAAGTGGATTTCCCTCCGGAGCTGAAGCTGTACGAGAACCTGGACAAGTGGCAGAAGGAATTTGATCTGAACGAGATTTTTCTCGAGAACTTCCTGGCCCAGCAGATCACCCGCAGAGTTTCGAATCTTCTCGTGGAAGACGAGCGGATTCAGAATACGTTTTCGAAGCGGCGGGTCCTGTTCCGTTTTATTTATCCCGAGGACGAAAAAAAACAAAAAGGTTTTTTCTCGGTCGAGACGGATCTTGTCCTCAAAAACTCCCCGTACCTCGGGAATTTGGACGAGGATGAGGAGAAGGACGTCAACTATCTTCTGGATCTCGCGTTGCGGGAATGTATGACCGTGCTTCACGGATATCATTTCGAGGATTACGCTTATATCAAGCTGGAATCCGTTTTCGGGACGCCTTTCGTCATGAGCAAAGAGAATCTCGAACTCTACCGGAAGAAGAAGCTCCCCGTCGAGCAGCTGCTTGAAAAAAGCGCCGTTACGTAGGTTACCCGTAACCGCTTCTTGTTTGATTTCTTTCCGCAAGTTTTCTCCCGGCGTTTTTCCGCTACCCATTATTGATCGCGTCAGTTCATGAATCGAGATTGGATAGGCGCCCTTCGCTTCGCTCGCCTAGCCATCTTTTTATTTCGTGGCTGATACGATTTATCGCGTAAGCGTTGTGTGAATATTGGCTGCGGGATGTGGGGAGGAATGTTCCCCTTGACAATTTAATAGACAATGAATAATATTTGGTTCCGTTAGCACTCGGATATTTTGAGTGCCAACCCGCTTTTTGGGGATATATGAATCTGGAAAGGCCTAAAATGTTATGAATAAAGAACTTACGGACAGGCAAAAACGGATACTCTCCATTATCGTCGATGCGTATGTCGAAAGTTCTGAGCCCGTCGGATCGCGGACGATCGCGAGGAAATATCATTTGGACATTTCC
Source organism: Candidatus Omnitrophota bacterium (assembly GCA_029561555.1). Classification (GTDB taxonomy): domain Bacteria; phylum Omnitrophota; class Omnitrophia; order Omnitrophales; family Omnitrophaceae; genus JAKQXH01. Next base: position 2,293 of record JAKQXH010000087.1, read on the forward strand.
CCGGCGACGATTCGCAATGAAATGAGCGATTTGGAGGAAGCCGGTTTGATTACGCACCCGCATACTTCCGCGGGCCGCATTCCGACGGACGGGGGATACCGGTATTTTATCGATCATCTGATCGAACGGCAGATGCTTTCGCCCGAGATGGCGGTGAATATTTCCCGGCAGCTGAAACATGAAATCGAATGGATCGACGGGCTGATCGAAAAGGTCTCCTGCCTTCTGGCGGGGATCACGAAGCAGGCGGGGATTGTGAGTTATCCCGAGATGAAAAGCCTGGTGTTTCGGCGTCTGGACCTTCAGCCTCTTGACGAAACGCATGTCTGGACGGTGTGGACGACGACCACCGGTTTCAGCACGACGATTCTGGTGGACATGAAAAGTCCGGTGACGGACGAGGAGATCCGGAAGATCGGAAATTTTTTCAACGAGGAGCTTTCGGGATGCCAGTTTTCCGATATCCCGGCCGAAATCAGGAAACGGCTGGCTTCCCGCCGGGATTCGCTTTTCCAGCTGTATGAACTCGCGGTCCGCATGGGGGAGGAAGCGGTCCGGAAAATCGGTGTCGCGAGACTTTGCGTGGAAGGCTCTTCGCATATTCTCGAAAAACCCGATTTTCAGGATATTTCCAAAACGACTTCGATCTTTCGCACGCTGGAGAACCGGAGGGAACTCCTTGAATTGATGAAGGAGGGGTTTGACTCCGACGGCGTTCGGGTCCATATCGGCCGGGAAAACAAGCGGGAGGAGATCTGGGAATGTTCCCTGATCACCTCCAGTTACAAGGTGCACGGGAATACGGTGGGGGTCCTCGGGATTTTGGGGCCCAAACGGATGCTTTATTCCAACCTGATTTCTTATGTGGATTTTATTTCAAAGGAAATAAGCCGGGCGCTTGAGCAGTGGATTTGAGCGGTCCGGAAATTCATTAAACGGGAACGGATGCGATGAAATCGAAACACGAAGAAAAAGAAAAACACGAAAAGAAAACCGCTCCGGAAGAGACGAAAGCCGCGGCGGACGGGAAAGAGCCGGCCGAGAAGAAGGTCGAAATCCCCGAGGCCGATTACGCCGCCCTTTGCGCCAAGGTCTCGGAGCTGGAGGGGATACGGGACAAGTGCCTGCGGACGGCGGCGGATTACGAAAACGCGAAGAAGCGTCTCGCCAAGGAGCGCGAGGATTATCTCCGTTTTGCCAATGAGTCACTGATCAGCGGGCTTCTCCCCGCGATCGACAATCTGGACCGGGCACTGGACCACACGGAGGCGCTGGCGGAGGAAAGCGCGAAGGCGCTGCGGGACGGCGTTTCGCTGGTGAAGAAACAGCTCCTGGATTTTCTGAAAACGAAGGGACTGGAACGGATTGAGGCCGTCGGAAAGAAATTCGATCCGCATTTTCACGAAGCGATCGGGCATATCGAAAGCGGGGACCATCCGGACGAGACGGTGCTGGAGGAATTGGAAGCCGGGTATCTTTTAAACGACAAGCTGCTCCGGCCGGCCAAGGTCCGGATTTCACAGGCCAAATCCGGCCGGGCGGAAGCGGTGTCCGGAAGCGAAACCGCGGGGCCCGGAGCCGAAAACGAAGAACAACGTCCGGCGGAACAATGAAGATGGCGTCACAGAAAAGAGATTATTACGAAGTCCTCGGGGTTTTGCGGTCGGCAAGCCTCGACGAATTAAAAAAGTCCTACCGGAAGCTGGCTCTTCAGCATCATCCCGACCGGAATCCCGGCAACAAGGAGGCGGAGGAAAAATTCAAGGAGGCCGCGGAAGCCTACGCGGTGCTGAGCGATTCCGAGAAACGTTCCCTGTACGATCAATTCGGCCATTCCCTCGGCGGGCGCGGGTTCAGCGATTTCGGGGATTTTTCCGAGAGCTTCAGCGACTTCACGGATATTTTCGGCGGTTTGTTCGGCGATTTTTTCGGCTCGTCCCGGCGGTCTTCGCGGCGCTCGGACCGGTCGCGGCGCGGGGTGGATCTGCAGTATGATCTGGAAGTGACGCTCGAGGAGATCGTCCGGGGCAAGGAAGTCAATCTCGAAATCCCGCGCCATGAAACCTGCGAGCATTGCACGGGAAGCGGGGCCGAACCCGGGAGCAAGAAAACAACCTGTCCCGATTGCAAGGGGACCGGCGAGAGGCGCTTGTCGCAGGGATTCATTATTTTCCAGCAGACCTGTTCCCGATGCCGGGGCGAAGGGGAATGGGTGGAAAAAGTCTGCAAAGTCTGCCAAGGACACGGAAAAATCTCGAAAAAACGGAAATTAAATATCAAAGTGCCGGCGGGGATCGAACCCGGGGCGCGTCTGAAAATTTCCGGGGAAGGCGAAGCCGGGGAGCGAGGAGGGACGGCGGGGGATTTGTATGTGCGCATCATTCCCAAGCCTCATTCTTTTTTCCACCTGGACGGGCGGGACCTTTTGTGCGAAACGGAAATCCCCTATACCGTGGCGTGCCTGGGGGGGCAGGTGACCGTGCCGACGCTGGCGGACGGGGATTACAAACTGAAAATCCCCAAGGGGACTCAAAACGACAAGATTTTCCGGATCGAGGAAAAAGGGCTCCCGAGTTTCCGGGGGCACGGGCGCGGCGACCAGATGGTCCGCGTGAGGATTCATGTCCCCAAGCATGTGCCGGACGCCGAAAAAAAATTGCTGGAAGAACTGGCGAAGCTCCGGAAGGAAGAAATCGAAGGGCGGAAGAACCTCTTCGAAAAAGTGAAGGACAGTTTCAAGGAATAATTTCGATCGTGAAGGAGGATTTTTAAAATGCCGACGTACGAATACGAATGCCGCGGCTGCAAAAAAACGTTCGAGAAGTTTCAGCCGATTACGGCCAAACCCATTCGAAAATGCCCGGATTGCGGCGGGCCGGTCCATCGCCTGATCGGCGCCGGTGCCGGAATTATCTTTAAGGGCAGCGGGTTTTATCAGACCGACTACCGGAGCGAGAATTACAAGAAGAAGCAGAAAGAAGAATCCCAGCCGGTGAGCTGCAAGAATTCGCCGACGGGGACCTGCCCTTCCGGGGGCTGCAAGGCGGCGAATGCCTGAGGCGGGGAAATTCCTCACCCATTGGCTGCCGTGGTACGCGTATCTGGGCTTGATTTTTTTTATTTCGAGCCTTCAGAACCCGGAACGGACGTTCGGTTTTTCCGCGAGCGATTTCGCGGCGCATATCCTGGAGTACGCGGGCCTGCTTTTCCTGACGCGGCGCGCGTTTGACGCGTCCGGCATCGCCGGGTTGAGGGTCCGCAGCACGGTGACGGGAATTTTATTTTGCCTGCTTTACGCCGCAAGCGACGAGTTTCACCAGTCGTTTGTGCCGACCCGGGATCCGAGCCTGATCGATTTCGCCTATGACGCGGCCGGGGTCCTGCTCGGGGGCATGATTTACAAACGTTGGAGGGTCCGCTTCCCATGAGCCTGTTTCAGTTCGATTTCAGGGTCCGCTACGCCGAGACGGACCAGATGGGCGTTTCGTATTACGCGAATTATTTTGTCTGGTTCGAGATGGGCCGGACGGAATATTTCCGCTCGCTCGGCGTGGATTACACGGAGTGTGAGAAGAAAGGCATTTATCTCCCGGTGGTGGAAGCGAACTGCCGGTATTCGTCTCCCGCCCGCTACGACGAGCGGCTTTCGATAGAAGTGGCGGTGAGCCGGTTCGGGAAAAGCTCGATGAAATTCGTCTACCGCATCACGGAAAAAGAGACCCGGCGGAAAATCGCGGAAGGATATACGGTGCACGCCTTTGTGAATACGGACATGAAACCCGTCCGGGTCCCGGAAGAAATCCGAGCCCGGGTCACACTTCAGGAAATCGATCCCCGTTCTAAATAAGAAAAGGGGTTACACCCCTTTTCTCTCTTCTTTTTTTTAAAAAATCCATTCTTTTCCCCGGTATCCGTTGACATTGATTGTCGTGCGTGTTAGATTACGCGTCGCGCGGAGAACCCAGTATTTTCAAGCCTTTTCAAGGGATGGAGAATGGAGAAGACAATCAAAATTTCGGTACTCGGAGACGGAGGGTGGGGGACGGCACTTTCACTTTTGCTGGCCCGCAAGGGATATTCCGTGACGCTTTGGAGCGCGTTTCCGGATTATGCCGAAGTGCTCAGGGAAAAAAGAGAGAACGTTAAATTCCTGAAAGGTTTTCACATCCCCGAGTCCGTGACCGTTTCCGCGGATCTCGAAACATCCGTTAAGACCTGCGAATTTTTGATCGTCGCGATTCCGACCCAGTATCTCAGAAAAGTCCTCGGTCGTATTCGCCCCGAATGGATCAGCGGGAAAACCGTCGTGAGCGTCGCGAAGGGGATCGAGACCAAGACGCTGCTCAGGCCTTCGGAGATCATCCGCGCGGGACTTTCCTGCGAGAGGCTGGCTGTTTTGTCGGGACCGTCCCATGCCGAGGAGGTAGCCCGGAAACTTCCGTGCTGCGTGGTGGTCGCGTCCGAAACACAGGCGGTTGCCCGGGCCGTCCAGGAAGTTTTTATGGATGTGAGCTTCCGGATTTACACGTCCGATGACGTTACGGGCGTCGAGCTCGGAGGCGCGGTGAAAAACGTAATTGCCATCGCGGCGGGCATCTGCGACGGGCTCCAGTTCGGGTCCAACACGAAAGCCGCGCTTCTTGCGAGAGGGCTGTCGGAAATCGTCAGGCTGGGGAGCCGCATGGGGGCGAATCCGAATACCTTTTTCGGGCTCTCGGGGCTGGGCGATTTGGTGACAACCTGCATTTCGGAATTCGGCCGGAACCGCAGGGTGGGGGAACTCCTGGGGCAGGGCAGGAAACTTCCGGAAATTCTTTCCGGGACGGAGATGGTGGCCGAGGGCGTCGAGACCACGCGATCCGTGAGGGACCTGGCCGGGCGGCACGGCGTCGAGATGCCGATTTCAAACGAAGTCCATAAAGTGCTTTTTGAAGAAAAAGATCCTCGCCGGGCCGTGGAGGATTTGATGTTGCGTGAACCGAAAATGGAAGTAGCGTAAAAACGATTCCTTTCGAAAAAAAGGAATTTTAATAACCACTAGAAGGAGGAGAATCAAGATGAATAAGGGAGATCTGGTCAGTGAAATCGCGAAGAAAACCAACCTGTCCAAGTCGAAAGCGCTGGAAACGATTGACTGCGCCTTTGACGCGATCAAGGGATCGCTCAAGAAGGGCCAGCGCGTTCAACTCGTCGGATTCGGCAGTTTTCTCGTGAGAAAGAGAAAAGCCAGAATGGGCCGCAACCCTCAGACGGGGCAGACCATTCAGATCAAGGCGAAAAAGGTCCCTGCGTTTACGGCCGGCGCCGAGCTGAAGAAGGCGGTGAATTGAGCTTTTAAGAGATCTTCGCGGTCTCAAAAGCTTAAGATATGAGAGGACCGTGAAAACGGTCGTTTCCGAAAGAGGCGGGTTTTGGGGGAGTCCCCTGGCCCGCCTCTTTTGTTTTGACTTGAGGCCCGGCAATCACGCTTGCCGGAATTTCCGCGATGGAAAGCCGTTAAATATTGTAAAATGACTTTGATGAACCGATGAGGTTCGGACTGAAAAAGGGAAGTCAAACCGGGATTCACAAAAAAACAGTCGCAGACATGGCCATGTTTTTTCCTCAGGAACTAAAACTGAAATTCAAAAATCATATCACATCCCGCTGCGGATTGTACTTCAAGGATTACGATCTCAAAGACCTGGAGAGCGCTCTTGCGAAACGCATGGCCGCCTGCCGGATCGGGGCTCCCGAGGATTATTATCATCTGCTGACGGCTGAGGACCGCCGGGAGGAGGAATTCCGCGAGTTGTTGAATCTTTTGACGGTCAATCATACCTATTTCTTCCGGACTGAGCCGCAGTTTGTGGCGCTGAAGGAGAAAATTCTTCCGGAAATTCTCAGGCGCGAAACGCGTGCCGGGCAAATGCCCGCGGCGGCCGCTTCACGAGATACGCTTCACGGACTTCAAAGGCCTTCTCTCAGAATCTGGAGCGCGGGGTGTTCGACGGGCGAGGAGCCTTATTCCGTCGCCATGATCGTTCGGGAAGCGATTCCGGACCTTGCGGACTGGGATGTCAAAATTTTCGCAACGGACGTGTCGACCGGCACTCTGGATCGTGCCCGGGCCGGCGTCTACGGGAAGAATTCGATCCGTTCGGTTTCTCCGGAATATCTCCGAAAATATTTTTCCGTCCGGCAAAGCCAGGGCGGCACGCAGGAGTTTTGCCTGAGCGATACGGTCAAGCGGATGGTGGATTTCGAATACCTGAATCTGATCGAAGACGAGTATCCGGGGCATTTCGACATTATTTTCTGCCGGAATGTCACGATTTATTTCGAACTTGAAACGACGATCAAGGTCCTGAATCAGTTTCATTCCGGCCTCCGGGACGACGGGTATCTTTTGATCGGATATTCGGAAAGCCTTCAATTTGTGTCCGACCGGTTTCGTATGGAGGATTGGCAGGATGCCATTTATTACCGGAAAGGTCCCAGGGAGGCTCCGGCGCGGGCCGAATCGCCTCTTGTGCTTCATGACCGGGCCGAGAAAGTCCTGGATGAAATCTCGCGGGCCGAGGCGGCGGCGGAAACAGAGACCGGAACGGAGAGGCCGGAGTTTATCCTCCCCAAAAAGGATCTTAAGGAAATCCGGGTGGAGATCATCAAAGGCATTCATCAAAAACAATATAGCCGGGCCCTTTCGCTGATTGAAGAGGCTTTGGCGATTGACGGGAATCAGGACGATCTTCATTATTTTATGGCGGAGATTTACTCCAATCAGGGGTATTTCAAGGAAGCGAAAACGTATCTGGAGAAGATTATTGCCCAAAAACCGTTTTTTGCGCCCGCCCATTACCTGATGGGCGTTATTTGCTCGGAAGAGAACCGCGGTGAGGAATCGAAGCGGAATCTCAAAAAGGCCCTTTATCTGGATAAAGACTTTGTATCGGCCAATTTTGCCCTGGCGGGTGTCTATAAAAGCGAAGGTTCTTCTCAAGAATCCATCCGAGAATACCGTAACACTATGAAAGTGCTCGGAAGGCACGCTGCGACGGATATTATTGCGTATAGCGGCGGTTTTAATGCGGCGACGCTCGCGAGTGTCTGTCGGGATAATATTGAACGATTAAAACTTTCTTAAAAGAATATGGGGCCACACCTGCAATTAAGGTGTGACCCCATAGGATATTACTTATATGAAAGCGGTTGCGTTTACCTTAGCGGACAAAGAATATGCGGTGGCGGTCGAGAGGATTCGGGAGGTGATCCGGATGCGGACCATCACCCCGATTCCGGATTCCGCCGCGTTTGTGGAAGGGGTGATCAGTCTCCGCGGGAAAGTGATCCCTTTGATCAATCTTCGGAGGAAGCTCGGTCTTGCCGAGGCGGAATTGGCACGATCCAATCGCATCATGATCACGCAATGCGGCAAGCATCCGCTGGGGGTTATTGTGGATCGGATTACCGATGTCATTTCTCTTGATGAAACGAGCATCGAAGCGCCGGATGCTGTTTTGAAGGAGGCAAAATACCTGATCGGTTTGGGGAAAATCGGGAAACGGCTGATTCTGATCGCCGATATCGGACAATTGTTGTCCGGCGAAGATCAGATGAAATTGGAAGAAGTTCAGGGAAGGGTGGAGATAAAGAAACGGACGTGACTCGTATCTCGGGGCTCGTATCTCGCTAGAAACAATGAATGAGAAAATTACGAATTTTAGGCAGTTGGATATATGGAAATTAGGCATGGAGATTGTTTTCGGCATCTACCGCATGATCCAAAAATTTCCCCGGGAGGAAATATATGGATTAACATCTCAAATGCGCCGTTCGGCGATTTCAATCCCATCAAATATAGCGGAGGGGTTTAACCGTTTTCACACTAAGGAGTATAGTCATTTTCTTTATATCGCATTAGGTTCTTGCGCGGAGTTGGAAACGTAAATTGAGATTGCTTGGAGGTTAGAGTATTTGCTTGCCGGACAAAAAGACTCAGTACTTGAAAAAGTCGATCATGAGTCCCGGATGCTTACGAACTTGATTAAGAAACTTCGTTAATCTTTTGAGATGCGGATAAGGAAGTGTAGGAGATGCTGTTTTTTCCCGAGATGCGAGTAACGAACCCCGAGGTACGGTATCGATATGATTGACGGCGGGAAGATTATTATTGAAGCGGGGGATGACGATTTTTGGGCGGAAAAAGAAAAGAAAAAGACCGTCCGGATTCTTTCTTTCTCCCTGGGGAGCGAGAATTACGGGGTGCGGGTGACCGAAGTGAAAGAAGTTTTGAGAGTCCCCCGCCTCACGAGGGTTCCCAACGCTCCCGATTTTATCGTAGGGGTGATGAACCTTCGGGGGGAAATCATTTCGGTTATCGATCTTAAATTTTTTCTCGGGCTGGGCGGAAGGGAAATGACAAAGGAGTCCATGATTGTCGTGACCGATGCGGGAGGCGCATTGATGGGGATTTTGGTGGACGGAGTCAAAGACGCCCTGGATATCGAAGAGACCGCCATTCAGCCGCCGCTCGGGACGGTCAAAAAAGAAGTCGCGGAGTACACCAAAGGCGAAGTCCAGTTTGGGGAGACGATTTTATCGTTGATTGATCTCGGAAAAGTTCTTTCCTGCCGGGAAATAGAGCAGCTGAAAAAGCAATGAAGCGGGAAGCGGAATGCGTGAAGGGTGAAACGTGAAGCGTGAAGCGAGAAACGAGATACGAATAAAAGGGGGAAATTCTCATGAAAAATATTCTGACTCATAGTTTGAAGGGTAAATTGATTGTTCTGCTTTTGGCTGTTTCGCTGATTTCGATCGCGATAGTCGGCGGCGCCAGCTTTCTGATCAGTAAAGCCGAACTTCAAAAGGAAGTCCTGGACGCCTTATCATCGGTGGCTCAAGCCAAAGAACGGGGGATTCTCACCCTTTTGCAGTGGAGAATGAATCAGGTTGAGGCATTCGGCCAGCAGGATACGGTTCAGGAATTCATGCAGTTGATGGCGCAGAAGGAAAGAGGAGAGCCCGTTGACGGGCAGAGGCTTTCGGAAATCTTGAGGTCTCTTCAGCTGAATCTTGAGGAGTTTAATCAGTTGGTTTCATTTTTCGAGATGACATTTGTCGGAAATTCGGGCAAGGTCTATTATTCGACGAATCCAAGCTTGGCCGGAAGCGATCTGTCATCGGATCCCCGTTTTATCCGCGGGATGAATAAGAAATTTATGTCGGATGTCAGAAAAGATGCCCAGACGGGGAAATTTCTTCAGGATATCGCGGTGCCGGTTTATTCGGCGGTAAGCGGGCAGAAGGAGAAAGTAGGACTTTTGGTCGCGGAGAGGGAAACGATTGTCTTGAACGAAATCGCATCGGACGCTACGGGGATGGGGCGGACCGGCGAGACTTATATCGTGAACGGAGACGGATACATGGTTACGCAGTCCCGTTTCGGGAAAGACACTGTTTTGAAGCAGAAAATTGATACTGAGCCCGTAAGATTTTTTCAAACGCAGCACAAGATGATGACCGGCATGTATAAGGATTACCGGGGAAAATGGGTTGTCGGCGCTTCTATGGGGGATGAGATTGATTCGGAATTTGATTTAAATTGGCTTCTTCTCGCTGAAATTGACGCCGATGAGGCATTTGTGGCGGTCCGGAAACTGACTTTTGGGATTATTTTTATTACGCTGCTCATTGGGTTTTTATCGGTCGGGATTGCCGTATTCATGGCCAACCGGATCGCGAATCCCGTCCTGGAGCTTTCATCGGTTGCGGACAAAATCGCGAAAGGGAATTTGACGGAGACGATTTCGGTCAAGGCCAAGGATGAGATCGGGCTTTTGGCCGAAAATTTCTGCGTGATGATCAAAAATCTGACTTTAATTTTAAATCAGACCAAAGATGCCGTGAATCAGATCACTTCCGCCTCGAATGAAATTCTTGCCGCGAGCCAACAGCAGGCCGCCGGCGCCCGGGAGCAGTCTTCGGCGATTGCGGAAACGACTTCCGCCGCGACGGAGCTTTCGAAAAGCGCCGAACAGATCGGGGATCATGTGAAGCGGGTCGCGCAGATCACCAGCCATGCCTTGGCCGGGATGGCGAAAATCAGGCAGGCGATCGGAAAGACGGGTGAGAAGATCACGACGCTGGGCGAGAAATCGAAAGAAATAGGAAAGATCACGGATCTGATCAATGACGTGGCGGATCAGACGAACCTGCTTGCCGTGAATGCGGCGATTGAAGCGGCACGTGCCGGCGAGCAGGGCCGGGGATTTACCGTGGTGGCGGACGAGATTCGCAAGCTGGCCGATTCGACGGCGAAATCGACCAAAGACATTACGGCGCTGATCGAGCTGATTCAGCATGAGATGACCAACGCCATTATGGCGATGGAAGAGAGCGTTTCGAACGTGAATGAGGAAGTCAAGCTGGCCCAGGAATCCGCCGAAAGCGCGAAGGAGATCGCGATGAGCGCCAACCAGCAGGTCAGCGGTTCGAAACAGATCGCGGATGCGATGAACAATATCAATGAAGCGATGAAAGAAATCGCGGGCGGCGCCCAGCAGGCGCAGGTGGCGGCCAAGCAGTTGACGGCTCTTGCGGGTGAACTGAACTTGGTCACGGCGAAGTTTAAGCTGAATTAAAAATCTTGCAATAAATCGTTGCCTTGAGTCTTTCGGTGCGTGTCATCCTGAGTCCGCCAAGAATTGCGGCGGACGAAGAATCTGCGCATCTCCGGGGTAAGTTTCGAGAAAGGTCTTAAAGCGGGATTTTTCGCCGCTAGGCTTCTCAGGGTGACGTCAAAAGGCAAGAATTTGAAAAGCTTGGAATAGTTTTTTTGCGAGCGACGATTCACGGCCCGCGAGATACGGCAGGCTTATGACATTCGACAAATCAAAATTCATAGAGCATTTCAAGACCGAAACCCGGGAGCATATTCAAAAGCTCAGTCAGGGGCTTTTGAAGCTCGAGAAAAATCCCGATGACAAGGGGTTCCTCGAGTCCTTGATGCGGGAAGCCCACACGATCAAGGGGTCCGCGTCGATGATGGGGTATCGCCGGATTTCGGAGATCGCCCACGGGATGGAAAGCGGTCTTCAGAGGGCGCTTGAAGAGAAAATCCGCATGGGAAAAGCCCATTTTGACGTTCTCTTCAAATGCCTGGACGCCATCGAACCTCTCCTGGAAGATAAATTGACCTGGGAAGAAAAGGGCGTTGCCAGGCCTTACGTGGAAGAATTGTGCGCCAGAACGGGAGAGGTTTTTAAGACAAGTGCTTCCGCGGACGGAGAAGCGGGGCGGCAAGATCGCGGAGCTCATGCACGAGAGGAGAAGCGCGAAGAAGGAAAGGCCGAGGGAATTGTGCCGGGCGGAAAAGAAGGAAAATTTGAGGAAGATGGGTTGCGGGAGACGCTTCACGCTTCACGAACCGCGACGGTTTCCGAGGAAAGCATCCGCGTGGAGACGGTGAAACTGGACCGGCTCGTGAATTTGTCCGGCGAACTTTTGATCGCAAAGACGCGGCTCGATGAAACGGTGCGGAATTTGGTTTCGAGAATCGATTCCGATATCCGGGGCAATGAAAACCTGGGGGCTTTGGCAAAAGAGCTTAAGGAGGTCAATGAGGAAATCAATTCGCTGACCTCCAACGTGCAGAACGAAGTGCTGACGGTCCGGATGGTCAGCGTTTCCTATCTGTTTAATTTGTTCCCGAGATCGATGCGGGACCTGGCTCAGGGCAAAGGTAAGGATGTCGAGATGCAAATTCGCGGAGAAGAGACGCAGCTCGACAAGGCCATTATCGACGAATTAAAAGATCCTCTGATGCATATCCTGAGAAACGCCGTGGATCACGGGATTGAAACGCCTTCCGAACGGCAGGGGCGCGGGAAGCCCAAATCGGGCCGGATTCTCATGAACGCGTATCAGCAGGGGACTCAGGTCGTGATTGAAGTCTCGGACGACGGGAGGGGAATTGACCTCGGGGCGGTCAGAGCCCGTGCGGTGAAGAAAGGGATCGTCACGCAGCAGCGGGCCGAAGAACTGGTGGATGAGCAGATTTATCAGCTTCTTTTCATTCCGGGATTCAGCACGCGGGAAGAAGTGACCGAAACTTCGGGCCGCGGAGTCGGATTGGATGTGGTGCGTGAAAAAGTGGCTCAGCTGAAGGGAGTGATCGAAGTCTTCTCAAAGCCGGGCGAAGGGACGCGTTTCGTGATGAAGATGCCGCTGACGCTCGCGATCACGGAGTGCCTGGTCGTGAACGCCGGGAGTGAAATGTTCGCGCTTCCGATCGATGCGGTGGCGGAAACGATCCGGGTGGATCCCGATGAAATCCGCACGGTGGAAACCAAGGAAGCCATTACGGTCCGGGGGCATATCATGCCGCTGGTGCGGTTGAAGGATTTGTTTGCCCTTCCCGAAAAAGGCATTATCGAGAAGCATTTTTTTCCGGTGGTGATCGTGCAGTCCGTCGAGAGGAAAATCGGACTTTTGGTGGACCGAGTCGTGGGGCGGAAGGAATTGGTCCGGAAAAACCTGGGGGAACCGCTCCGGAATATTCAAAATATCGCCGGCGCGACGATTTTGGGAGACGGGAGCGTTATTTTGATATTGGATATCGCGTCGATTATTCAATCGGCGGAAGGAGTGGTGATCCGCCGGCAGGCGGCCCAGGCGAGGCCCGCCGCGGTGAAAAAGAAACGGAAGACGATACTCCTGGCGGAGGATTCCCTGAGCACGGCCATGCTTGAGAAAAACGTGCTGGAGGCCGCGGGGTTTTCCGTGGTGATTGCCCGGGACGGGAAGGAAGCGCTCGAGAAGGCGTCTCAGGAGAAATTCGACCTGGTGATCAGCGATATCCTGATGC
>JAKQXH010000094.1 GCA_029561555.1 Candidatus Omnitrophota bacterium
CTCCGTCCCGCAGAAGAAATCCGATTGGAACGCCGGTTTGGATGTCAAAAAATCCGCCGTTGCCGGCCCCCTCAACCCTTAACCCCGTTTCCTTCTCGAAATCATGCGCAATATTTTCGATGGAAGCAACCGCCGGAATCCCGTTCCCGTCCGCATGCGCCACGGGAACAATCGCCAGGCGTTTGTCGGATAAATCCGCGGTAATCGTGCGGGCGGTAATCTCTCCCGAGACACCGTGCCGGGTCACCCGGTACCCCACGGCGCCGGACGGGGAAACATAAGTTTCGGCTTGAGCGCTCCGGGCTTCGCCCGTTCCCTGAAAAGCCGCGCCCCCGAGGCCCGCCAAAGCAAGTGTTTTGATAAAATCCCCGCGACTCATTCCCAATGACTGCGCTTCGGAAAGAACTTCGCCGCGCGATACATTCCCCGAACCGAATTGATCGCGCAAAGCTTTGTACATCGTCACTTCCCGGTAAAACCAATGCCCGGAACGCATATTGAAATACTGACGGATCGCGGCGACGGTTTGCTCCGTCCCCGGTATCTCAGAGAGCTCGCCGATCAATTCATTGAACCATTCATCGGAAGTCATTTCGTCGCCGTACAGTAACGGGATCGGCACCCGCCAGCCCCGCCTGCCGAGCAGAAGCTGTAAATCTTCGTCGGTCAGACGTAAAGTCTCCCGGGTCCGGCCGAGCGTTTCCTGATATGCCGTTTCCGCGGCCCCAAGCTCCAAAGCGGTTTCCGGTGCCGCCTGCTCAAGCGCCTGAAACGCTTTTTGCGCCGAATCTCTCCGCAGTCTTGCTTCGAATAGTTCCGGAAACCTGGGTGTGAATTCGGCGAAGTCCAGAAGAAGTTCCGGATTGCCTTCAAGTTGGCGTTTCCAGCTTTCCCACCGGGCCCGGCGGCTTTTTTGCAGCTTGCGGACAATCGCCCACCAATCATCCGCCCTTTCCGGCTCCAGCTGAAGCTCTTCGGAAAACATCTTATCGAGCGCTTCAAAACGGCCGCGCAAAACGGCCGAGACTTGTTTTCCCGTTTCCGCGTCTAAGCCCGCGAGGAAATCGGCCGGGAGCACTTTCAATTCATAAATGTTCCGCGAAAGTTCCCGCCCCTCCGCATCCTGAACCGATAAAGTCAGAACATATTCGCCGGCGGAAGTCGCCTGCCCCACCGTCCAGAAATCATTTCCGTCCCCGTCCTTTATTCTCGTCAGCGCGGAGAGGCTGAGGATTCTGAAAGGAGGAATATCTTTCTTGTCGATTTCCTGCCGCTTGATTACCCCGCCGCCGCTATCCCGCAATTCGATGACAATCTTGGCGCCTTTTATTTCACGATGCGTATCGTTATTGATCCAAAGGCCGTTCAGCCATTTCTCTCCCGGAAGAATTTTCTGCGATACAATCCGGCTGCTTGCCAAAACCGGCTGATACGCCCTTCTCACCGCGTCATAAGCCTTCTTGGGGGCTCTGTCAGAACCCAAGACGGACCAGTTTGCCGAATAAAACTGACCGGCGTCATTGTCCTGAGATGACATAAACATAAACCGCACCTGCCCGATACCGGCCCTCCGGTAATTCTCGGAGGCAAGCTGCGCGTACCATGCCTGATAATCCTGATGCGCCCGGACAACCTCTTCGAGCGTAATTTGCTCCAAAGGTTTTTCCGGCTTAAGCCATTTGGAAAATGTCCAGGGATGAAAATTATGCTCGGATAATTTCGCGATCACGGCGGAAAAAAGTTTCTCGGAATCCGTTTGCCGTTCGACGGGCGGAAGTCTTTCCGGCTCATAAAGGTAGCCCCAGGGAATTTTTCTCACGGCTTCGTCGATTTGCCCCTGAAGCTCCGCACCGCTCAACCCGGGTTCTTTTTCGAGCAGGACGTCGCGGACGGCCAGCCGTGCCTCGTAAGCCGACAGACCCTGCGCTCCGAACTCATCGGGCCCGAATTCAAACGGTTTCCCGCCCGCCAGGCGCGCGTAGGAATCCGACGAAATGGCCCCGACTCCCTCGTCCGGGTGCGCCCCGCTCACAAAGCCCCATTCCGGATCGAAATGGTCATACTCAAGATCGCCGTTCCTGTTTTTCGGATTGGGATACATCAGGTAATCGAAAAGCTCGCCGTAATAGTAGCCGTAGTAGGGATGCCACTCCGCCTCCGTTCCTTTCAGGATGAATATTCCCGCCTGCGGCGCGAGTCCGGATTGCGCGGAAAACTCTTCGCTAAGAAATCCCCGGATCGTTTCGACCGCTTCCCGGTCGATTTCTTCCGCCGGCCGGCTGACATGCATCCAGGTCCCCCGCGCCGGGTCCGCAAGACCAAAAGGGTTGGCGCCGAAATAGACGGGTTCGTTGTGCACGTTCAAAAGGACGACGGACGGATGCGAGCCGGCGGAAAGCCTGACAAACGGCGGCATTTGTCTGAGCATGGCCTCCCGGAATTCTTTATCCCAATGGTAAAATTGCTGAAGGGGGAAATCCTGCCATATTAAAATGCCCAGCTGGTCGGCAACTTCGAGAAAATAAGGGTGAGGGACATGCCCGTGCACCCGCATCAATTGAATATTGGCATTGATAATCAGCTCGCCGTCCCGCAAAGCGTCTTCCCTCGAATAATTTCCCGGGGTCAGCGTCGGGATCCCGTTATCGCCCAGAACACGGAACGGCCTGCCGTTCATTCTCCACTCGCCGCGAACGGCCCCTTCAAGCTGCCGGACCCCCACTCTCATCGTCCGTCGCGCAAGTAATTCATCCCCCTCGCGGATTTCGATCCCGACCCGGTAAAGATTCGGGGCCCCCAAATTCCACGGCCACCACAGCTTCGCGTCCCGAAGGATCCCGCTTATCTCAATGCTTTGGGCCCCCGGTTTCACCTCCGCTTCGCGCGTCCAAACGACTTCATCCCGGGAATCGCCGTCAAAATTCTCGGGGCTGAAGCGGACCAAAACTTCCGCCTTCGCGCTCCGCGTGGTTCCGTTCTCGACGGGAATGCTGATATTGACCTGCGCGGTCCGGCGGTCATCATCCCCTTCGGCCGGCATGTCTTCGGGGACAAGCGTGGTATTGGCCATCGGAGCCGCGGAGATTCGCGCGCGTTCATCCGCCTCGATAATCCTGACCGGCTGCCAAATCCCCCCCACATTCAATTTCTGATGCTCCGTGCCCCCGGGTTTGGTATCGTGAAAATTCAAAACTCCGGTAATCGCCCTTTTGTGCGCAAACCAGGGAAGCCCCGCGGCGCCTTTTTCCGTCAACTGTTCTTCGGGAACATCCGCGGGATTGCGGACCGTCACCGTAATTTCATTCCGCCCTTCACGGACATAATCGGTGATGTCGTACTCAAACGGCATGAAATACCCTTCATGAACTTCATCGCCTTCGGACGTCCGGACCCGGACTCCGTTGATCAAGACTTCGGTGTAATAAATCGAGCCCCCGAAATGCAGAACGTACCTTTTCCCTTTTTCCCGGGCCGGCATTTCAAAACTTTTCTTCAGTTCGATTCCGGTGGTATCAAAATACCCTTGGTTAAGCCAATGGCCCGGAGTTTTAATTGCCGGATGTCCCGCCTTGGGGCCTTCGACCCTGTCCCCGTCGCCGTTCCAATAAGCGGTGACGTCCCAGGGAGAATCATCCAACGAAATCCCCTCCCCGTAGAATTCATCGTGCAAAAACCGGATCTCCGACAAATCCCGGCCCCGGAGATACTCCGCTCCCGAAAAAGCGCCTCCCAGGGAAGAAGCCGTATTCGTGGCATGAATCCCAAAATCCGCCCCCAGGGAAGCCGCCTGGGCCGTGAAATCCTTCCCTTGATAGACAAAGCCGTAGTCACCGAACGACAGGTGAATCCGCCCATCCGAATCCCGGCGCCGGAACTGCCGCCCAAACGAACTCGAAACGAGCCTCTTCAGGACCTCTTCGAAACGCAAACCGGCTTTTTTCCCGACTTCAAACACGGCGCTAAAAATATGGGGAATCCTCGTTCCGAGAGCGGCGCTCATCGATTCCTGCCGGTCAAGGTCCGTCAATTGAAGCACATTGGAAAGCCCGGCCGTTCCCGCAGCACCGCTCTCCGCCCAATCCGAACCCGCTTCGGGAGCTTCCGACGGCAGCATGGAGTTGAGATAAATGTCCTGGCTTTCGGGTTCCCAGTTCAGGCGGGGGCTGATTTCCGCGTACGAAATCCCTTCCCTTTTAAACCTTTCCCGAAGTCCCTCCGAATGAAATCCCCCGGTAATGAAAATCGCCCGCTCCTGTTTCTCCTCGCGCAGAGTTCGCAGGAGAGTTTCCTGAAATGCCGCTTCCCGTTTTTCGGCGATTTTGTAAAATTCGACGGCGTCCCCAAAAATCGCATCCGCCTCCGCCGATTCCGGGAAATCAAAAGACTGTCCCGGTTCAACTCCCCGAAGGCGCCCCATTAAATTTGACGGGAGAAGCTCCCGGCTCCGAGCGCCCGCCGCTTCGTACTCCTTCCGGGTCCACTCCAACCCGAAAAGCCTCCGGATCGTCCGCAGATCATGTTCCAACCCGACCAGGGCCTTCTCTTCCGGAGTTTTCGCAAGCTCGGAGAAAAGCATTTCGCTTAGCGACGTGATTTCGTCAAAAAGGCCGGGGCCGTCGATTTCGGACCGGAAAACCAGATACCGGGCATAGGCGCTGAAGTGCGGATATTTTTCGAAATCGATTTTATCGCCGGTCTGCTCGCAGATTTTCTCCAGCAAAAACCTCGGGCGGCGTTCTTTTTCGATTTCCCGGAACGCCTCGATCCGATCCCGGTCTACTTTCATTTCCGAAAGAATGCGGATGAGATCGTTTTTCTCGGCTTCGGCTTTTTCCCGGTCCAGCTCGCTTTCCAGATCCTTTAATTTCAACACGCGGAGCAGGACCGGAAACCGGGTCTGATTCCGGGAATCTTTCAAATCCAGATCCAGCGACTCCCGGGCAAAACGCCGGAGCAAATCGCCGAACCTCAGGAGAGAGACCCGGTCATTCGAAAATTTTCTCCATTCGTTCAGGAAATCTCTCAACGGTTTGGAGGCCATCCGGCTTTCCGAATCCCGGAGTTTCTTTTCGAAATTTTCCGAAAATTTTCCGGACAAATCTTTCCGGGCGATCACTTTCCTGAAAAGCCCGATATCGTCCCGATAAGCGGGAACATTTTCGATCCCGTATGCCGTAACTTCCCGGTCGGTACCCAAAAGAAAAGATTCCGCGCCGGAAAATTCTCCTTTTCGCATCAGGATATCCGCGACCTCGAGATTCCGTTCGCGCTCGGGGAAGAAATTGAAAAATCCGGGATCCAGTTTGCCCTGCGCTCCTTCCAGGAATAAAAGCTTGAACCCGTACCGCTCGGTCAGGTACTTGGCCAAAGCCTCAATCTTCTTCTGGGCGTCATAACTTCCGTGCGCGTCCTGGATATGGACAACAAAAGAACGGCTTTCCGGGGCCTGAAAAATCTCATCCACGCTCCCGAATTCCGCGGGTATCTGAAAATCCACCGGCGCGTAAGAAGCTTCCTGCGGAGCCGGAGGTTCGGCAATCGAAATCTGCGGAGCGGAATAGGCAAGAGTGTTAATCGAAAAGAGAAGGGTGACAACGATGGAAACGACTTTAACCGATATGTTTTCCCTGCTGAAACATATTCTGTTTTTCATTTTAAGAGACTTTTTAAATTGTTTGTATAAAGTGGTAAATAAATTATACCTCCGAATTTGTTATTTTTCAAGGATGGTAGGCCCGGAAATCTACTATTTAAATATAAGGCTTCGGGTTCGGATTTTTTCTGGAAATCATTTTTACGATAATGACTGCAAGTTATTTACGGTAAACATCTTACAGTGTTAACTCATTGTTGAAAACCACGGCTGGCCGTTTCATGGATAGGAAAACTGTTTATTTAGCTTTTTTGAAGATTCTTTTTAACAATAGGAACCCGGCTATCTTCAGGATGCGCCTGAATCAAACGGTTCCAATACTTTTCCGCTTCCGGGATGTTATTTCCCTCGAAGTAGAGTAGTCCAAGGTTATATAGAACTACTGCTGATCCGGGATCGGCGTTTAATCCTTTCATGTATTCCTTCAATGCCTCTGCCCGCCGGCCGGTTTCCTTATAAAGGGTCCCTAAATTGCTATAATGACCGGGGTCTGTCGGATCGATTCGTATGGCATCCTCAAATTTCTGCCGGGCCAGGTCGAATTTCTTCTGGTCCATATACACCAGCCCCAAATTGGCATGATATCCCGAAAGCTCCTTCTGCCGGGAGGCGTCTTCGCCTTTTTCGATCGCCTTTTTCAGATAAAATTCCGCTTTTTCGGTATCTCCGCGATTCATGCTCGCGATCCCAAGGCCGCTATAAGCCGCCGCACGGTCGCTGACCTGAAGCGCTTTATTGAACTGCTCGACCGCTTCATCGAGCTTCCCTTCCTGAAGATATTTCATCCCCAGATTGATAAACGGCGTCGAATGCCTGTCCCCGGTCTGCGTCTGCGTCTCGAGCCAGAGAGATTTGGAATCCGCCCAGACCGCCTGGCGTTTGAGATTCAGCGGAACAAAACCAGCCAGTGCCAGAAAAAGCAGCGCGATCACCCCCCGGGGCCCCAGAAACCGGTTGAGTAAAAGGAAAACCAACGCGAGCATCCCGGCCAGCGGCAGATAAAGATAACGGTCGTTCATCAGACTCGGAAACGGGACAATGTTCATGACCGGCAGAAGCAGGATAAAATACCACGCGCCCCAGAAAAAATATTTTTTCTCCAGCCGGTAGACGTAAAAAAGCGCGCAGCCGAGCAATCCCAGCCCGAAAAGCGAAAACAGCACGGGGGGATTAAAAACCGTTCCGTAAACGGGAAACTGGTAAAGCGCGCTCTGCTTCACCGGCAGGAAAATCAGATTGAGATATTTCATCATCGCCACCGACATCGCGAACATCGCCTGAAAGAAACTTCCGCCGTGATACTGGCATTTTCCTTCGCCTTTCGTAATGAGAATCGTGATCAGGGAAAAGACAACCGCGCCCGCGAAAAACGGCGCGTATCGCATCGCGCGGCCCAACAAGTTGCGTCCCCGGTCCCAGTAGCCGTAGCACCGGTCAAAAGCAATCAACAAAAGAAAGAAAACGACGATGCTCGGTTTGGAAAGACAGGCGATGACAAAAAGCAGGAAGGAGGCCCCGTAAAAAAGGGCGTTTCGCTTTTCGAAACGCCGGCTTGCCCCGTAGGCAAAGAAAGCCAGAAAGAAGAAAAACGCGGAAAGGACGTTTTTACGCTCGGCGATCCAGACCACCGATTCCACCTGAACCGGGTGAATGGCAAAGATCAGAGCGACCGCAACGGCCACCAGCCATTCCCCCGTGAGAAAAAAGATCAGCCCGTAGACGCACCAGGCATTGGCGTTGTGCAGGATGAGATTCGTCAGGTGATAGGCGAAAGAATTGAATTGGCCGATCTGATAATCGACCGCGAAACTGAAAACCGTCAGGGGGACGTAAATCCCCATGTACGCGCGCGAAAACATTTCTTTGACGTTCTGAGGGTTGATTTCGCGAATCGACGCGTTTTCGGTCACGTAGGCCGGGTCGTCCCAGTCCAGGAACGGGAAATAAAGCGTTTTCTCGTAAACGAAAAATACCGCGAGCGCAATCAGCGCGAGCGCCACGATATGATGCCGCCATTCGGGGCGCAGAAAAAAACTTTGCTTCGGGGAAACCTCCGCCGGAACCGGCCCGGCAGCCTCCCTCTGCGGTTCGGCAGCCGGCTGTTGGGAAGACAGGATTTTCCGAAGCTCCCTCTGAACTTCCTTCCGGTCAACCTTGAGATGGTCCGCCATGTCTTTGACGGACTGCTTCCGGTAATTTTTCAGAAGATAATCGATCTGATTTTTATTCATTCCTTTGCTGCTCCGGTTTTGTTCATTTCAATAAACGGCGCATGCCATCCTAAGGCGGCTCATCAATGCGCCTGTCATCCTGAGGCGGCTTATCAATGTGCCTGTCATCCTGAGGCGGCGAAAGCCGCCGAAGGATCTCCGTGCCTCAAGAATAAACGCCATGAAAGATCTCAAAACAAGATTTTTCGTCCGCCAAAAATCTTGTCGGACTCAAAATGACAAGAAAGAGCAAGCATTCTCAAAAGCCAAGCCAAAACCTTAAGATCTTCGTTTCAAAATTGAAACCCAGAAGGGAGACCGGGGCGAATACCCTTTCGCGGCCTCATCCCACCGGTACTGAGTCCCCTCCGGCAGAAGATCCGCAATCCCCGCCGTTTCGTAAAATTCCTTTTCGTACCGCTCCGCCCAGTCAAAAATCAACTTCTCCGATTCCGGCCGGGTCAACCACGACGTCGGAACATTCACAAAGACCAGAAATTTCGGCGCGGCCGCTTCAATCTGCCGGATCATTTCTTCCTGCATCTCCCGCGCGTACCGCTGAATTTCCATCAACGGATAGGTGAGAATGTAGGAAGTCGCGGACCGCCTCCCGGAATAAAAATAAATTTGCGGCTCCGAACCGATTACCGCGACGCGGTCCGTCTCCGAAGTGTTTCTTTGAATATAGCGGGCAATCGCGGGAGATTCCGGGAAAGGATTGAGCCCGTAAATCTGCCTGGAAACCGCGTCCGGGGCCATTTCCAGAAGATAGCCCCTCTGCTGGAAAATCGAAAATAAAACGGGAAATAAAATCAATAAGATCTGCGTCCGCTTCCTGAGCGATCCGGACGAAGGCCACCGGAAAATCCCTTCGGCGGCGTAAACGGCAGTCCCGCACAGCAGGGCGCCCGCCGGAAGGAGAAAAATAAAATAATGTTCCCTGAAGTGCAGGCCCGGGAAAATCGAAGCGACTGAAAAGGCAAGGAATGAAAGAATGAAAAAAGCGCGGGGGCGTATGATTCGCACCCGCAAAAACGCCGCGAGGCCGGCACCGGCCAGAATCCAGACCGTAAAGAAAGGTTTCATGACCGCCGCTGTTTTGGAAAAAAAACGGCTGAGCGGCCCGGAAGAAAATTCGCCCGCCGACGTCACGTAACCTTTCGCGACTGTGAACGTCCAAAACCAGAATTTCGAAAAAACACCGGCCCGCCAAAGGAGAAGACAGGTCAATCCGAACGGCAGCAGAAACCCCGCCCCGAATAAAATGCTTTTTACGAGCGCCGGCCGCCATGAAAAAGGCCTGCGGGAAAATTCGAAATACGCAAGATACAGCCCTCCGAACGCCGCGAAAAATATCCCGTGCTGCTTCATCAGGAATCCGATGCCCAGCAAAATCCCGGCCCAAAAGACCCCCCGCGGCCGGTTCGATTCCAAAGCGTAAAGCAGGAGCCAAATCCCTCCGAGCGCGGGCAAAATCACGAAATGCTCCGTGTTCGCGAACACTCCCTGGACGGAAGCGCTCAGCGAAAGCAGGGCAAACGCGGCCGCGCTCGCGAGCCCCGCCGCGGGATTGAATAATCTTCTTCCTAAAAAAAACAGAATAATCGTCGTGAGCGCGTTCATCACGAGCAATCCCAGGTGTATCCCGGATGAAGTCTGCCCGAAAGCGGCAAGAATCAGGGCGTAAGCGGCAAAAATCCCGGGGAGACGCATCTCATACGCGTCCCGGTAAGGCGGGATCCCCTGCAGCAAAAGCTGGGCGTTGTAGGCGTAGTCGCCTTCGTCACGCTCCAACGGCACCGGTAAAAGACGGATACGGACTAAAACCGCGAAAAACACGATCAGGAACAAAACGCCCCAAACCCAGTATTTCTTGAATTCAAAACCCGGCGCGCTCGCCGGAACGGATTCCGCATCAGGAGGTTTCACTTTTGGGACCGGCGGCGCGGTCAATAAATTCCGCAATTCCCGCTGGACCTCCTTCCGGTCGAGCGCGAGCGCCTCGGCAAGTTCCTTGACCGACTTGTTTTTGTAATGCGCGAGAAGATACTGTTTTTGATCCTGATTCATACGGCCCAACCGATCCGATTCACTCTCAAACTCCGGTAAGCATTATAAGCTTCATAACGGCTCTTGCCGGTTTCTCTTTAAGAGGCGGCTCTTTTTTTCTTGAACAAAACATAGGGTCCCCATTTTTTCACGCGGTCGTAATTTTTCTCAAAAAAGGCCGAAAGCCCCAGGCGCGGAACAATCCGGTCCACAAAAAAATTCGTTTCAAGCTGAGAAGGGCCTTGATACGCAATCACCCAATCCGGAGGATTTTTAAAGATATTCCGCCTGACTTCTTCCGTCTGCGCGCCCGGCATCGGCATATTCTTAAGCGGAAATTGCCGCCGGACGTCAAAAATGAACGGAATGCCCCGGTAACTTTCCCGCCCCGTCAAAGGATACAAAATCTGCATATCCCCCAAAACAAGCAGGGAGTCTTTCGCGGGAATCTCCCGGCGAACATAGTCGGTCATGTCGTCCAGAATTTCCCCCGCCGCTCGACGGCACCGCCATCCGCGAAACGGCGCGGCCCGGATCTCATAATCCCCGTCCGGGTTGATTCCCGCGTACCGCCAAACCGTCAGGTTCCGGCCGTGCGGAATGGCCTCTTTGATAAAAAAAACGGCGGTCCCCACAATCGCTGCCAGCGAAACCCAATACAAACCTTTCGCCAAAAACCCCGTGAAAGTCTCCCGGTCTTTGCCGATCACGGTCAGAGCAAGCGCAACCTGGATCCCCCATAAAGGAAAATTCGCGGCGGGATTCATTGAACCGGTCAGCGTCGAAACAAGAGCCGTTGCCGAAACGCCGGCAAATAAGACAAAAAAAGGAAAAAGAAAACGGATTTTATCCGGCCGAAAAAGAAAATTCACAAAAACAATCCCGAACGGAACCCAGTAGAAATTGAAAAGCCAGTTCCGCGGGTCGGCAAATTGATTGAACCGGCACAAGTTGCTCCGCCCATACATCGCAATAGTCTGTTCGAAAAAACGCCCCGGACAGCGCAGCAGTATTAAAAATCCGCCCGTCGCCGCGCCGGCCCCCGCAAGAAATCCCGCCGCCGCCGCGAGACCGTGCCCGCCAAACAGAAGCACAACGCCATAAGTCAGAAAATACATCGCACCGATATTGGCCTTCGTCATCAATGAGATGATGCCGAGAACGGCGCAGACCCATCCCGTCCAAAACGCATGCCGTCCGGTTTTCGCCGGGATTCGCCGGGCCAGAAACGCCGTACCCAAAATGCCCCAGAAATGAGCGGATTGATCATACCAGGGATGCGAAATCGGCCAATAAAAACAAACCATGGAAAGGGCCGCGGCAAGGACCGCCGCCCACGCGGGAGCGAAACGCGACGCGATGAAAAAAGTGGCAAGGATCA
Organism: Candidatus Omnitrophota bacterium; assembly: GCA_029561555.1. Taxonomy (GTDB): domain Bacteria; phylum Omnitrophota; class Omnitrophia; order Omnitrophales; family Omnitrophaceae; genus JAKQXH01. The sequence continues at coordinate 11,294 of JAKQXH010000094.1, forward strand.
CGATCGACTGGACCGCCACCAAATGCGCCAAAACGGCCGCTTTCCCGAACCCGAACAGAACAAAGAAAAACGCGTTCATCCAGAGATGAACGGGGCCCGCGATGAAAATAAAATCCGCGTAAGGTGCCTGCCCGCAAAAGACCCTCCAGCTCGCGTCCAGAAAACTTCCCATGTCAAAGAAATTGAACCCGCGGAAAGCATTGCGGCTGAGGACCGTCGCGCCGGCGAAAAGCATCAACAAAAGAACGGCGGCGGTCAAAATCCGCCCGCACATTTTCCCGAAAACGCTCATCGATCCTTTCTCAGGAAATTTCAATGCCCCTCCCTGTTATCCCAGAAAAGCGCGGATACTGACAATCATCAGCGTCCCCAGCCAGCCGTACAGTACCGCCCGGAGCGGTAAAAGCCATCTCGTTTTCGCCAAAAGCCCGTCCGCCGCGCCGAATCCCAGCGCGAACAGAACCGCCGCCGGCCCGGTCAGGCAAAGCCCGAAGAAAGCCTTGACGGTAGTGCACGACGGCAGTTTCAGGGAATAATA
>JAKQXH010000099.1 GCA_029561555.1 Candidatus Omnitrophota bacterium
CCTGATTCGGACCGTCCTTTCATTGATCCTGACGGCCCCGTTGGTAAAACTTCCCGCAAACACCTCCGCGTCCTTGTAAACCAATCCCGTCCAAATTTCGCTTTTCACTTTTCCGCTGTCCGAAGGGCTCAGGCTTCCGTCCTCCCGGACAAAACTCCAGTTCCCGTCCGGAGCAACCGCGAACGGTTTCGCTCCCCACCCGGCATATTGGCTCTGCTCCGCGTAAAAATAGAATCCCGGTTCCAGAGCGCTCATTTCGCGATCAATCTCCTGCCGCCGCCGCGAAAAAGCCTGGTCGACCCGCGCGAGATCTTTCGCCTGTTCCCCGGAAAGCGAATCCAAATACGCTTTGAAGTGAACGTAATCGGTCATTTCAAACCCAATGCCCCTCGAAGCCAGGTAATGAATATAAAATCCCGGGGAATCGTTCTCGGCAAACCACAGCACCGGTTTCGTCCCGCTCGCTCTCAAATAATCAAAGCAAGCGTCCATTAAGAACCGGCCCCGCCCCCGGCCGGGATCCGTTGTCGCCACGAGCGCAAGCTGGGATTCCAGAAAATCCGAGGCATTCAGTCTCAAAACCCCGGTTAATTCATTCCGCGGGCTGATCAACAAAAAGAGGCTTTCATTTTCTCCGTCAAAGGCCATTCTCCAAAAATACCGCGCCTGCTCCGTTTGCGCTTCGTCAAAATCAAACGCCTCGCTTTCCAACGCGACCAGCCGTTCAAGAAGATCCGCCCGCTCTTCCACGGTCAGGGTCGAGACTGCTCCGCGGAACAGCACCGTTTTCCCCAGTTCGGAATCTTCCGCAACCACATGCCCCTCGCCCGCGATTTTCCCCATCAAAATCTTTTCGGCGGTTTCCTCCCCGCCCCCCAAAGATTGAGCGGCAAAGACCTCATCGCCTCCTTCGAACAGATCGGGGACGCGCAGACGAACGCTCAGGGCTTTCGTCAACCGCTCCAGTTCCGTCTGATATTTTTGATCCGCAAACGAGTCAAGCTGCGCAATGATCTGAAGCCGGACGGGCAGCCCGGAATCTTTTCTGAGTTCGATATTTCTGAAATCAGCCGGCGATTCCGAAATAATTTCCAGCGTTGCGTCCAAAATCTTTTTCTCCGCGAACATAAACGGCTCAAGAGAGCCCGACGCATCGGCCACGCTCAACATGCTTTGAATCCCCGCCCAGGGAGCGTACCGCAGCGATTTAAGCCTGGCCCTTAATTCATTCAGCACTTCCCTTTCGGCCTCGGATTTTTCCTTCTGAAGCGCTGCTTCTACGGCCGGATTCTGAAAATCCGAAGCGTGCTGTTTCTCATGATAGGCGGTCAGAAGCTCAAGATCGGAACGCACGTCGCCCTCACCGCGCTTCTGCCCGTATAATCTAACCGCCGCAAATCCCACGGCATCCGAGATCTCCGAAATCGGAACGCTGACGGTAATATTCGGGTTGGAGGGATCCGGGAAACCGGTATAAGCTTCCCAAAATGACCGGCCGCCGCATCTTTCGACTGACTGCGAAAGACGCTGCGCCTGCTCGAGATGAAATTTCGTCTTCTCATTGACGCGCGCGCCGCGGATCACCGGGACGCCGTTTACCGTCACGCCAAGTTCGGTAACAGACCCTCGGGAATCATCGCGATCTCCCCGGTACGGACTCACCACCGGAACACCCAAAGGCCCCACGCTCTCGATCAGGAAAACCGTCTCAAGCAATGTGTGATGAATCAATCTTACCTGCCGGACCGTTTCTCCTTTTTCCGTAATGGTCATCGTCCGGGTCCCGCCGTAAAAAACCATCGCTCCGTTAAACGCGAGATAATCCCTCACTCTCAGGTACAAATCGTTGACCGAAGCTTCTGTTTTGAACTGACTGTCCAGCCCTTCCCGGAAATCGGGCGAAAGGAGCCCGTAAAGTTCGGAATAAAATTTCGCGAACTCGCTTTCCGCTTTTTCAGGGGCCAGATCCGCCAGGCCGGACTCGAACTTTTGAAATAACTTCAAAACAGCATCCGCTTTAGTCCCCGATGCCTGATTCCGCGCTCCGTAGCCTTTGAGCGGTTTCCGGGCCGCGGACTGCCGGATGAAATCATCGGTCGAAAGCGGGGCCCCCGGCGATACGGTTCCCGCGGAAGATCCCGCCGGAGTTTTTTTCCGCGTGTCCTCCGTCCGGCTGCAGCCCGACAATCCGAAAAGCGCCACCCCCGCCGCCGCCACGGACAGATCTTGTATCAATTTCCTTCTCGATCCAAACCAGCCCCCCCGGGAAGAATCTCCGAGTGACGATGCGGTTGCCCCGCCGGGCCGTAAAGTTCCGGATATCCCCCTTCGCGCCGTCAGAATCTGCCGGGCAAAACTTCTGTATTCACCGGAAAACTTTGTCCGGCTCCGCGCAATTCTCTCGAGGCCTTTCACCGTTACGGGCGCCAGCTTCAATTCTCCCGCTCCGACCAAACCGCTAATCGCTTCCGCGTGCCGGGCACGGTCATACGCAAACCCCATATCGGATTTGGAATAGGTGCTCGTCGGGAGCCATTTCCCCACCGTTTCAAAAATTCCCTTCAGATACTGCTCCCCCAGCGGTTGCGAGAAATCAACCGGGATGTCCGGCTGCGGCAACGGCATCCCTTCGGGAGGAATCACATACCCCATCCCTCCCGGATCCCCGTTGGCCTTTTCTCTCGGGATTTCGATTGCCTGTCTCCGCGGACCGCTCATTTCGTAAACCGAAGATTCACTCGTCAGAATCCACGCCGGCGTATCCAGCAGAGCGCGCACAACCTTTCCCTTCTGCGGCGGCAGGATATAGCCCAAAACCACATTGGCGAAAACCGCGTCGGTATCCCGCAGAAACGCCTGCCGAAACGGCTCGTGCGCAATATTCCCATGCTCAAAGCGGAAAACTTTCTCCCTCCTCTCGCGGGACATTGCCGCAACGGCCCCGGAAATCTCCTCTCCCAGCATGCCGTTCCCGGGATGCCTGATGGCAAACCCTTCTCTCATGAAAACCCCCAAGTTTCGCGGCTCCGCATACAATTTTTCCCGCGCTTCCCGAATGCGGGCCCCGGAAATATCAACCCCGAGGATTTCAACGTCCCAGGTTTCCATCGCCCCCCACTCGGGGTGCTTCCCGAAAGCATCCCGCAAATAAAAATAAATGCTGGCCATTTCTTCCCCCGAAGAAGTCCCGATGACTTTCACCCGCAGTTTTTTCTCCGCTCCCGTTCTAAGCTTCTCCCCCACGAGCAAGGGCAGAACCGTTTCCGCGAAATAAGCATATTCGCCGAAATGACGGTTGAGGTAAGTGGCAAATGTCGAGTTGGCAAGAGATTCGGAAGGGTAAGATAAAATAATTTCGTTCAGTAATTTTTCGACTTCGTCTCCGCGCTCTTCCCGTAACAAGCCGTCCTCATCAAAAATTTCCTTAAGGTAGGCATCCGCCTCAATCCCCCTCTTAGCAAGCTCTCCCGAAAACCAGCCGCTTGCCCGCGACGAAAGCCCGAACCCCGTAAGCCATCCCGCCAGGCCCATCAGCACCCTCGTCCCGTCCGGGGCGCCCTTGTCTCCCGTCCTCCATGCTTTGTAAAGCGCCTCGACCCACCGGAACGACTCATCTTCCCCTTCCGGCCCGCCCAAGGACGAAGCGCTCATCCGTTCCTTCAGATAATCGCGAATCGCCCGGTATTTCTTTCGCGCATCTATTCCGGAAAGATTCACGGATCGGGCGCTTAAGATTTCCTCCCTCACCTCCGGACTCAACTCGGACAGGATGTCATTCACATCAACGGTTTCCAACTTTCCCATGGGCCGGAGAAAAGAAACGCTCGAGGATGCATTTTCCAAAACAATTCTTTCGTACGGCGTCAGCAATGTTAACGGCCCGGCATCTTCTCCCGTTTTGATCCGTTTATACCGGTTAAAAATATCTTCAAATATTCTGGCCCGGATATAACCTTCGAAGAAATCTTCAAAAGGTTTCGTGTCTCCGCCTCGGGAAGCCTCCTCGTTACGCTGCAGAAAATAATGTTCGCGGTCGTACCAAAGACCGCTGATCGGATCCGTATAGCGAAGGTTTCGGTTTTCAGGTCTTAAAAGATCCAACGAAGGCAATCCTGCTTTACGGAGCAAAACCGCGGAAAGGCATGTTGACGTTTTACTATTGCCATCAACAAATGGCTGGACATCAATGTTAAACCAATAATTGGCCCTTGCCGCAAGCGTAATCGGATCTAAGGTCCGTGCGTCACCGTATTTTTCATCTACAAACTCACCTTTCACCCATGCGAGTAACCGTTCGATATTTTTCATCACCACTATTCTCGAAATGTCTTCCTCGGACAATCCTTCGACATCACCAAGCGCTACATGCCTCAAAAGTTCCGGATCTTCCCCCGGAACCGGAAAATCTTTGATTTTTCGCGCCCACATTCCTTCATCATCATCCCGCGCCTGATCCCTTAAAGTTACCGCGTCGCAACGATATTCCCCCGCTTCAAGCTCACTGCTCGTAAACCCGGTCGTAACCCGTTTCATCCGGATAATGTAATTAAAAGCGCGGATATGCCTTTCTTCAAAATCCGACAGCGGGCGCTCCACAAGATAATCCAGCAAATCCCGGGTATCCGGGAAAGCAATCCCGTCGATCACAACCCCCGGGCTTCCTCCTCCGATCGGCCGGAATCCTTCGTCCCACGGCTTACTGCCTAACGATTCGGCCGAAACGTTTTCGGCCTTCCTCGCCAGGGTAACAACGGACCGGTCATTGACCGGAAACCGCCAATCGTGAAATTCCAACTGAGGGTTTTCACCGAACGTTTTCTCGACGGGCAAAAATGCCCGGCGTCTCCGGGAATAAATCCCGCCGTTCCCGTGAAAAGCGACGAAACCTCCGGGCCGGATCCGCTCCAGCAGTTCTTTTTGAGTTCTCTTCCAACTAAGGAAAAACTGCTCGGGATCCAGCCATAAAACGTCATAACCGTCTTTTTTGATTTCACCCGGGATAAATTTCCCGGCGTCCTTTCCGCTGTAATAAATCAGCGTCCTCGCCCTCACCCTGCCGTCGGCCCCCGGCAATTCAAAATGAACGGTAATTTTTCCTTCCTTCCCGCTTTGAATCACCTCAAGCGAAGCGGGATCGATTTTGATTTTAGGATCCAGGTTCAAGGCGGCAGCCATCGCTTGAATCTGGAAAATAACGGCCTTAAACACGTCTGTCCGGCCCTGCTTCATGAAATCGCGCGAAAGATCCAGATAAACAAACCGCGTCGCGTCGGTCGCGGAAAGGACCTTCACAAAATTAAAGCCGGCCGCGGGGACATAAACGGTCAAATCCTTCCCGGCGGGGTTCACAACCGGCAGAACCGATTCCAAATGCTTCCGGACAATGGCAAGAACGTCCTGCCGCACCACTTCATCCAGCGCTTCTTCAAAATCGGGATCTTCTTCCCCGCTCATGGCATTCGCGTACTCATGACTGCCGGCCATCATCATGGCTTCAAAATTCTTCCGAGGTTCCCCCAACGAAGAACCAACCATCGGGGTTGGCTCGGAGTGCGGAAACTGAGGAGTTTCAGCCGAAGAGCCAACCATCGAAGCGCCGACCGTCGAAGCGCCAACCATCGGGGTTGGTGCGGAGTGTCGCAACGAAGGCGTTGCGACTGCCTGTGCCTGCGGTAATCGCGAAAAAACCGCCGGAACGGCTTTTCTCTCCAGAGTCACGCTCACGCGGTTGGATATTTTACTTAATCGCGAAAACTCATATTGCCCGGGAGCAAATCCCTTGCCGAGCGGCGAAGCCCAAAACGCACGGCTCGCATCCTCCCCTTCGTTAAGCCTCATCAACGCTTTCCGGGTCTCCGGTTCCCGGATATCAACCAGAATCGTTTTGGCTCCGGCCGGAATTACTTTGGTCATTTCCCCGATAAGATTTTTGAAAATATCTTTTCCCTGAAACGCGGGCAGCGTTTCAACCGTCAGCACCCAAACCGCCGATTCTTCGAAGCGAAAATACACATAAGCAATCGTTTTGTTCGGATCAACAAGTGTCCGGGCGACCTTGGGATATTGCCAAACAGGGCGGGATGGATACCGGTCTTTTTCTATTTCGGTGAGATTGACAAGAATGCAGGCCCTGCCTCCTCCCAAAAGATGCACATCGAGCTCGTACTCATGGCCGTCCTCATCCTTAATGGCTTTTCCCCGCAAAGACGCCCAACTTCCGACACCCGGTTCGGGCCTTTTTTGAACGGCAACGGCACTCCCGAGAGATTGTCCCCGCGATTGCCCGGCCGATTCGACAACCGCGATCCAGTAATGCTGTTCCCTTCCGTCGGGAAGCGTCACGGTCTGGTCTTCGATCTCCCGCGCAAGCTTCAACCCGGACATCTCGATCAGCGCCCGGAAATATTCCGGCGTAACCGTAAACACCCAGCCTTTGACTTCCTCGCCGTCCGGCAATTTTTTCTTTTTGATTTCAACCCGATTCTTCCCGGGCGCCCAACGGATGAAAGCTTTTCCTTCTTCGCCGATCATTTCCCCGATCAAACGCAATGCCGCCAATTGTTCCTCGGGAGTGAGATACAACATCACATCGCTCGCGATCACGCCATCATACCGTTCGCCTTCCGCAGGCCGATATTTCCGGACATCGGCCGTGATCAGCCGGGAAGGATCCAACTCCCCTAAATATTGCCGGGCATCCTCGATAATCTCATCGGCAAAATCGCTCCCCGTCAGATTGTGATATCCTTGCGCCCATAACTCTTTCAGCAGACGCCCCATCCCCATGCCGAATTCAAAAATATCCGCGTTTCGGTCCGGAAGTTCGGCGGTAATAACCCCCGCCGGAAACAACTGCGCGGGATCCCCCAGTTTGCTTTTCTCAAAAATTCGGACAAATTTCCGCCAGTAATTCTCATTGTCTTCGGGCGTCACGCCGCTTTCCTCAAAATGCCTGACCGCTTCCGTCCAAACCGCAGGAACCGCCGAATCCCCTCCTAAAGAAGCCCCGGATTTCTGCTTTGAACCGCCCCCTTCCGAAATTCTTAAATTCCCGTCCGTTCCGTAAAATATTCTCAGGTAAGGCTCATGCCCGCCCCAATCCTTGTGCGGTTCATCCAGGCGGCTCACGCCGCTCAAATCCACCGGAAGAAGGATTTTCCGTTTTCTCATCTCCGCTTTCAGTTCCGAAAGAAAATCTTCCGCGTCCGTCGAAGTTCCGTCCCATGTCAAAACCCTTACATCCAAATCGCTGTCCGGCGTCACATTCCCCGCCGCCGCGCTCCCGTTCAATTCCATTCCGGCCACGTTGAACCGGTGTCCGGTTTCCTCCGACATCCTCTTGTTTTCCCGTTCGAGCACTTCAGAAACGGCCAGAAGCATTTGGTCCCGGAAAACGGCCCGCAATGTTTCCGCCTCCCGGATCTCACGAACATCGATGACGCCCGTCAAATAACTGCCGGGGTTGTCCAGCAGCAGACTCTTCGCGAGAACATCGCTTAATTTCAAAATCAATCGCTTCGTGTTTCGCCCCGCCCACCGGTCCGCCAGAGGAATGACTTTCCGGCTGAAAATCCGGAAATCACGCGGAGACAACATTTCCCTTGCGGCAAAGGTCGCCAAATCCAGGACTTGCCGGCGCGAAAGGGCTGCCTCATCTCTCCGCATAATCCGTTCATCTACGGCATCCACCAGCAAATCAGCGAGCCCCTGCGCGTAATCCCGCTCCGAAATGTCCCTCCTCTTTTTCTCCGCCGTACCCGAAATCACCCAAAATGCGGCACGCCCCAAAGAGACAAAGTCTTCCGGCCAAAATCGCCTGGCGACCGAAAGCATTTTCGAAAATTGAATCTCGCCGCAGACCTCGGGGCCCAAAACATCAAGCGCTTCCTCCTCCAACGCCTGCCGGGTTTCCTCCCAGGACTTAAATTGCCCGTCGTTGAGCTTCCCGAGAAACGTTCTCAGCTCCTCTTCATCGTCTACTTCCAAATCTTCCGGCTTAATCCCGGGCATCTCCTGAACATTCCCCAAAGATTGTGCGGATGAAGTTCCCACGGAAGTCCATAAATCCTCCCCGCGTGATTCCCACCCAAGCCGATCGAGAACTTCTTTGGCAAATTCGGCCGGCTGAGAAGGATTGATTTCCCGGACCCTGGCGCCAAGCGATTCGGCTACCGCCGAATCCGGCGCGGGCGGGATCTCGGGACCCGAAATTTCTGAAACCGCCCGAATTTCTTCCGCTAATTTCCCGGCTTCGAGTTTTTCTCCGGGAGAAAGCGCGGAGGGGGTCCGCGTCTGCGCCATATCGGCCAAAGCGGAAACGTAACGGGGCAACGAACTCACGATCAAACCTTTTTCCCGGACACCGGAAGGCCTCGGCAAAACCCGCTTGGGGAGAATCCCCTTTCTGAAAAATTCATCCAGAGGCCCCGAGAAACGGAGTCCCGGCGTCAGAGGGCCGAGCGACTGTCCGAGTGAAGATTCCGGAAGCGAACCGGACTGCCCGGCGGCCGCACGGATCGCCTCCGGCGTCAAGGCCTTCCCTTCCGCCAAAGTCCGTAAAGCCTCCCGGAATCGCCCGAGCTGAGATTCGAATCTCCCCCAGATATCCGAAAGAGCGCTCTCCCGGATCCCCTTGAGCTCATTGCCGATTTCCTTCAGGATTTCTTCTTTGTTTGTTTCGCTGAAGCGTTCCGCCCCGAATTTCTCGATGTAGGCTTTAAACAGAAGATCCAGGTAGCGGGTATAGCGGGAGGCGTCTCCCACCCGGTTTTCCAGGGAAAGGCTCCGGATCACTTCGTCCCGCCAGGCCTTGAGCGTTTTCCGGAAAGCGGGCTCGTCCAGGGAGCCCATCAGCCGCAGCGTCGCGTGCCTCGCAAACGCGTCGTAGAAAGTCGTTTGATAATAATCGCGGTAAGATAATTTTCCCCGCATCACGTCCCCGTAACATTCCCCGCCTTTCAGCGAATAAATCCTGGGCGTCACCAAAGCGTAGGAATACCCCCGGGCCTTCAGGTTTTCCGTGAATCCCCGCGCGTGGAATCCCCCCGCGAGGACCATCGCGGAACGCTTCCCTTCTTTTTTCAGGCATCCCGCCAAGTTCCGGTACAACGCCCCGTCCCGGCGGACCGCAAGGCGGTAGAATTCCTCGGCCGGGCGAAAAAGGCCCTCATCGGAAACCAGCGAAAGCCAGTTGTCCCGGTTCGCCTCAAATTCACGCAATTCGTCGCGGGTCATTTCAAGCGAGGCCATATCCTCAAGTACCGCGACCCCGTGATATTGCTCCGCGAGAGCTTTCGCTTCGGAGGTGACCGCAAGATTTTGTTCGATTGCCTTGAGCATCGACTCCAGCTCGTCAAAAACGCGGGTCCCTTTGATCGCGCCGAGCGTCTCCCCGAATTCCAATCGCTCCCGCATCAGGGGGGTCAGGTCCGGCGTTTCCCCGATCGAGTCGGCAAAATTCAAAAGGTATTTCAAAAAGCCCGTCGCGTCCGCGCGGCCGGTCGAAAAATCCTGATACCGCCCGTTGAATTCCATGATCTGATCTCTGCCCGCGCGGACCGAAGCCCGCTCCTTCAGCCGGTCCGCCAGCGCACGGACGGAAGCGTCCCATTCGGCGTTATCTCCCGCGGCGTCCCTGCCGACGGATTCCAGCAAAACGGACAAATGAGGATAATTTTCCTCCGAAGCGGGCTGCCCGGCGTAAAATCCGGCTTTCAGGTATTTGAGAAAATCAAGAAGCGAAAGGCTCTCCCTTCGGAATGCCGCGACATGCTCATGAAAATCGTTCAGGGCCGGCGAATAGACCGTTTTGCGCCTTTCGTCCAAATCCGCCGCCGCGTCCCGTAACGTTTTCAGGACGGCCTCTTTTCCGGCGGTTGCCCGCAAATAGGCCAGATAATTCTCCTCGTAAAGCTTCCAATCCTCGATCCCGGAATAAACGGCATCCCCCGGATTGAATACCGCGGCCAGCTCCCCTCCCGTAATTTCCCCGCGGTCCACATAATCCGCGAATACTTTTCTTTTCTCTTCACCCGCCGGGAACGCGCGAAATAACGTGGCGTCCAGAGGCCCTTCGCCTCCCTCCAAAGCAATGAGCCCCACCCCGTAATGTTTTTGAAAATACTCGATCAAAAGGCGGATATGCTCCTGGGCGTCAATCACGGCATGCGCGTCCTGGATCAATACGATAAACGGGGCTTCTTTCCCGGCATGATAAATTTCCTGCACCGCCCCCAATTCTTCGGGAATCGAAATTTGATCCAGCGGAATCCATTCCTGAGACGAAGCCGTCAGATCGGAAACCGGGACGGAATTTTGTGCCCAAGCAGTATTGGTTGCGGTAAATGAAATCAGTGTAAAAATGGCTACCGTTTTGATCCAGAAAAGGCGGTTCATCTTATGCCGAATCGATTGAATCAAACGAATATATGTTTTTTCCCTTATCGAAATCATAAGGTTTTATTTTCCCTTTGCTCCTGAATGCCTTCATTCCAACTAAATAAGCGTTTGGAAATTCGCTCGTAATATTTTCTGCCCGCTCTTAGGTATATATTCCGTCGACTGCAATTATATAATACCTTATTAAAAGCTCTTTATAAATATTAACATACAAATCTGCGTATGCCAAATCTGAGGTTATATTTTCAGCTAGAGGAGTTTAGAATTGATCGATGGGAATCGAACTTGAGAGCTTTTGGTATTTGCTGATAAGGATATTAATAAAAACTACTTTTTCTTTTTGTTGGTATTCCACGCGGAAACCTGAGCAGAAAACTGATCCTGATCATAAGCTACCGAGATTGCATCTTCAAGCTTGATCTTGCCTTGCGAATAAAGTTCAAAAAGATGCGCGTCAAATGTCCTCATCCCGAATTTCCCGCCGGTTTGAATATCCGATATGATTCGAAACGTCTTGGATTCACGGACAAGATTCTGAATAGAAGAGGTTGCCACCATAAACTCAACTACGGCTACCCGCCCCTCTCCGGAAGCTTTCGGTAAAAGAAGCTGGGAAATAATCGATGTGATTGACGAGGCCAGTTGAGTCCGAATTTGCGGTTGCTGATGAGAGGGAAACGCGTCAATGATGCGGTCCACCGTTCTGCCGGCACCCGTCGTGTGGAGGGTTGCCAAAACCAAATGCCCGGTTTCCGCCGCGGAGACGGCCGCTTCCATCGTCGCCAAATCCCGCATTTCTCCGACCAGAATGACGTCGGGGTCCTGGCGCAGCCCTTTCACGAGCGCTTCATGAAACGAAACGACGTCCACGCCCACTTCCCGCTGATTGATAATCGAATTTTTGTGCTCATGGTAGTATTCGATGGGATCCTCGATCGTCAGGATATGGCAATTCCGCTGCGTGTTGATGTAATCCACCATCGTCGCAAGCGTCGTCGTTTTTCCGGACCCCGTCGGCCCCACGACCAATATCAACCCCCGGGGACGATGCAGCAGTTCCTTGACTTTCTCGGGGACACCGATTTCCTCGAATGTCAGGATTCGTTTGGGGATCTGCCGCAAAGCAACCGCATAACAGCCCTTCTGCCGGTAAACGGAAACGCGGAAACGGGCCTCCTTGGCGTAGGAGAAACCGAAATCCACCCCTCCGACCTCCTCGATTTTCTGCCGGTAATGTTCCGGAGTAATGGACTTCATCAGGATTTCGGTGTCCTTCGTCTCGAGGGGAGTCGTCGCGCCCTCACAGGGCAGCAACTGCCCGTGCACCCGCAGCATCGGCGGCCTACCGACCGTCAGATGAATATCCGAAGCGCCGTTTCGAACGCAACTTTCCAGAATCCGGTCCATCTCCATGGCAGCCATCCTTTTCGATTAAGTTTAAAGCAACGCGTCCAATTTCTCTTTGATTTTGCTTTTCGGATGCGCGCCGACAAGCTTGTCCGCTTCCTCGCCCCCCTTGAGAAACACCATCGTGGGGATGCTCATCACTCCGAAACGCATCGCGGTTTCCTGATTGTCATCGACATTCACCTTTAAAACCTTAACTTTCCCGGCGTACTCGCGGGCCACCTCCTCCAGAACCGGCGCCAGAGCCCTGCAAGGCCCGCACCACTCCGCCCAAAAATCCACCAAAACCGGTCCCGTCACATTGATTTCCGCGTTAAACGTTTCATTCGTCGCCTGAACGATATTCCCCGACATGAACTTGCTCCTTCCTTTCTGAATCCTGACGTTAATAAATTTTCCCAGCTTCGTTAGAAGCACATTTTAGACAAACCCGCGAAATAATGAAAGGCCAAAGTAAGAAGGCCCACGGCAATAAAAAAAATGGGCGCCGATTTCAGGGGCTTCGGGGCCCGGTTGAAATCAAGACGTTCCGCGAGCCCGGCCGAAAGAATCCACGCGATTGCCGCGCCGGCGCCGGTCCCGATCCCGTAAAAGACCTTCTCGGGAAACGGCATCTCCCCGGTCCCCGTCACAAGCGCCGCCGCGAATAAAAGCGCGGGACCCGCGTCAAAACGCCGGAGAGGAGAAAAATGCCCGCCCGCTTTGTAAATCAAAAAACTGCCGCACAATAAAACCGCCGTCCGGTAATACGCCGCTTTCCACTGCGCCGGCGCGTAAATATCCAGTCCCGCCGAAAACAAAGCGGCAAGGGCAATCAGCGTCCCCAAAAGGCAGGCTTGCGCAAATACCGCCCCCGGAGTCCGTTCCGACGGCAGAAAATAGCGCAGGCCCAATCCGCCGGAAAAAACCAGATTGCCCCCCAGCGCGCCGACCGCGAAAACCAGCAAAAGTTCCGTCATATTTTAAGCCACCTCTTCTGAAGACAATATTTCAGGCAGGCCAGAAAGAACCCCGCCCCCAAAAAAACCGCTCCCGGATTGACGCTCCCCGTCCATTGCTCGCCCCACGCGATCAGAAGATGTCCTCCGAGCAGGGAAAAAACGAACACCGGGCATAGTTTCGATTTCACCTCCGGTCTTTCATTCTTAAATATCAGGAGGCCGTTCAGCAAAACAACGGGAAAGAAAAAACCGGCCGATCCCCTCAGGGCCGGAAGGAAAATTTTACAGGCGAGATCCGTCCCCGCCACGATAAGAAAAAGTCCGGTAATCGAAGCCGTCTCTTTCAGAAAAGGCTTTTTGATCTTTCCGGCCGGCGAAAGGACGCCCTGCCAGACCAATAAGCCCGCCGCAAAGCAAAAAGCAAGCAATACCGCGCCTTCGGGCATCGGAATCAAAAGAAACGCCGGCATCAGGGCAAATCCGAGCTTGAAAAGCAATTCGTCGTCTCTCATCATTTTACTTTCCCCCGTTCCGGGAAGACCGGCCCGAAGGGATCCGGTCCAGAAGCGGCGCAACGGCATTCATCAGCAGAAGGGCGTAAACGCCCGCCGCGGAACTGTCGTCATAAACCCTCAGCAGGATCGTCAACGCTCCGGCTGCGGCTGAGAAAACCAGCCGGCCCCGCGACGTCACGGGAGCGCTCGCGAAATCCGTCACGTAAAAAAAGGCGAACAGAAGCGTGTTCCCCGCGATAAAATCCGACAAAAGATTTCTTCCCAAAAGCCCGGAAAATATTCCGGCGGACGCCAAATAGACAAACGGGCTCCGGACCGGGACGAGACGGCGCGTCACAAGCAGCATGCCCCCGAACAAAATGGCCGCCTTTGAAACATCCCCGTACGTCAGGCCCGTTCCCGTTTCGAGGAAAACCGAACTCCAATCCATGCCGGCCGTATTTTGCGAAACGATCACGTTCTCAAACCCGGGCATCACGGCCAAAACGGCAAAACCCGCAAGCGACGGATTAAACACATTCTGCCCCAGGCCGCCGAAAATCATTTTCCCGAAAAGGATCGCGGCAACCCCGCCCAAAACCACCGCCCAACGGGAAACGCCGGGCGGGAGCAGAAGAGCAAGCAAAACCGCCGTCGAAACGGAACTCCATTCGTGAATCCGGAACGATTTTTCAGAAACACGGGACCAGAGGCTCTCCGTCAGAAGGCACGAAACCGCGGCGAGAGAAAAAACCTGAACCGCTTCCCAGCCGAAAACCCAGGCGGAAGCGGCCATGACCGGCAGCAGGCCGGAAAAAAAACGCCGGGACATTCTCGCCGCCGAGTCGGGTGTGCGCAAAAAAGGAGGTTGTCCCGTGTCCGTGAAAATCATATCGGAAAAAGTCCTTTCGCTTCCAGGACCCGCTGAAGCATCGGCCTCATCGACGGGCACACGTAGGAACAATTGCCGCATTCGACGCAGCGTTCCGGGTGAAATGCTTTCAGGGAATCAAAATTTCCGGTTTCAACCGCCAGCGCGATCAGGCAGGGATTGATCCATACCGGGCACGCCTGCAGGCATAGTCCGCAGCGAATGCACGGTAAAACTTTCCTCGGCTTGGTGTCTTCGGGCGGAAGCGCCACGATCGCCTGCGTCCCCTTGATTACGGGCGCGTTCCAATCCTCGACGCACACGCCGCTCATCGGCCCCCCCATCAATACCCGGTCCGGCTTCCTCAGGAACCCCTTGCAGTTCCGGATCGCGTCATTGAACGACGTGCCGATCTTCACCAGAAGATTCTTGGGCTCCGGAAGGCATTCCCCCGTTACCGTCACAATCCGCTCATAGAGCGGTTTCCGGAACTTGATGGCCTCGAGGATCGCAAGCGCCGTCGCGATATTGAAAACCAGGACCTCGCCCGCTTGAAGATCGCCCCGGAAACCCGGCAGAATTTTCCGGATCAGCAGGGACTCCTCCCCCTGCGGATAGTGTGCCGGGACACAAACGACTTCCAGAAAGTCCTCGGAAAGGCTGAAGAGCTTGCTTCGGACGATTTCGAGCACCTCGAGCTTGTCCTCTCCCACCGCCAGACAAATCTTGGGAAGCCTGAGAATCCGCTTGAAAAATTTGGCCGCTTCGACGATTTCAAGAATATTTTCCATCATCAGAATGTAATCGCTCGTCAGGTACGGCTCCGACTCGACGCCGTTCAGGATCACGGCCTGCGGATTCTTTCCTTTCAGCGTCTCGAGCCTGAGATGCGCCGGGACCCCGAATCCCGCCATCCCGGTGATGCCGGCATCCCGGACGGCGGACAGAAATTCCTCAAAAGACAGGTCCGTGTTTTCCCGGGGGCCGACGGCCGGGTCCGGCGTGTCTTTTTCATCCGACTCAATCACGATCGCCGTTCCCCTCCCCAGAACCGGATGCGGAAATTCCCCGATTTCCTTCACCGTTCCGCTGGTGCTCGCGTGCACGGCCACGGAAGCCGCCCCGGCAGGCTCGGCGATTTTCGTCCCGGCAAAAACCCGGTCGCCCGGTTTCACGACGGGCACCGCCGCCTGTCCCCGGTGCTGAAGCAATGGGATTGTCAGGACGGAAGGAATTTTCGCCTTCTTGATCTTGGGATTGAGAAGGCTCATCTCCTTCCGGGGAGAAGGAAAAACAAGCATCTGATTAGAAATGCGAAATTCCATGCAATTTTGCCCTCTATTATTTAGATCGAAAAACCTTACCTTGTCCCACGTCGGCCCCTAGGCCGGGGCCTCCTGAAATAGATCCTTCGACTTCGCACCTGCGGTGCTCCGCTCAGGATGACTCCCTCGGGAAAAACACTCCGAGGGGTCATTTAACTTCATTCAGACTTCCGCTCCGGAACCCTTCAAGATCCAGCGCGACATAATGAAATCCGAAGGCCTTCAGCGCGCGGACAATTTCCTTGCGGGTTTCATCGTCCCTCAGCCTTTCAAAATCCTTCGGATCGAATTCGAGACGCGCGACCGGCCCGTGATGACGCACCCTCACGCAAGAAAAATTCAAATCCCTGAGAAAATCCTCCGCCCGCTCGATCTGAGTCAATTTTTCCGGCGTAATCGCTTCCCCGTAGGGAATGCGGCTCGCAAGACAGGGAGACGCGGGTTTCGCCCATGTCGGAAGCCCCAGCCGCTTTGAATGTTCGCGAACGTCCCGCTTTGAAAATCCCGCTTCGATCAAAGGGCTTCGGACCGAAAATTTTTCAGCCGCCCGGTGCCCCGGCCTCCAATCGTCTAAATCGTCTGCGTTGGCTCCGTTGCAGACGGTCCTGAATCCGCCCGCCGCCGCCAAAGCGAGCAGTCTTTCGTAAAGCGCCTCCTTGCAGAAAAAACACCGTTCGGGAGGATTCGACCGGTAATCGGGCCTTGCGATCTCGTCCGTTTCCACGATCATGTGCTCCGCGTCGAATTCCCGGGCGAGCCGCTTGGCCTCTTCAAATTCCCGGCCCGCGATACTGGGAGATTTCGCCGTCACCGCTTTCACGTTCGGCCGGCCCAGGACGTCCCGCGCAACTTTCAATACGAACGCCGAATCGCAGCCGCCCGAAAAAGCGACGAGCGCGCTTCCGTAAGATGCGATGACCGTTTTTAATTTTCCGAATTTATTTTCCACCGGCTTCAATCCAAGACCAAGCGGATCCATCCTCCGCCCATCACCGTCGGCCCGTCGTAAAAAACCGCGGCCTGCCCCGGCGTAATTGCCTCCTGAGGTTTATCAAACACGACCCGGACCGTCCCGTTTTTTTCAAGATGGACCGTCGCGTCGGATTTTTTATGCGCGGAGCGGATCTTGACCTGAAATTTCCGCGCGGCCTTGTCCGTCTCGGGCATCATCCAATTCAGCCCGTCCGCGATAAACGTCCGGGCCAGCACTTCCGCCTTCGGCCCGGCAATCACTTCGTTTTTCTCCGCGTCAATCCGCGTCACGAAAAGCGGATGGCGGTGGGCAATCCCGAGCCCCTTCCGTTGGCCGACCGTGAAATGAAAGAATCCTTTGTGCTCCCCCAGGATTTTCCCTTCCCGGTTTTTGATCAAACCGGGCCGGTCGGCCAACCCGATTTCCTTCTTCAAAAAACCGGCGTAGTCGTTGCTCGGGATAAAACAAATCTCCTGCGAATCGGCCTTCCCGGAAACGGGAAGTCCCGCCTCTTTCGCGATTTCCCTCACCCGCTGCTTCTTCAGATCCCCCAGCGGGAGCAGGAGATGCGACAGTTCTTTCTGGGACAATGAAAAAAGGACGTAAGACTGATCCTTCGTCCCGTCGCTCCCCTCCTGCACATAATAGCGGCTGGGCTCGCCCTCCTTCAAGACTTTTGCGTAATGCCCCGTCGCAATCCGATCCGCCCCCAAAGCCCGCGCCCGTTCCCGGAACAGTTTGAATTTGATTTCCTGATTGCAGACGATGCAGGGATTGGGAGTCCTGCCGCGGAGATACTCGGCGTTGAAATAATCGATCACGGCCTTCTTGAATTCCCGCTCAAAATCGAAAACCGCGTAAGGGATGGAAAGCTTGGCCGCGACGTCCCGCGCGTCCCGGACCCCTTCGCGCGAACAGCAGGCGCGCGTGCCGAGCCGGTCGCAATGTTCGCTCGCCCAGGTCTTCATGGTCGCGCCCATGACCCGGTAGCCCTGCTGTTTCAGAAGATACGCCGCGACGGAGCTGTCCACTCCGCCGCTCATCGCAACGAGGACTTTTTCTTTCATGAACGTTAACCGGGGGAGAGGATGGTGTCCAGCTTGATTTTTTCGGAGAAGGTTTTCTTGAGGCTGCCGAAAAGCATATGATCGACGTCGACGTCGCTCAGTTTGGGAAGCACACCCAGGACCGGAAGCCCCGTCAGGTCCTGAATCACGCGCGGGTTGGTCACCTCCGCCATGGAAAGGTTCGCCTGCGGAACGCCGTTCAGGATGATCCCGAGAATATTCAGCCCCCGGTTGACCCCGGCCTGCACCGTCAGGAGCGTGTGATTGATCGTCCCCAGATTCCCGCGGGCCACAATGATCACGGGGAGGTTGAATTCCTTCACCAAATCGGCCACGAAATAATTATCCATGAATGGAACGAGAAGCCCGCCGATCCCTTCCACGATGATGAAATCGTAAAGCCGGCAGATTTCGTGATACGCCCAGAGAATTTTCTTCATGTCCACCGGCGTCCGTTCAATTTGGCTCGCCACATGCGGCGCCAGCGGGTTCCGGAAGCGGATCGGATTGCTCAATAAAGGATATTCGTTCTCGGCCGCTTCGAAAAGATAGATCGCGTCCGTGCTGTAAAGGCGCTTGTCGGAACTGAGGCACCCTGTCGCGATCGGTTTCATCACACCGACCTTGACGCCGCGGTCCCGGAGGCAGAGCGCGAGCCCCGCCGCGACCACCGTCTTCCCGACGCCGGTGTCCGTTCCGATAATAAAAACCCCTTTGTGCGTTTTTTCCGTCATTTCAAAACCGCCTCTCTGCCGGCCGAAGTGACCTCCGGGATGGATTCCTCTACCGCCGAAAGCAGCCGATCCAGCATGGCTTCCGGAATCGCAAGCGGAGGCATCAGGACAATCACATTCCCCAGCGGACGGATCCAAACCCCTTTTTCCCGGGCCCGTTCCGTGACGCGAAACCCCATCCGCTCGCCCAACGCATAGGGCTCCTTCGTGTTCCGGTCGCGGACCAGTTCGATCCCGGCCATAAATCCAACCTGCCGGATATCGCCCACGTGTTCCAACCCGGACATCCGCCGTAATCCCGCCTCAAGGCGGGCGATCTTCGCGCCGAGCTTCTCTAGAGTTTGATCTCTTTCAAAAATCTCCAGATTCGCCAGCGCGGCGCCGCAGGCCAGCGGATTCGCCGTGTACGTATGACCGTGGAAGAAAGTCTTGCACTCCGCGTACTCGCCCAGAAATGCCTCATAGACCTCCTCGGTTGTTATCGTTGCCGCAAGCGGGAGATATCCCCCCGTAATCCCCTTGGCGACCGTCAGGATGTCCGGCGAAACGCCTTCGTGTTCCGAGGCGAACATTCTGCCCGTCCTCCCGAATCCCGTCGCCACTTCATCAAAGATCAAAAGCGTATGATACCGTTTCGCGAGCTCGCTCACCCCGCGTACAAATCCCTTCGGCTGGTCGATCATGCCCGCCGCCCCCTGCATGAGGGGCTCGATAATCACTCCTGCTATTTCATCGGCATGTTTTCGCAAAATCTTTTCCATTTCCCGCAAAGATTCTTCGCGGACCCGTTCGGGATCGCTTCCCGTCGGCCAGCGGTACCGGTAAGGCGAAGGAGAGCCGAAAGTATCGAAAAGAAGCGGCTTATAAAGTTCATGAAAGAGGGAAATCCCTCCGACGCTGACCGAGCCGATGGTGTCCCCGTGATAGGCGTTTTCCAGCTTCAGGAATTTTTTCTTTCCGGGTTTCCCGGTCTGCGCCCAGAACTGATAGGCCATTTTGAGGGCGATCTCGACCGCCTCCGAGCCCGAATCCGAATAAAAAACGCGGCGGAGCCCCGCCGGAACGATTTGAATCAATTTTTCGGCCAGCAGAATCGCCGGCACGTTGGAAAGCCCGAGAAAAGTCGAATGGGCGATTTTCGCAAGCTGCGAGCGGATCGCGTCGTCGATTTCCTTCCGCCGGTGCCCGTGAACATTGCACCAAAGGGAAGACACCCCGTCGATGAACTCCCGCCCTTTGACGTCGCGGATCAGGCAGCCTTCTCCCTCTTCGACGATGGTGATTCCGTCGCGGACCCAGTCCTTCATTTGGGTAAACGGGTGCCAGATGAATTTCTTGTCCAGTTCGGCCAGTCTTTCGTAAGAATACGTCGTCATAGTCCCTGCCAGCATCCGACTTCAGATTCCCGCCCGGAGAGAAAAATCGGTTTCCTGGAAACCGGGATGGTGTTTTTTCCCTATTGCGGGGGAGGTATTATAACAACTTCCTCACGCGCCGCAAAGCGGTAAATAGGCGCTGAAGGTCCGGTTCCGTGTGCCGCGCGCTGACCGTAAGCCTCAGGCGGGCCTTCCCTTTCCCGACGGTCGGATAACGGATCGCGGGGACAAAAATGCCTTCATCCGACAATGCCCGGGACAATTCCAGGGCCTTTTTCTCGTCTCCCGTCAGGACGGGCAGAATCGGCGAAACGGTTTCCCCCAACTTGAACCCCAGCTCGAGCAGGACCTGTTTCACCTCCCGGACGTTTCCCCAAAGCCTCATTCTGAGTTTCGGGGCCGATTCGATGATATGAAAGCTCTCCAGGCAGGCCGCCATCACCGGCGGAGGAAGGGCCGTCGCGAAAATAAACGGTCTTGAGAAATTGACGAGATATTCGATCAGCTCGCGGGGGCCCGCGACAAATCCGCCCATCGCCCCGACCGCCTTCGAAAGCGTCCCCATGGAAATGTCGATTTCATCCTCCACGTCCAGATATTCGCCGACGCCCCGCCCGGACTTCCCGAACACGCCGATCCCGTGCGCTTCATCGACCATCAGAATCGCGTCATGCGCGTTCTTGATCTCCGCAAGCTCCCGGAGCGGCGCGAGGTCCCCGTCCATGCTGAAGACACTGTCCGTGATAATCAGCCGCCGGCGGAAATCTTTTGATTTCCGGAGAATCGCCTCGAGGCGCGAAAGGTTTTTATGCGGATAGGCCCGCAGGGTCGCGCCGGAAAGCCGTGCCGCGTCGATAATCGACGCGTGATTCAATTTGTCGATGACGATCAGATCCTTCTCCGAAACCAGCGCGCTGACGGCCCCCAGATTGGCCAGGTACCCGCTCCCGAAAACAAGCGCCCGCTCCGTTTTTTTAAATTCCGCGATTCCCTTTTCCAGTTGTTCGTGAAGAAGACTGGTCCCGGAAATCAGGCGCGAAGCCCCCGCGCCGACTCCGTATTGATGGGAAGCCAGTTCAAACGCCTGAACAATTCTCGGGTCATGCGCCAATCCCAGGTAATCGTTGTCGGAGAAATTCAGAAGCCCCGAACCCGATCCCGCCACCCGGAGAGACCGGTAGAGATTCCCCTCCCGCGCCTCCTCCAGCTCCGCCCTCAGGCCGTCCCAGAAAACGGAAGAAGAAGCCTCGTTTTTTTTATTCCCATTCCCGGATTTACGTCTTTCCATTGATCATTCTCCTCAAGGATGCGGTGTGATCGCGATAACGGTAATCTGTTTTTTCCCGGGGCCGTAGCACCAAAAAACCCTGTACGCGGAAGAAGCCTGATTTTGGGCATAAGCTTCAAAAACTTTTTCGCCCGTTTCAAACGGGTTCGGAATGGTCTGGTACGGATGCGTATTCAATGAGGGATGACGGGGATCGGTCTGCAAAAAACCGAGGGTTTTCTTGATCTGCCGGACCAGCCTTTTTTTCCCCGGGTCTTTTCCCAGCGTTTTCAGGGTCTCGGACGCCGTAACGGTGAATTGCATTTCAAACATTATTCGGGATCTTCCGGATATTTCGAGTAATCTTCGGCGGCCTTCAGCAGGCGCTTGTTTTTCGCGTCCCGAATCCCTTTCCGGACCAGCGTCTTCGCCTCTTCGTTCCGGAACAACCATGCTTCATACGCCGGCACGGTAACCTGCGGGTCCAGAATAATCTGCCCGATGGAATTCCGGTATATGCGGTAACTGGTTGCGACTTTCGAATTTTTCCTGCTCAACGTGACCCGGTTTTTCGAATCGACTTTAACTTCGGCAACCTCTTCGAAGTCCGCGTCTTTGAGAATGTCCTTGATGGTCATATCCGCCCCCTCTCTTTCCGCACAATCAAAGAATAGCACGGGGTGGGATTTAATACAAGTGGGATATTGCCCCGGTGGGCATTCGTTTAAAAAACAGGCAGGCCCGTTTTCACAGCACGGTTTTGACCGCGGGCATCACCAATTCAGTCTGCCAGCGCATCAGCCCGCTCGCCGTCATCACCGCGTCCGCAGACCGGGCTTCCTGCCGAACCACGGCCGTCAGCGCCGCGCGCGGGGCGAGAAACGAAGGCGATATCTTCAATCCTTCCGCGATCGTCCGGCACGCCGCGATCAGCGCCTCAACTTTTTCCTGGGAAGGCCTGCCGTCCGGGGCCCACGTCCTCTTGAGCCGTTCCGGCCAGGCGGAAGGAGGGAGATTTTCCGCGAAGCGGACCGCGTTTTCAAGGCGCGACAGCCTCTCTCCCGTAACCCTCCTCAAAAATGCCGGTCCCCCGCAAAGCGGCGTTCCGGGATTGCTCACCCGCCATTCCGCGAGCGCAATCAAATTTTCATTCAGCAAAATCATGAACGGCGGACGGTCTCTTTCCCGCGCCTCCTCTTCCCGCCATTTCCAGATTTCACGGACAAAGGCAAGCGTTTTCGGCAGCAGTTTCGACGAACCTTTGATCCGCCACGGGTCCTTCCCTTCTTCTCTCTCCGGAAGCCCCGTGACCTTAACGACGCGCTCGCAGCATTCCCGGTGCCACTCCGTCCGAGCCAGCCTTCGAAGTTCGTCCGTCATTCCGTCGGCAATCCGTTCCAGACAATTCACGTCGGAAGCGGCGTACTCCAGCAGCTTCACGGGCAGAGGCCGCTTCGACCAATCGGATTTCTGCCCGGCCTTGGCGAGCGTAACCCCGCAGAATTTTTCGGCCAGCGCCGCGAGGCCGATTTGCTCATACCCCAGGACCTGGGCGGCCAGCATGGTATCGAAAACGGGGGCTTCAGGGCGGAATCCGAACGACTGCTTCATCATGCGAAGATCATAATCCGCGCCCTGCAAAATCAATTCCTTCCGGGACAATTCCGCGAGGAATTCCGTCAGCGAAAGCCCGGCAAGCGGATCGACGATGTAATTCGACCCCGAAAAACTCAGCTGAATCAGGCAGACTTTCTCGAAATAATGATGAAGGCTGTCGGCTTCCGTATCAAGCCCCACGCGGGACACGCCGCGCAACGCCTCCGTCAGCCGCGCGAGCGCCTGAGCGTCATCGACCCAAACATATCCCGGCCCGGTTTTCAAATTCATCCCCTCGCGCGTCAACGGGGTCTCGCCCCGCCGAAAAGGGCCAGCTCGAATATTTTAAAATAACAGTCCACATCGGAGAAACCGATCTCGCGAAGCCATTGGCACTGTTTTTCGACCGGCGCGAGGATATTCGAGTCCCGGAGCTTGTTGTGATAAAAATCTTTACCGACCTGCCTGCGCGTGATTTTCTTATTTAAGCGCCGGAAGCGGGCGTAAAGCGAATCAATGAAATATTCCTCAAAGACCTTCTTGAGCCGTTCCGTCCGGGACGTCACATGCTCCATATTCAAAAAAAGCCCTCCGGGGCGCAGGAGCCCGAAAATCTGCCGGTAGATCTCCTTCTTTTTCCGGTCCGTTTGATGGTGAATGGAAAGCCCGGAGACAATCAGATCGAATTTCCCGTAAGGGCCGACGGAGCGGACCCACCCGGACTTGCCGTAATCTTCCAGAACGAACGCGAGGTTCCCGCTGCCTTTCGGCGCTTTCTTCCGGGCGGCCGCGATCATCGTCTCGGAAAAATCGAGAAAAACCCCGCGCGCCTTCGGATACCTGGAAAGGATCGTCCAGCCCAGGGCCCCGTCCCCGCACCCCAGATCCAGAAAATTCGAAACGGATTTTCGCATCTTGGCGATCATCACCAGCAGAACTTCCGCCTGCACTTTCGCGAGCGGGATCGCCGCGCGCACGATTTCCAAATAGCGTTTCCCCAGATCTTTTCGTTTCCAGATATCAGGTTTCATAAACATTTCCTCCCCGCTGCCGTTTCATCGGATCCATTCTACCATTTTTCCTGCCATTTTTCCGAGATCCCGGGATATTTCAAGCAAGCCGAATGACATTTTGACATCAAAACATCATAATGCTACACTTGTTTCTGAAAGGAGCCTTCAATGCCCAAACGAACGACTGTCTACCTGGATCCGCAGCTTCACCAGGCCCTCAAAATGAAAGCGGTCCAGATGAATTCCAGCATTTCCGAAGTCATCAGCGAAGCCATCCGCTTTTCGCTCAAAGAAGACGCGATCGACCTCCAGGCCATAAAAGACCGGGCGAAAGAACCGGCCGCGTCTTACGAGACCGTCCTCAAAAACCTGAAACGCGATGGTCTCCTATAAATATAAGCTCTCCTTCAAGCGGAGCGCGGAAAAAGAACTTCGCAAAATCCCGCCCCCGGATATTTCGCGCCTCGTCCAGAAAATCGGGGCCCTTTCCGATGAACCGAGGCCTTTGGGCGCCCAAATGTTGAAAGGCGATAACCGTTATTTCCGGCTGAGGCAGGGGGATTACCGAATCGTCTATGAAATAAACGACGGGACGCGGGAAATCACCGTCATCAAAATCGGCCATCGCCGTGAAGTGTATCAATAATCCTTTTGAAATAA
Organism: Candidatus Omnitrophota bacterium; assembly: GCA_029561555.1. GTDB lineage: Bacteria > Omnitrophota > Omnitrophia > Omnitrophales > Omnitrophaceae > JAKQXH01. The sequence continues at coordinate 24,123 of JAKQXH010000099.1, forward strand.
ATCGCGCATAAAAAATAGCCGCAGAGGAGTTTAGCCATGATGAAAGAATATCCGCTGGCGAAAGTTTTTCAGCTGATCGAACCGGGGCCGGTCGTTCTGGTCGCGACCGAGTACAAAGGCAAAGCCAACATCATGACCATGAGCTGGCTGATGCCGGTCGAATTCGAGCCGGCGCTCATCGCCTGTATCATCGGCCCCTGGGATTACAGCTTCACCGCGCTGAGCAAAACCCGGGAATGCGTGATCGCTATTCCCACGGTCGATCTCGCGGCCAAGACCGTCGATATCGGGAACTGTTCCGGCAAAGACACCGACAAATTCAAGACTTTCGGCCTCACGCCCGTCCCCGCCGAAAAAGTCAAAGCGCCTCTCATCGCCGAATGTCTCGCGAATCTCGAATGCCGCCTGGTTGACGCCACCCTCGCCGAAAAATACGGGCTCCTCATCCTGAAAGCCGTCAAGGCGTGGCATGATCCGAAACGCAAAGAGCGGCGCACGATTCACGCGAACGGCGACGGGACTTTCGTCGTGGACGGCCGAACCTTGGACCTCAAGAAGCGGATGGTCAAATGGCCGCAATTTATTTAAAATAAAATAAATGGGTCACACCCCTTTTTAAGGAGGAAAAAATGAACTGCCCCTGCGGAAAGGAAACGGCTGCGCCGGAAATCATCGGCCGCGAAGAACTCGAAGAACTCAATAAAAAAGTTTCATTCCTGGAAGTCTCCGGCGGACGCAAAATCGCGTTTTACGAATACGGAGATCCGCGGGGAATCCCGGTTATCTTTTGCCACGGCACGGGATCTCACGTGCACGTGATGCTCCTTCACGCCCCGGCCAAACGGAACGGCTACCGCATCATTGTCCCCGACCGCCCCGGAATCGGCCTGTCTGATTTCTATCCTGAACGCAAACTGCTCGACGGCGCGGAGGACATCGCGGCATTGGCCGACCGGCTCGGCCTGAAACGGTTCGGGATGATGGGCATCTCGGGCGGAAACCCCACCCTGCTCGCGTCCGCGTACAAATTAAACGAGCGCCTGACGTTTGTCGTTGACCTTGCCGGAGCCGCGCCGCTTTACACCGACCCCGAAGCCGTCCGCCGATTGGGGGCCATGGACCGCTTTTACGCCAAAATCGGGGCGAAACTCCCGCTTTGGCTGTTTCAGATTCCCTTTTCCCTGCTCGGGTTCCAGCAGAAAGTACTCAAAAATCCCCGGGCATTCGTCAAAATGATGGATTCCAGCATGTGCGAAGCGGACCGGAAATTATTCGAAATCGGGGACCTGCAATATCTCTTCATGCGCGATTTCCAGGAACTCTTCAGGCAGGGCGCGAAAGGCCCGGCCCTCGACGCCCAGCTGATTTATCTCCCGTGGGGGTTCGAAATAAAAGACATCCGTGTCCCGGTGAAAATCTGCCAGGGCTCCGACGACAAATGGATCCCCCGGCAGTTCAGCGAATACCTCGCGAAGACCATTCCCAGCGCGGCCCTTCATATTATCCCCGGCCAGGGGCATTTTTATCACATGGCCTACGGAGAAGAAACCTTCAGGCGGGTTAAAGCGTTCGAAGCGAAATAGAGAAAATAAAGGGGCGTGCCCCCTGTTATTACGCGCCTTTTTTATAATAGACTTCCGCCAATTCCGGCTTGTTTAAACTGTTCTTGAGAAGATCCCCCAATCTCTCTCTGTAAACGGAAGACAGGAAATCGTCCTTTACGCCCAGCTCTTCAAGATACTGCCCGTCCGTTTTCAAATTTTCCCATTGCCACTCCTTTCCGGGGGCAATGATATTTTCTTCCGCAAGATACCGGCAGACGGTCTTCGCCATAAGAAAATACCCCTCCAAATCCGGATGAACGGGGTGCGGGATAACAAGTTCATCGTACGGAATTTCCGAACCGCGAAAAGCGCCGTCGATATCGACAAGCCCGGCCTGACAATCCGCCGCAAGACGCCTTATCCATTCATTCACGTTCACCATGACCGTTTTATTCCGGATCTCGTTGAGGCTGAGGGCCTGCGTGAGCAAAACAACCCGGCAATGATTTTCTCTTCCCGTATGGATCATCCGGCGAAGATTTCCTTCGAGCAAATTCCGCAGGGCGGAACCGTCAAAATTTTCCCCGCCCCCCATAAAACGCCTCAATGTCTTCGCGTGATCAAGCTGAAACCGGCGCCCGGACAGCAGCTTATTTTTAAGGAAGCCGTAAAGAAACACGTGCCGCAAAAGCCAGACATGCGCTTCCAGCAGCCGGGATTTGTATCCCGCGTGAAAAACCATATTCCCCACATCGTTGCGGCCTTCATATATTAAGACAAGGTCCGGCTGATAGTTCATCAACTCTTTGAAAAGCGGGAGATCGCTCGTGGAATCGGAACCGCAAAACCCCGCATTGATCACCTCCGTCTTCCTCCCCGGCAGAAGGTCCTTCAGATATGCCTCCGCCAGCAAAGGATAGGACAGATGCGGATTGAACGGCCAGCCTCTCGTCGTCGAGCCCCCCACGCAGAATATCCGGAAAGTCCCGGCCTTCTTGTCGCGCGAAAAAGACTCCTGAGCGCCGTTCATCCTGAACGATTCCCGGCTGAGTTCCATCGCGGTATCCGAAGAACCCGGCTGATGCGCGGAACGGACAAAAAAATTCCTGCCCGACAAAAGCCGCATGATATAAAAATCGTTCGATGACAGAAAAGGCTCCCGCAGGGCCAGATTGGACAGGCCAATCAGCGCAAAAACAGCTCCGGCGGCGAGAAAAAATTTTTTAATCATCTGAAGAGGTGATTTTACTCATCAATGCCCCGCAAAACAACGGCATTTTCTCCGCTGGGAAAGAGGCGTGCCCGTTCTAGTCGATAGCGGTAATTGCCAGGCCTTCATCCAATAGAAGCTGGTTGAGGTAGGTATCGCCCTGGTAGATGTCGGCGAGGTAGCGGTCGTATTTGTCGGACTTGGAGGTCGTAAGAAGGATGGATTTGCTTTTCCGGAAACAGCCCTCGAGGAATTTTTTCGCTTCCTGTCCGGTGGTGCTGTCGACTTCGGGGGCGTCGATCCCACGCAGGCGGAGTTTCTGGGTAATACCGATGTCAAATCCCAGGTCGATAGCCACCCAAAGTGTATCGCCATCGATAACTTCGAGAACGGTGCCGTGATAGGCGTAGAGATGGGCGGGGTTAGACTTGGTCGTTTTGGAATTGCCCGGGATGATTTTATAGATTGAGAAGCCGAGGTCGTAAGCGGGTTTTCCCTGCCAGGTCGTGACGGCGTAAGTGCCGGGCACACCTTTCAGCGGTTCAAGGCGCGCAATCGGAGCAGGCGGCTTTTCTTTGATTCGCCGGACTTCCGTCCGAAGGCGCTGACGGGTCCAGTTTTCCTTTTTAGCTTCCGTGGCTAGTTCGTCGCGCTTTTCCGGATTATTAATACTCAAGAGAGTTTCGTAATGTGCCCAGGACAATTGGCCGGCCGGCCGGCCAATTGGGTACGCGCGAGCAAATTCAACCATATATTTTAATTCAGTGTGGCTGATACCCAAGTCTTTCGAAAGCTTCGTGATCACCTGCGCCCCGTAATCAGCCCGTTCTTTATTGAGCAGAATGTGATCAACAATCAGCTTGCCCACTTCCCAGGAAGTGCGCACTTTTTCCCGGTCGACAGCCGCGAGCGCACGCTCACGGCCCGAGGCAAGAGCTTGCCGGACGGCGGAAAGCAACTGCGCGTAGGTTTGAAAAGTTTGAGGGCGTAACACATCCTGCTTAGTGTCTGCCATGCTCATTCCCCCCTGATGATTTCGATGGCGATTTCCCCTTGCCGTATCGTTTTCATGCGTAGCTCATTTCAACCCGGCACTTTCGGAAACGGTACCGGATAAATGCTCAACGGTTCGATCAAAGCTGTAATCGCTTACACCGTTCCGCGAACAATTCCAGGTAAGCCTTTTTCATTTTCTCACTTAAAAAGCTGCGTTGTATCAATCGCTCCCATTCAGGGAAAGCATCTTTCAATTGCTTAAAACAAGCCTCAACGGCTCTTTGATCCAACCCCAATCTTTCATGCGCAAAGTATTTCACCAAATCATTGCGCGTTAGTTTCGATTTCTTTCCAGCCAAAGGAACTGCGAGCTCTTCCTTTGATTTCCCGGAAGTCACGATCGTGCTGTTTAAAAGATCGTATGCGGGAGCCAATTTAAAAACCTGATTATCTTCGGAGAAAAGTGAAAAGTTCTTGGCATGCATATCTTCATTACCGGTTAGAAAGCAAAAAATAGTCCGCAAATAAAATTCGCGGCTTTCGACGGCTGGGAAGGTAGTAAATTTTTGAACTGCGTTAGCAAAATTTTCCATGGAAGTTTCGTATTTGACTTCTCTGGCCAAGCCCAAGAGTTGACCGAAATCTTCCAGATAAAGCTTCTTTCCTTTTTTTCGATCAAATCGCTTGATGAAATAGGTGCGGGTTCCGTCTTTGGCATAAACTAAACCATGCACAGGAACTTGGATGCCCGCCGTCGCCGCAAGACGCATGGTCAGATCCTCATTTTCCGGCACTTCACGATACCCGGCAGGAGCGGGTTTTAAAATGTAAGTTCCGCCGCGATCTACGATTTTAAATTCGCCGGCTGAAACCGCCAGCCTGGCGCTCAGCTTAACCTGCACCCCCTGGATGGACATTTTTCCCGCCCGCGCAGCCGCTTCTTCACGCTGCTCTTCCAAAGTAAGATTAAGAGGTTTTAGCTTTTTGAGTTGGGGCGAAAGGAGTTTTAATCCTTTTGCCGAATACTGCTCGTTGGCAGGAATATCACTGTAAGTGATAGCGCAGATATTGTTACTCACTCATTTCCTCCACCGTCACTGCGCCCACAAGATCATGCCCGGCAGACAAAAGCTGACCCAAATAATCCCGTCGATCAATTTTAGTTCTTCTTAAAAAAGCTTCGAGATTGACACCTTCCGGCAACAAACCGTCAAAGAACGGCGGGAACTCATCGAACTCAAATTTTTCTTTCTCACGCAACATCGTTCGAGAGATCGAAGGACCTTTGTAGTCTTTGTTGTATTCAAAGGCGTAACGCCTGCTTTCTTCCGAGAGAATTCCCGCAAAACGGCCATCAAAGAAAACTTTTGCTTTTCTCATGATTGCGTTTCCTTCATGGCTTGAAGCAAGGGACTATGAAACCTCATCTCAATGTTTAATGCACCGAGAATACGAAGCAAGGTATCAAGTTGAATGGTCATCTTGCCATGCTCCAAATCAAAAATCACAGTCTTTCCCACCCCTGCAAGGTTCGCAAGAGCAGCTTGGGACAGTGCGCTTTTCTTTCTATGGGTACGCACTAATTCGGGAATTTCTTTTTTAAATCGCTCTAAAGTGTTCATAGTTTAAATACCGCCATAGCAGTAAAATAACACACTTTATATCTGAATTCAAGGGTTAATATTCTAAAATTTAGGATATTTACTGCTTTGGCAGTATCATTTAAATGTTTATATTAATATATCGGCAAATTTAAAATCAATTAAATATTTTATACTGCCTTAGCAGTAATTTATGGCTACTTATATCATGCTTCTCAATACAAGGCGGGGACAGCTATGCCATATCAGTCAATTAGAAATTGTCATCCTCGAGGCAGCGTGAGCCGCCGAAGGATCTCGGTATTCAGCTCGGTGGACCAGGTACCTTATGCGGGTTTACTTCAGCGAAGCAGTCCTTCAACGCAGTAGCCCTTTTTAGGGCAGGATTGGAAACGGTACCGGTTCAAACACGCTTGGTGCCCATATGGTGACTACATGCCACTATAAGTTACCAATGAGCAAGATTCGTTTTTCAACAGTCTAAAGCCTCTATATTCGTCCACCAAGTATCCGTCTCCCCCTTAAATCTCACTTGAGCCATGCTACCTAAG